>JABDDJ010000007.1:29721-54268 GCA_013287645.1 Chlamydiota bacterium | reverse complement strand
TTAGACAAATACGACGCTTTTATCTACAACGTTGCGCATTTCATTAAAGTTTCCGTGAATAAACTGCCTCAGATTATATTTAAAAAGGCGAAATGATTCTTTTTCTAACACTCTAGGGCGAGGTGCCACCTCGGGCGTAACAATCAAATTAGGTGCTTTCCATCGAGCGAAAGACTTGGAATCGAACCAAAGACGCAAGGATTTAGAATTGTTATCAACTAGATCTACACAGATTTAGCGCTTCTACAAGCTTTTTTTACTCATTGAACTCTCAGCTGTGGTTGGCGAAAAGACTCTGTAATAATATGCATACTAGGAAGAGTACTCTTTGCCTTGTGAAGCTTTGGTTTGATTTCAATATCAAATCCAAGAGCAAGGACGAATTTTAACAAACGCTCTATCGAAAACTCCGATAAAAGTCCTCGAATAATTTTCGATACTTTTGGTTGATCAATATTCATCAAGTCTGCTGCTTGCTGCTGTGTCAGACCTTTTTTTTTGATGATTCCAGTGATCAGCATGGCTAAGTCGGCTTTTGCTTTTGCCTCTTCTGGATTAGAGAATCCAAAATCAGCATAGACATTTCCTGAACTAACGAAATATTCGATGTTCTCGGACTTATTTTTTGGATTTCTTTTTGCCATATTGTTCCTTATATAGGGCTTCTGCCCATTTTAACCTCTGTTTGATCAATTCTATATCTTCCTTAGGAGTTGCTATTCCTTTTTTGCTTTTTTTCTGAAAGATATGGAGTACATAAATTACTTCTTCAAAGCGGACTGTATAAACTTCTCGATATGTATCACCTCTATAATCACCAACAACCTCAATCACACTGCGCCCATGAAAGCCCGTAAGAGGTTTTGCATCTTCATGCTGACCTCCTTTTAAGGCAACCTCAAGGGCATAAGCAAATAACTCTTGGACTTCGTCTGGAAGCTTTCGAGAGTCTTTTTGTGAAGAACCCAGATAAACAAGCTGTCGTTTCTGAAGCATTTTCAATCCCTGTAAACTATATTATGCCAATACAGGCATAAATTAAGCAAGTCATTTTTTGCTATGAAGATAGATTCTTAGTCGAACCAATCTTCTTAGACAAATACGACGCTTTTATCTACAACGTTGCGCATTTCATTAAAGTTTCCGTGAATAAACTGCCTCAGATTATATTTAAAAAGGCGAAATGATTCTTTTTCTAACACTCTAGGGCGAGGTGCTACCTCCGGTGTCACAATCAAATTAGGTGCCTTCCATAGTTTTGAAGTGGTTGAGGGCTGTGTTTGATAAAGAGCATCCAACCATGCTCCGCGGAGTTTTCCGGCCTGCATCGCCTCTGCGAGCGCCTCCTCATCCATCGAATAGGTCGTTCCTAACGATATCAAGACGCTATCTTTTTTCAAATGTGCGATTTTTTCCCTGTCAAACCACTTCACAAACTGCTTCGAAGGGGGAAGCGCCAAACAGACATAGTCTGCCTCTGCCAAATAACTCCCTATAGCTTCAAATGTATCTGTCTTACTACAGTAGGGATGAAAGGATTTTGTCTCTGAAAGCCCATAGACATGCATCCCTTGCAACTGGGCCTGGCGAGCTATCTCCGTGCCTACTTTATGCAGTCCAATTTGAAGAAAATTCTTACCTTTTAATGTCCACATCGTCTCTCTTGCCTTGCTATCCCAGATATACTCAGGATTTTTATTGACCTCCCACCATTGAAATAAATTCTTGGCATATCCTAACACTATCGCTATCACAAACTCTCCAATCTGCGTCGTGTCCTCCTCCTTCGTATTCGTCACTATAATATTTCCTCGCTCTTCAATCTCATCCACACAAATCCGATTAACCTTATCCGTAGGCGAATGTATCCATCTCAACTGATACGCTCTCTCCAAATCCTGCTTCGTCAGTCGAGACCCATAAATAATCTCAATTCTACCCCAATACTCTGGATTTAAATTCCTATAAGTCGACTCACTCAAAGATATAAACAGAAACTGAGGAAACTCCTTTAATAACTGATCCACCTCTTCGAGAGTGAGGCGCGACTGCAATAAAATGATGTTCATAGAGACAAACTCTTGTATTCAATGTCCATATGGATTAATCTACATGTGCACGTTAATGTTTGGCAATATTCTTGGCAGTCGCCACCGCACTGATCCAAGGTTCATTAAGGAGAATACTATGTCTTATGCCATTATAAAGTCGGGTGGGAAACAACATCGCGTTGCTGTAGGTGACCTTATTGACCTCGAACTTCTACCGATTGATATCGATGAGTTCGTCGAATTTAAGGATATTCTTTTTCTGCACGATGGAAAAAAGACCCACTTTGGGGCCCCTCATGTTTCCGACTTCGTCGTTAGAGGTAAATTGGTCGACTGGGCGCCCGGGCCAAAAATCCACAGCGCTAAGTACAAAAAGCGCAAGCGTAGCTACAAAAAATGGGGACACCGTCAGCTCTATTCTCGCGTAGAAATTACAGCTATCGAGTCCTTAGAAAAAGAAGCTCATAAAGAGAAAGCAGCTTCAAAAGGACATCACCATGGCTCATAAGAAAGGACAAGGCTCTACCAGAAACGGACGCGATTCCGAATCTAAACGCCTCGGTATCAAAGTTGGCTCTGGCCAAATCGTTAAAGCTGGAAATATCCTCGTCCGCCAGCGCGGCACCAGATGGCATCCAGGCAAAAACGTAGGCTGTGGCCGTGATGATACCCTGTTTGCATTAGAGGATGGCATTGTCAGCTTCCGTAAGACTAACCGTACGGTAGTTTCTGTCATGAAAGGAATCGAGTAGAAACCCCTATCATTCATTGCGAGGTATATTGCCTCGCAATTTCTTTTTTTCTTCAAGGATGAATACCCATGTTCGTTGATCGTGTTACTCTTCAGCTCGCAGCCGGAAAAGGCGGAAATGGCCTTGTTGCTTGGCGTCGCGAAAAATATATCCCCAAAGGCGGCCCATCGGGCGGCAATGGTGGAAAAGGCGGAGATGTTACTCTCATTGCTGATGAGCAGATTCCTTCCTTAGATTGGTACCGCAATCGACGCATTTTAAAAGCTGAGAATGGCATGAGCGGAGGACCTAACCTCCGTCAGGGAAGAAGAGGAAAAAGTTTAGAGCTTAAAGTTCCCTGTGGAACCCTTGTTAAAGATGCAGACACCGGTGAGATCCTCTGTGATATGACAGAGAAGGGCCAGCAATGGGTCGCTTGCAAAGGAGGCCGCGGAGGAAGAGGCAACGACAGCTTTAAGACACCTACGCGCCAGGCACCTAATTTTGCGACACCTGGAAGTCCCGGAGAAGCATTAAATGTCGAGTTGGAGCTTAAGCTGATTGCCGATGTCGGATTGGTGGGCTTTCCCAATGCAGGCAAGTCGACGCTGCTGACAGCCCTCACAGATGTGAAGGTCAAGATAGCGCCTTATCCCTTTACAACATTGCATCCTAATTTAGGTTTTATCGTTTGTGCAGATCAGACACGTATTTTCATCGCTGATATTCCAGGAATTATAGAGGGTGCGCATGATAATAAAGGATTGGGTTTTGAATTCTTGCGTCATATTGAAAGAACGGCGTTATTGTTGATCGTCATTGATGCATCAGGCATAGATGGACGCCATCCGGCAGACGATTTGAAAGTCATTATGTCTGAGCTTCATCATTATAGCCCAGAGTTGAAAGAGAGACCATTTTTGGTGGCATTGAATAAGATGGATACAGAAGAATCTATTACTTTAGCTAAAGAGTTTAAGAAAGCTTATCCCTTTCCTCGTAAAACCCTTTTCGAGATTTCCGCGCAAGAAGGCCAAGGCCTCGATGCCCTTGCCAGCGCTATCAAACAGTTCTTTCACCGCACTTGATATAAAATTGTAACTTTGTTACAATCACTCTTGTCACTAACATTTAAGTGCTATTCGTGAAAAATAAGAGACCAGCACAGCTAAAGGATCTTTTAAAGAAGATTCACAATTGCATTGAAGAAGAAAGATATATTCAAACTAAACATGCTATTCAACGAGGATCAGAAAGAGAAATTGAACTTCCTGACGTATTATATGTGTTAAAATCAGGACAACATGAAAAAAATAAAACAACTTTTGATGAAGGATTTACGTCTTGGAAATATGCCATCAGAGGTAAAACTTTAAGTGATTTAGATATACGTGTTATTGTAGCTTTTGATGAAACTGGTATGCTAATTATTACTGTTATGCATATAACATAATCTCGGTGAATGTATGGTAGAAGAAAATAAAGTTGAGACTTTTATTTACGAAGACTTAGGCTTTCCAATCAAGTTGATTAATGTTCCCATGAAAAAAGTCTTCGGTGAATGGGCTATAAATATCAACTTAGGTCAGTTACAGCGCGACATGTTATATCTGCTTGTTTATAAAAAATTTCCTCTGACTAACGGAGAACTACGTTTTATACGCAAATATTTTGAACTTACAACTACAGCTTTTGGAAAAATTTTCGGTGTAACTCACGCTGCCGTTCTCAAATGGGAAAGTGACAAAGGACGCGTTCCTCCTACAACAGAATTTTGTATTCGATTATTTGTGTTGGATCGCCTTCGCGCAAAAAATGAAGAGTTTGGTCGTTTATATCACAAAATAACGATAGAAAGTCTAACACATCAAAGAAAAGCAGAAAGTTCAACTCAGACTTTAGAATATCATGCAAATAGGAAACCTCTTTTTGCATAACATCTAGCTTTTACCATTTTTAGTTAAAGATTTGTTATGCGCTTGATACGGTAAAGAACTGTGTCATTATCAGGCGTGATGATTCCCGCGTCAATGCTCGGCCAATTCTTTTGTAGGCTATCATGAATTGCATTGACTTTTTGCAATAGTTTAAAATGTTTCGAGGTATTGAATTTGTTATTATCTTTATCCTCAGGAAAAACTTTTATTATTTCAGAGAAATAAGAATTATATTTTACCCTTATTGGCTCACCCCTTGACATAGCTACTGAACTAGAAGCAGCCCAGCTACTCCCTAACTGACTTAGCTCAGTAAAAAAAGAGTAAACAAATTTTAACCATTGTCTTTTTTGATCAATGGTAGCGCAGTTGACCTCTAAAAAGTGTCTTGTATGATGCGTGAGAAATCCAAAGCATTTTTCAGGTCTCTGCCAACTTGAGTACTTCAAAAAAATACTACTATACCGTTTTAAAACTAACAAAAGTTGATCTGTTTTCTCATCATAAAATTTATAATACAGCAGGATTCTTATAAGAAGCCCAGTATTCTCTATTATAGAAGAAAACCGGTTTTCTTCGTCCCCTTCCGGCCTAATCTTGCTCCATGAATCTTGTCTCTCTGCATGCGTGAGAAGAATATCTATAAGTTTATGTAAAATGAATAAGTCATTTTCTGAGTGATCAGCTGGACATATTTTTAGATAAGTAAAGTAAGGTACTTCAACTTCTGAAGCATTAAAAATCGTCTTAATTAACTCGTAGGGAGTCTCGATTGCAAAAGCTGGATCACTTTTTAAAAGTTTTTTAAAACAACCAATGAGTAATGCATGTGCTCGCCATTGGTCTGGTAAATCTCTATTTGCTGATAGATATTGATAAGCCAGTTTAAACGAAAACCAAGTGGGTCGAACCAGAAATTTTTCTATAACTTCAATTAAAATATTGTTTTCAAAAATTAAATATGTGTGGATAGGTCTCTCTATATAGCTTTTCATATGGTCTCTGTTGACCTCTTCATGATGTGCTAAAGGAGAAAAAAAGAGTTCACCGTGTGCTTTATCTAAGGTATCCTTTTCATTAACAAAGTACTTTTTCTCTGTCAACCATACTAGAAGATCACGCCCAATTTGCAAAGTTAACTTCCCTTGCTCTAGAGAGACAAATTCTGTTTGACCAAGAATATGAAGGAATAAAAGGTAAAGAGCTAAAGGTCGGTTAGTCGACCAATGCTTTTGAGCAAGCTTAGAACATAATTCGGGTGTGAATAATGTGTCTGAAGAAAATTGAGACGCTACCTTAATAAAAGAAACTAGCTCATTATTCATTACTTTAGCATTATTTAGAGTTACTCCAATAAAAATAAGGGCGTCAAAGGCTTCATGGATAATTTCAGCAGAATGCAAGCATTCTGAGTATGAGTACACTAGTCCAAAAGATCTTTGGATATTTTTGATTTGTTTGGTCTGAATTGCATCTTTAAAGGTTTTTGTTAAATAAGGTAAAAAGCTATTTACAAACAACTCTGGAATAGCCTGAAATAGGTCTTCCCTAGATTTGAAAAGAGTCATTTCAGAAAGCTGAAATTCAATGAATTTTTTTGAATAAATGCGTCCTTTTCCTTGCGCATAGAGTAGCGTAACAGCCATTACAAAAAGCTCTTTAGTAGATTGAGAAATGAGAAAGTAGAGGCCCTCAAGCATACTGTAGAGAACTTTTGGGTCATGAATAGAAATCTTCAATCGTTCTAAATAAGAAATTAGAAATTGTTTAAATTCGCTACTATTAGGCACTAATAGCTTCAATAATTGAGTCAAATCTTCTAAAGATTTTTCAGGTGTTTGGATGGCATCTTCAATACTTGTTTGGAGGAGTTCATAATACTCTTTTTGTTGTTCAGTTTGGAAAATATTGAAATGGATAGCAGAATTTTTAAGTAGTTCCCATGAGAGTCGATGAAGAGTTGGGTATTGGGTAATCAATATAGAAATTAAGTGATAAATGCAGGCATTGAGCTCTTCGTCAGAGAGATCTGGGGGTCTTCTTGTACAACGTGTAACGATAAGATGAAGAATTGGAACTAATTTTGGGTCCAAAAGAGGTTCTAGATCAAATAAAATACTCTCAACTTGAGCAGTATGCTCTGAAATAAGTGCATAGGGGTGTAAGAAAAGCTGAAAGGTTAATTGGTTGGTTTCAAGATTAGACTCTTTATATATAAAAATAATATTTAATAATTGGGCTAACGCTGATAATTGCACTCGTTGCAGTTCTATCGGAGCTGAATGAATGGTGACAAGTTGCTCATAGAAGTAAAATAGATCTGTAACATGGGGTAATAGCTGTTGGAAATACTTTTCAAAACTATCTCCTCGATTTGAATAGAGAAGTTTTTGAAGTAATAAGATAGCATTGGGAATATAATCAGGGGTATTAATTTTCAGAATTGTTTCTAAAGCATTAGTGTATTCTTGAGGCTCATTCGCTTGAACAGCAATGCGATAAAGGAATTCTTGGGTACCTGTACGATTGATATGATTCTCATCAAGTATCTGTAACAATTGAAGAGCAGCCTGATCTCTAATTTGGGGCTCCTGAGTCTCTAAAGTGAGGAGCCAAGCATAGATGCGAGGAATTTCATTCGCATAATCTTTATAAAATGTACCATTGGTTATTTCATGAAAAGCTATAATAATATTATCTACAGGAGCTTCAGGAGAGTTAATCCAACAATCGATATGCTTTAATAATATTTTTATTAGAGCGAAACGGGACGTCTTAAGTTCATCTATGGCGCACTTCGCCAAGCACCAGATTTTGTTGAGCAAAGAAATATTCAAAATATTTCTATTATATTCAAACTGTTTTTCTTTTGTTGGCTGTGACTTATTAGCCCATTTATGAAGGTATTTAAAGCACTCCATTGAAATTTGCTGGTGGTTTTGTAGGGCTACATTAAGAAGATGGTAACAGACTGCTGCTCTTTCTTCTGGTTTAATTTTAAGGAGTACTGGCTCTAGGCGTTTATAGGATAAAAGATAGGGTAAGCAATTTGGAGACTCTATTTTAGCTAAAGCGGTAAGGCACTTTCTAGTCATGGGAGTATTGGAAAGAGGCTCCGAAACATCTGGTAACGGATTTTTAATCAACCAAATGGAATAGGCTTTTTCAATGACGTCCGGCTTTACCGAATTTTCTGCAAAAAATATCCAAAGCAGTTCCCACTGATCAGGTTCAAGATAGGTTCCAAAACGATCTAACAGTAGGATTTGTTTTGAATTCTCTGTAGAATTAATTAAATTAGCTAATTCTATAGCCCAAAATTTTCCTCGTTCACTATTAACTGGATGAAAATGCTCATGAACTATTGTTTCAATCGCAAAGTCTTTTTCATTGTTTTTTAGAGCTATTCTGGCAGTTTGATCCACACAATTAAGCCATATTTGTTTGTCATTTTGGCTTAGGTGAATGGGCGTTAGCTTGATGAGAATCGTGGCCCAATAGATTAACTGCTTAAAATCGCTTTTTTGTCTTAATAATAAGTTGGTGAAGGGGATGTAGAATGAGCATAAAGTAGAATCTTCAAAAAGTGTGGGACAAGCTTTAGAGTTGTTTAAGTGCTCTAGAACTTCTAGTGAAGATAGTGAGTTTGTTGAAAGAACTGTGAATATCTTTTTTCCTTCTTCATAGGTGAGATGTAGTTCTGGCTTATAGGTATGAATCCAGGTGATGATTTCTTTAATTGCTACTCGATCTTCAGGATTATTGGGGTCCAGAGTGGCTAAAATAAGGTGTATTTTTTTTCTAAAAATTTCAGAAGTGTCTAAATAATGGCAACAAAGCTTAGCGGTCGCATTATCTACGTTTTCTACTCCATTAAGTAACCTGAATATATATTTTGCTTTTTTGGGAGGTGAGTTGTTTGAATTAATTAAAAAATTAATCAACCAATTCCATGTAGAATAATTCGATGATGTTTGAGTGGGCTCTTTAAGTACTTTGACTATTTGACGGCAAAGAGACTGAATATTTGTCTGATTAGAATGCTTTAAAAGGTTACCTATTGTGTAAAGCAGATTTTCTATCTCTGGTGTATAGATGGACGAAGCTTTCCATTTTTTGCATATGCTGACAACGGGCTTTGCTGCATCTAAGAGAGATAAGGGTGAAAATTTTACTCTCCATTCGCAATAAGTAAGTATCTCAGAAATATAGGGAATGCCAGGGAGATGTGTGAAGAGTGGAATAAGTTTATATGCATCATCAGGATAATACTGATGAGTGCTTTTGAGCAACCAAGTTAAGTCTACAATACTACTAATAGTATAGCTATCGTCAATCTTCGCTAGGAGTTGGGGCAAAAAACTTTGAATATTTTCTTGTCCTCCAAGGTATCTAAGAGCTGTACATGCAATCTGCCAAGACCTGTTACACTTCTTTGAAATTGCTGCTGCAAAAGCGTATAAACAATAGAGTGGATAGCATGTCATTGTCATTGCATTGACCCACTCAAGCGATTTATCATTTGAATTCAAGCACACTTGTAGAGAGTTTAAGATTGAAGTTTCATATTTCGAACTAGTGCGATAAAGTAACTGTACCGCTGATAGATAAATAGCAGGTGTTCGAAGAGATTCATCCTGCTCCATTAACAATGGCAGAGCATTGCAAATGAGCAAGCGGTCAACTTCAATTGAATTTTTGAAAGCTAACAAAATGAAGCAGATGCAGGTGCCTAAGAGGATATAATAAGATTCACCACTATTCAGACATTCTTTTGCATAGTTTTGCATCTCATTTAATTGAGTGTCAGAGGGCATTAATGGGTCTGAGTATCCTTCTAGAATTGATTTTTCAATTAATGGATAGTCCCGATTTCCAAGAGTTTCTAGAACCTCATCTGCACTCATATTAGGAGAGATGCACGATTTGAGTAGCTCTAAAAGTGCTTTACGCTGATCAGCCGATTCAAGCTTTCTTGGTTTCCCCAACAAGCTAATTAATGAAGTACACCTGTAAGGAAGAATTAAATGACACGTTTTTTCTTGATCTTCTAGCTTAATTCTAAAATAGGGCCTATCTGCGTTACTCTTTAATTGGATTCGATAGGTGTGCCTTAACTTAGAAGAAAGGGCTAAAGAAGCTAAACAGCCTAATTGAAACACGGCGTTAATCCGCTGTGCGCACATTTTTTCTTTTACACGCAATGCCAGAATAGGATGAATGGACTCGCGACCTGAAAAAAGTAGCTCCCAGAGCTGTTGAAATAAGTTTTTTTGATAATCTGACGTTATGCGTTTTCCAGGATTAATTAAACTATTTTTGGGCATCTTTGCTTCGAAATCAAGTACTGTTAAAGCTAAAGCAAGAGGCGTTTTATGATGTGGCGCAAGCATATGATTAAATAAATCTGTTACTCGCTTTGGCCAGTTTGGATAGGGAATATGCTTCTTTAAGAACGTATCTAGTAACGGAAAATAATGATGCGGATCGGTGGGAATATAGTCTGAAATGGTCGCCATGTGCGAAAGTATGAGCACGCGATAGTCAAAGTGTGGTAGCTGTTTTGGTCGAAACCGAAATTTCTTGTATCCACGGTCTATGATGGCTTGTAAAGCTTGATCATCTTCGCTATAAATTTGAATTTTGAGCTGCGAAAGATCTTTTGTCAGTGAAGCAGGATCGATCACAATTTGCAAATTGCTTTTTTCACCTACGTTATTTACCGGAAAATCATTCCCTATGCAGAAATCAAAATTTCCAACTTCGACTAAAAAACGCCCTTTAGTTACATTTTCAGCATTAACACTCTCAATTACATTTCCTCGACGTAACGATTTGGCCCTAGACTTTAGCTTGCTTAAAGTAGCATTGCGCGATATGGCCCACATATCTGCATCATTGGGCTTAATGCCCAAGTTTTTTTTGACTTCAGGACAGAGAAACTTTTTAGCTCTTTCCGGACCTAATCTATCATGCATAAGTCCATCGATCATGACACGCATAAGATAGGGAGCGCTACTTCCAATAATACGGTATTCTTCTGTCGGCTTACCCTGTGCTTTAGCTGTATCTCGGTCTTTTATTATGAGATCTAATCGCTGTTCGTCAGATCCTTCAAGAAATTCCCACAAAAATTCTTTAGTGCATTGATACACTTCCTCAGTAGGGATAATGTCTTTTTGATTGACCGTAGGATCTATAATTTTACCTGTAAGGTCAAACAAACCATCTTCACACAAATCATCGAAACTTTTTTCAATAGCGGTCTGAACAACTCTTAAAGAAGGAATCGTCTCTTGGATGATAATTTCTTCATCTGTGGAAACAGGAGATGTGGAAAGTGCATCTAAACCTAACCATCTTATAATGGTGTCTCCAACACTCCAATAGCTTGAGATCATATTCAAAATTCCTATGCCAAATGTCTAGAAACCAACTTGATCACGGTTCTATCCATCCAGCGCATGCCTTCATCTTGCAACAATGATCCCAAGAAACCCATATGGCCTCCTTTTTCTGTCTTCCACACTTTAATGCAAGAAGGCAGAGGAAGAGTGTCAATCGTCTCTGTATCGACAACAGGATCATCTAGCGCGCAGACTATATCACAAGGAATTTTAATTTCGGGAATAAAATGAGCACTACTGCATGTATGGTAATAGTGCCGCGCTCCTTTAAATCCCCAGCAAGGAGCAGTGTGAAACTCATCAAAGCCAATCAAAGTCATTTTTTTTGGTAAGCTTGGAGGATCTAATGTGGGGTGATTGGTAGCCCACACTTTATAGTGTGCACGAAGATAGTAGACAAAGAATTTTTCATAAAATCCAAAGCGTGCCGACAAGATCTTGTCAACGGTTCTGTTTAAGTCAAAAGGGGAACATACGACGACGACACCCCTCAAGAACTTCTCGAGAGCTGTGCCTTGTTCACCCGCTAATTTAAGTGAAATATTTCCTCCCAGTGAATAGCCTACAAGGACTGTAGGAGAAGAGACATGGAAATGTTTAATTACTGTGAAAATGTCATCGCTCAAACCCCCATGGTATGGCCGTCGCGAAAGATGGACACCCGCTCCACAAGCACGTAAATTGACTCGAATCACACGGTAGCCCTCCATCAATAATTTCTTTGCTGTCCGTACCATGTAAAGAGAATCGTGTGCTCCTGCTAGTCCATGGACAAGAATAACCGTTGGATGATGGTGTGTCCAATGGTGAGGTAGATTCTCTTCGCAGGCTAGTTTGTCTCCATCAGCTAGAGGGATTATATGATGATGTGAAGGAAAATCGATATGATGTTTTCGTCCATACGAACCTAAAATCGTCTGAATATGACCATTAGGCGCGAAGAGAGTAGGCTTAAACTTTAATGTGTTGAACTGTGACATGCACAGAGTTTACTATTAAAAGTGCTTATTTTCTATATGTTTTCAAATGAGGTTTTTCAACGGGATTTAGTAAGAAAATACGCGTTTCCCCATTGGCTGACCCAAACCCTACAATTTGACCTTGATCATTAATATCTGTGGCTTCGAGTAGTGTCCAATGGCGAGATTGTTTATCGATTGTATGGTTAAGGTCTCTGCAGACTCCATCTTTTTGAAGCATCACTGCGCGATTATCCAATGTACCTACAATAGTGCCTTTTCCGTTAATCGCCGAAAGGCGGATATTCTTCAGGTCAAGAATTTCAAATTTATTTTCGTGTGGAAACCAGTGATAAGTATACAAGTAGTCGGGTCTATCTCTATAAAAAAATGTTCCAAAAATCGAGTCGTCATACGCTATCAGCATGTCGACATACTGGACATCTTCTTTATTGGGTTTTGTATGCATGCAGTTATCATCTGAAAGGACGATAGATCCTCCCTTATAATGCCAAATATAGGGACGGTGTTCTTCCGAAGCAAAGTTATTGGCAGCCACATAACCACTATCTGAGACACCCCAAGCCGCACCTTCACATAAAATATCCAACTTTGTGCATGGCTGCATCACTGCTGCATAAGAGATCGGTACACCACCTGTGGGAACAAGGAGAATCCCTGCTAATACACCTTTATTATTAAAATAGTTAAAATAGACTTCACAACCCGCTGGAGGATCATAACTCAAAATCATTGGAAATCTTCTACACCCATTTTTTTCTGACCAGATCATCCATTCATGTTTACCACAATTCTGAGGCAACGATGCCAACACACTGCCTTCGTCATTGATCGCATGAAAAGTCGTGCTGACATGACACATAATCAAACGATCCGGTCCATATGCCGGATCCAAAATTACTCCGCCCTTCTTATCATTAAAAATCACCTGTCCATTATTGTTAATGCGTGGCCCAAAACTAATGGTCGTAGAATGTCTAGAAAGTAGACGCGGCGCTCTGCCGGCAGGTCCTAAATCAACCAAATTATAAAAAACGGTCCTTTTGTCATGATGGCGCTTTTTATACTCTGAGTACGCATTTAAATCTGAAATGAATCCAGCTAATATAAACACTAGAAAAAGAATATGATAGTATGATTTCATGCATTTCATCGAACGGCTCCCTTCAATCAATATTTTTATATAGCATAAAAAAAATATTCTCATAAAATTTTCTCATGATTAAAAAACCCAAAGCCCTAAAACAGGGTGACACCATCGCCCTTGTCGCTCCTGCCAGACCTGCAAGTCCTGATGAATTAACCATCATCACGAAAGCTCTGCAACAGCAAAACTTCAAAGTTAAGCTATCACACAATCTGACTCATCGGCATGGCTACTTAGCCGGAAAAGACAGCGATCGAGCTGCGGGTATTATGGAAGCATGGTGCGACCCCTCTGTCAATATGGTCTGGTGCATTGGAGGAGGTTACGGCTCCTCGCGCCTTCTTGAACTTCTCGATTTCAAAAAAATGCGTGAACATCCCAAAATTTTTGTGGGCATGAGCGACGTCACCGCTCTTCACTGCGCTCTTAGCAAAGAACTTCAAATCATCACCTATTTAGGACCCATGCCTCAAAAATTATTTTGTTCTTCGGGTGAGGAACAAGCTCTTCGCTTTGCAGAAAATCACCTATGGCAAACTCTTAAAGGGAACCGCCATCTTCCCTCCTCCCCCCATGCTTTTCAAATAGCTCCTTACACTATTCAACAGGGGATCGCTCAAGGAAAACTTGTAGGTGGTAACCTAGCTCTCATCTGCAGCCTAATCGGCACCCCCTGGCAACTCGACACCAAAGATAAAATATTACTTTTAGAAGATATCAATGAAGAACCCTACAAAGTCGATCGCATGCTACGTCAACTAAAGTACTGCGGTTTACTCTCCTCTCCCGCCGGGGTCATTCTTGCCACCTGGGAAAAATGCTCAACGAAACAATCGACCCTTTCCCTAGAACAGATCTTTAATGACTACTTTCTCGACTCCCCCTACCCCGTCTTTGCCGGTTACCCCTCCGGCCATATCGATGGTCAGCTCACCCTTCCTCTCAACGCTCTCGTCGAAATCAACGCCTCTGAAAAACAGCTAATCCTCCTCGAATCTCCAGTAAATTACCCTATACCAAACTAATTTACGCGAAGGTCGCAAAGAAGGCGAAGAAAACGCGAAGTTTTTCAATTGTAAAAATTCATTTAAAGTAGAATGATTGATATAAAAGTTATTCTGGAGCTCAAATAATAAACAAATAATCTTGGCGTTTTCTTCTCTTTCTTCGCCTTCTTCGTGACCTTCGCGTTTAAATAAGTTTCGAGTAAGATGAGTTACTTAAATAAAGTTGTTTGACGAATTTGGAGAAATTGTACTATACTTGCAGCAGAAAAATCTAAAAACTTACTCAATACTGAGGACCAATGGCAAAAAAAGAAGAAAAAACCGGCAAAACAAAACGCCCAACAGCTCTAAAACGCGATATTCAAAATAGAAAGCGTCGTTCACTCAACAAATCATTCAAGAACCGCGTTAAATCAGCTGTCAAATCACTAGAAGCCTCTCTTGCTGCAAAAGAAACTGCACAAGTTAAAGAAAAACTTAACGAAGTCTATAGCTTGATGGATAAAGGTGTTAACCGCGGCACATTTAAGAAAAACAAAGCTAGCCGCACTAAATCTCGACTGACCGCTAGAGCGTTCGCTGCAACTTCCGCTTAAAGTTAAAAAGAGGGGATTAGCCCCTCTTTCAATCCGTGACTCTATGTTATTGCTTAGAAAGTATGTTATAGTTTCTATTTTGTTCGTCTGTTCTTTGGTTGCGCCATCTTTGGCCAACGATGGAGCTTCGTCCACCCCAAATTTTGTCCCTAACCAAACCCTAATGCTCAAGATGCGTGACGGCACTGCTCTGCCTACCGATATCTATCTCCCACCTGATCACTCTAAAAAATATCCCGTTATCTTACTCCGTAATCCCTCCGGTCGAAAGGCCTCTCCCTGGATCCGCTACGCTGGCTTAGCGCAAGCAGGCTTTATCGTCGCCTTCCAAGATACACGCAGCGTGATGGATCTTGAAGGAAAAACGATGCCCTACTTTGCCGACGGATGGGGAGAATTACAAGATGGCTATGATTCTGTCGAAGCTTTAGCAAAGTATGAGTATAGCAATGGAAAAGTGGGAACGGCAGGCTTCTCTGCTCCAGGGGTTTCACAACATATGTTAGCGCCCACAGCGCCGCCCTCACTCCAAACTCAGTATATCGGAGTTGCAGCACCAAGCCTGTACCATCATGCAGTTTATCCCGGTGGCTGTTTACAGAAAAGTCAGGTAGAGGGCTGGCTTGGCCAGTATGCGAAAGATCCTAGCATGAATGCGATCATCCTTAAGGAAAAAACGTATAACGACTTTTGGAAAAACTTTAATATGTTAGAAGTCGTTGATCAAGTCAAAACTCCTGCTCTACTATATGGCGGATGGTACGATATCTTTTTGCAAGGAACGATCGACGCCTTTATCGCTCGTCAAGAACTAGGCGGAGAAGGCGCACGTGGAAAACAGAAGCTTTTAATAGGACCTTGGACCCACTTCTGGCCGCAAAATATTCAATTAGGAGATTTTGAAGTACCTGTAGCTGGCAGGACTACCCCGTGGGATATGTCTCCATTAGCTTGGTTTAACTACTACTTAAAAAACATCCCTACAGGTGTCGAAAAAGCCGCTCCCGTGACCTATTATGTCATGGGACCTTTTGATGGAACGCACTCTAAAGGAAATATTTGGAAATCAGCAAATAGCTGGCCAGTTCCCGCAAAGTCCACCCCCTTTTACTTTGCTAAAGAGGGAAAGCTCCAAAAAGAATCACCTGCACCTATTTTAGAAACCTTAAGTTATACCATTGATCCAGAGAATCCCATCCCTACAACAGGGGGATGTAACCTCTTTTTAGAGGCAGGGCCAAAGGACCAGCGACCCATTGAAGCACGCACAGATGTCGTTCATTTTACGTCAGAGCCCTTAGCTGAAGATCTCGAGGTAACAGGGAGGCTCATAGCAAAAATTTACCATCAGCCCCTGCCACATGATGTAGATATCATGGTACGCCTAACAGATGTATATCCTGATGGAAAAAGCATTTTGATTGCCGATGGCGTTTGCCATGTACCAAAAAACACACCAGGCATCCATGCAGAAGCAGAAGCAGATGAAGTCGACCTTTGGTCAACAAGTATGGTTTTCGCCAAAGGACACTGCCTTCGTGTCTCCGTTTGTGGAAGCAACTATCCACGTTATGAAAAGCCCAATTTACCCATTAAAAGTGTGGGAGTTGGCAGCCAATTTTCAATGACTCTATTCACTGGCGGAAAAGCCGCCTCGCATATAATGTTACCCATAGTAGAAAACTAATTCTAAATGAGTAGCTTGTGCATATTGTTATCCTTGCAGCAGGAAGAGGCTCCCGCTTAGGCAATTTAGATTACCCTAAGGCATTAACTCCCTTGACTTCTGATCAGACTATTTTTGATCGCCAGGTATCTTTATTGAAAAAACAATTTCCGAAAGCTTCCATAGTAGTCGTGGTGGGATACCGCAAAGAGCTCATTATGCAGCAGTATTCTCAGCTTAATTTTGTTGAAAATGACAATTACGCCCACGAAAATACAGCAAAAAGCCTTTTAAAAGCGCTAAAGAACATTTCCGATGACGTCCTTTGGTTAAATGGAGATGTTGTCTTTCATCCTTCAGTATTGAATAAGTTCATAAAAAAAACTTCTATGTTTGTTAATGAAGGTACGGTGGGAGAAGAAGAGGTAAAATTCCGCCGGGGAGCTGATGGATTGATTAAAGAAATTTCTAAAGAGGTTAAGCAAGGAGAAGGGGAGGCAGTAGGTATCAATTATTTTTTATCGTCAGATATTGAACTTTTAAAAAAAGCTTTAGATGCCTGTTCTGACAAAGATTATTTTGAAAAGGCCATTGAAATCTGCATTAAAAACGGTATGCAAGTTTTGCCTGTTACAATCCCGCGTGACCATTGCGCTGAGATCGATTTTCCCGAAGATCTCGAACATGCCCGGCACCTAATCCAATCCTGGACAATTTAAACGCAAAGACGCAAAGGCGCAAAGAATAAAAATAAATTTTATTATTTTTCTTTGCGGCTTTGCGTCTTTGCGTTTAATTTTTCTTTTAAAGCTGTAATAATATCCTCCTTGATATCCTTGAAGTCTCTTTCAGGCCCGAAGGTATAATCCCAGATTGACTTTCTGACTTCACTGTATAGTTGCTGATCTTTTTTTAGATTAGCGTTAATGATCTTATAGAGATTCTTGTAGTCTTCCGGTACAACTGAAACTCCGGCCCTGAAAAGATAGGCATTCCTATCTGTTTTCGGGTCGCGTCTAAACTTATTCAAAAAGAACATAGGCTTGTTAAAGATCAAAAAGTCATATCCTACTGAAGTGGTATCTCCAATATAGATATCTGTTGCTGCAAGCAGAGGAAATACCAGCGGAAAATATTCAACAAAAACGACATTTTTCTTTTTTAAGTATTTGCCTATTAGATGGTGATATAGCGCTGCTGTATCTAGTTCTGGACAGGAATGTACCTCTAGTCTGGGATGTAGCTTCACAATCATATTGTATTCATCTGGAAGCTGATCCAAAAGAGCTTCTAGAGAATCAAAGAAAGTCGAAGCCTCTTCCATGTCCATCCAGGTAGGAGCATAAAGAAGAGTAGTCTGTTTTTTTTCAAATTGGCTTAAGTAACGTTCTTGAACGATTTTATCAAAATGCTCTTTATGTTTTTTATAGTAAGTATAGCGGTAATTACCCGTAATTACATGCTGTTTTAATAAATGATCGACATGATGCTCTTTCAATAAATCGAGCATGTTTTGCCCATAAATCAGAGGCACATCCTCATTTACACAATCAACAAGATAATAGCTTTTATCGGAATAGCCATGAGGGCAAAAGACGTGCCTCATAGGCTTCTTATATTTTATTTGCAATTCGCCAAACGTATTTTCAAACTTATTTTGAGGCCACAAATCGGACAAAAAGAGCACATCATAAGTCGAAATCATGTACTCTGCATGGAATTCTGAATAGGGTGGTGTTCCTATCTCAATATCAGGATAGATATCCTTACAAAGATCCGTATCGCTCTCATTCAAAAACAGAAGGGGAATTCCCATGATGGCCGCTATGGGGCCTAAATGATCAGCATTATTGACCTGAGAATCGCCTACTAAAGCGACCCCTTTAAATGATTTTTTTGTCATATTAAATTGTCAAAGTGACTTGTTGAAGAGCTTTGTGAATATGTTCTGCACGCTTATGAGGCAATTCCTCCGGATTTACTGCACCGCTAAGATGCCCCAACAAATGCGCCCGACGGCAACTAAAGAATAATTGATTAAGTTCAGGGGTAGTAATCCCTTTAATCCAGCCAAGGTCAGCACCTAATTTCACCAAACTAATGGCATTTAGCGCTTCAATGGTCTCTACCTGATAAGAATGGATAAGTACCCCTACAGCTCGTGAGACATGATCCTTGATCTCAGGCTTTTCCTGCTCGCGTAGGCGCAATCTTGCAGCGTTTTCCTGAACCTGCAGCTTTGTGGCTGCACTACGAATGCTGCTTAAAATATTTTCTTCCGTAATTCCTAACGTATAGTTATTTTGAAGCACAATTATATCGCCGATAATCTCTGTAGGACTACCCTGGATGCCGGTAATAACCAATTGTTCATCCTGCAATTTTTTTATTGTCGCTTCTAATTCTCCAATCTGTGCCAACGCAGAAAGTTGTAAAAAGGCAGTCGCCGTAAACGCTGTGCCGCATTGATGAGGATCGGGAGTTAAAAATCCAAATTTAGGCGAAAAAGCATAGCCTAAAGCATCACCAAGAGAGACTTCGATTTTAATAAGACGGTTCCAAGCCTTTTCTAGTTCATTTTGAGTGTCGATGAGTGTAAAATGGACGTGGCTGTCAATATTAAAAGTCGTCAAAAAAAGCCCTGTAGAATCTATTAAAAACCCTTCACCGCCATGTGCATGCAGAAAGCTTTGCATGCTGAGAAAATGCTCCATTAAGTACTCTTTATCTAAAGGCGAAATTTCTTCAGATTTAAATAGAATAGGCTTGTCGAGTCCCGATTTTTCAATCAACTCTCCAGAAGCTAGGGCTACAACCTGTTGACGTCTGTCCAGCCCCATTTTGCCGGGAAACTTGAATTTTTCGATATTGCGCTGAAGAGACAGAGAAGTTGCTATCCAGATAGGATTTTCATTCTCATTCCAAGGAGTGCCAAGCTTAGCGATTTCTCCCGCTAAATCATTATTGGACATTTTCGCTTCCTTTTTTCTCTGTCAGATCACGAATCTGATCACGCAGCAGAGCTGCTTGCTCATAGTCTTCTTTAGCGAGAGTTTCATTTAACGCTTCGTTCAAGGCTACTAAGCGCACTGAGATAGACATCTCCTTAGCCTCTCCTGGAGAACGGCCCATATGTAAAATTTGAGAGCGCTTTCCACTGATTAAGCGTGAGGGAATAGATTGAGCTCGCTGCAATTCATCGATGATTACCGATTCAAAAACCTCATAACAGGTGCTACAGCCTACAAGTGTGCCAATACGGATCGCTTCGAGAGTCGTACCGCAATTTCCACAGGCTAAGCCGGTAGCTCCGTCTGCAGGTAATGACGACTGAGTCCCTTTCGTTCCCTGAAGGCGCTTTTCGAGTTCAGGACATTCGGAACACATGCTTAGAGAGTTACAAGTGTTGCCGATCACTTCGGTGTAGCGCACCCGAATCACCCTCCGGCATTCGCTGCATTCCAGTGGCCGTTCTGGAGGATTCTTTAAAATATCTTCAGGTTGTTCAGGCTGTGGAGGTTTATCGTTCATATAAAGAAATTCCTATGAAATTTCACTATAGAAAAGAAAAAAGAATAAGTAAAGGACAAGGACACAAAGACAAGGGACAAGGACCTTAAGGACAATAAGGACTTTGAGGACAAGGACGATTGATTTGATGTCCTTGTCTTCAAGGTCCTCAATGTCCTTATGGTCCTTGTCTTTTTTCTACTCTAAAGTGGATGTTTTTTCTCTTGGATAAGAAAAACTGCCTGATCAAAGGCCTCTCTTTCGGGAACCATATGTTCGGGGATAATGCCTACTCCCTCCCAATTTCCTTCTTGGATAGGATTAATAGCTCGCCCTGTCGGTATAAAAATAGCTAGGTCTGAGTTAATTTGAAAGGGTCCTCCTGGATTAGCCGCACCAGCGCTAGGCTCTCCTACAAAGGTAGCTCTTCCTAGCACCTTCATGTTATTGGAAAACTCTTCGGCTGCGGAGAATGTAAATGGTCCTATAAGAACATAAATTTCTTTATCTAGAAGGCGCCTTTCCTTCGGTAATTCTTCCCGGCTGAGGGTATTAAATTCTTGGCTTTTGGGGCCATCAGCTGTTCTGGATTCTATGCGATTGAGAGGTCTTCCTTCATCTACAAACAAGCTACATAAGAGCTGCACCGCAAAGGGGTCTCCACCGTCATTATTGCGTAGGTCGATGATAATAGTGTCTGCATCACTCATTCTCTCAACTGCGTCAATGTAAGCCTGTTTTCTATTAGCAACGTCAGCTTTCATCTCTGCAGTATTGTCCCTTTCTTTGCACACCCCAAAAACAGTTAAATCCATATAAGCGATTGTATTGTCTTGGGATAAGTATCCTGTCTGCAGTTCGTAGGGAAGGCTGCCTTTTTCTCGGCCCATCCAGCCTATGTTTGTAGCAGGTGTGAATTCTACAGTATTAATCAGCACGGGACGGTTAAAATCGTCAATAACTTCTTCTAGGGGAGTTGTAAGAGGAAGGACGAGAGGTTCTTCAGGCTGAGAGATCAGTGTGACTTCCATATGTTTGTCTTCGGAAATAAGACGTAAATCAGCTGTGAGGGCTTGTGCGAAGACTTTGATGTCGCTAATGGGTTCATATGCTCCCTCTTTGAGCTGCTTTTGGAGATAGTCGCTGCATTTTTTTGCTACTTCGGGATAGACATAATTCTCTTCGAGTGCACTACAAATAGAGTTTACGGTTTGTGGGATATCCAGTGGAGTCTGACGGACGCCATTAGATAAAGAGATATCTCTTGCGCCTTCCATCCATAATTTTGATTTGAGTTCTTTTCCAGCTTGTTCAAGATTCTCTAGGGAGTAGCTGGATAGACTTTCGAAACATTCCTTGATAAATGCGACTCCCTCGGGTTTTCCTAGGAGAGCATATTCTACACCTCCAACCAACACTTTAATTTGATTTTGAACATCTGATTTACTGAGATTTACTTCATAATGTTGATTGTTCAAACTAAAGTGAATCCGAAGGTTAGACATATAACCTATAAAATGAAACTATTTCACATTTAATTATAAAATTAATTTTAATTATAATAAAGCTAGTAAACTTGTTTTATTAAGGGAAGATCTAGGATAGATTCACCGCAGAGCCGCAGAGGACGCAGAGCAAAACGCGGAGAGGAAAAAAGATGAACCTTAAAATTCTCTGCGCTTCCTCCGCGTTCCCTGCGGCTCTGCGGTAATTCTCAGTCTGAAAACTACTTTATGGGGGCAGCTTTCGCTTCACCATAAGCTAGCTCTATCACTTTTCGAGCTGCACTTTCCGTGAGGGAAATCATGCCACCCATAAGGAGCATACGTGGACCTGCTACTCCGATTCCTTTGAATAAACGCGTAGGGCCGGCCTTCACGGCATTGGCAAATGCTGTACAGAAGCTGACGCTTTCTACTCTTTGAATCTTAGTCAAAACCTCAAGCGGCATTGAAATAATTGTTGCACCAAACCCTGCTATACCTCCCACAAGGGCTATTTCAGTTTGATTAAGCTTAAGCTGCTCTGATCGAATAGCTTTGTATTCCACTCCATTCTGTAGGAGCCTGCTCTCTTTCGTATAAACAATCTGCTGATCTAACACATGGCGGATAGGATAAAAGGCACCACACCACGAAGCATTTCTAGCAACTGTGCTCACAGTTCCTCTATAAAAGAAGCAAATCCCTTTCGATGCATTTTTTATCTTAGTAACCTCTCCCGTGAAGGCATCTATTACAAGAGATTTTGCATTAAACGCTGGATTAGTCGCTCTTTTAGCTTCAATAGTAGCAATTGGACCAGTGACTAATGATTGTGCTGTGCCCGCTATAATTCCAGAGGCTGTTTCTGTCAGCAATTTATGCTCTGAAACATTTTCTAATCTCTCTGCTACAAAACTTTTCACAAGAAATTGGGTAAGAAAGCTCATGTTGTTCTTAACCACTGATTGAGATATTCCACCAAACCAGCCTTTTCTTATTCCTTGTTGATTTAATTCTGTAACTATCGTCCAAGGAGCAGCATTTTTTCCCTGGCGAAGGATTAAGTAATTATCGATAGGGCGAAAGAAAACTCCAAAGACGCTTCCTTGTAGAAAACCTGCACACACTTTTTCCTGTATGGAAGGTGTATAGATGACCACTTTCTTTGAATCTAGTACATTAACCATGGGAATCGCTAAATGCATATCAGACTGCGCTATAGCAGTTTCTGCAGCTGGTTTAGCAGTACTTTGTATGGGTAAAAAAATTAATTGATTAACTATATTATTGTTATTATTACTAACTGGGGAAACCATTATATTCTCCTATTTCTTGTTTTTATTTGTGTCAATCATAGAAATAGAGAATTAAATTCTAATTAACTTAAGATTAATTACTTGTTAAGAAAGCATATTTTTGATAAGTTCAAAGTTGATGTTTTGAATTAGGAGTAAAAAAATGAGTTCTACAGTTAGTCAACACCCAATTATTCCATCTATTATTGTACCTTCCTTTTTTTCGCAAATTTATTGTTCCATGACAAGAAAACAGCTTTATCCAAAGCATTTACTCAAAACACAAGTGCGTAGCGTGGCCTTAGTGGCTACTTTTCCTCTTTATAAAGATATGTCCGAAAAATACCTGCCCTATTTAGAGAGCAGTATGGTCGGAGGTGCCTTATCAGGCGCTACTGCTTCAGCTCTCAGTTACAATCCTCTCACTCGAAGATCCTTCAAGTTAACAATGTATGGCGCTTCTTATTTTTACTTTTACAGTCTAATTCTTGGGACAAATTCTAAACCTGTGACACCTAAGTCCTTTTTTATCGACACAACTATTGGCGGATTAATAGGGGGAGTATCTCAGATTTTTACTAGTAAATTACTTCTTCAAAGAATCAAACCTACTGCTATTACCCATAGAATGATTGGCGGAGCTCTATTAAGCATAACGCTGCAAATTTTGCGGCAACCCAGCGAAGCGAAGTCTTAACAAGTCTACTTTTAAGACCAATTCAACGCAGAGACACTATCTCGAGTTTTAGCATTTTTTTGATTTAGGTTATTACTTACCTTATGCAAAGAGTGAGGACTCATTATGCGTTAAGGAGCGAAGCTCCGAAAGCATGTAGCCCTACGCGTCAGCGTGGGGTAAGATAAGCGATAATATTGAGCCGCGAATGCGGCGGCAGAATTTGAAAAAACCCAAATAAATCTAAAAATCATCATTTTTCTGTCGCCGCATTCGCGGCTGACGTTTAATAATATATCTTACCCCACGCTTACGCATGGGGCTACATGCTTTTGCCGCATTCGCGGCTCTAGCAACATGAGTTTTGGGTTTGTCGATCCGCCAGAGTTATCACATTAAGTCAAAAAATGCTAAATTCGAGACTACGCAACATTTAATTTATTGATTATATATGTATTCATGCTCATATGCTGTTGAGCGGCTTGCGCTGCTATTTTAACATAAAGTTCAGGAGGCAAGCGCAAATTAAATTTTCCTGAAGTGGGTGTTTCTGGTTCTTTTTTTCTGGCTTTACACCAATCGAGATAATCATCGACAGAATCTTTAAAGGATTGTTCGATCTCGTCAACAGTTGACCCTTGAAAAGTAATAACTGCTCGTAGACCTACGACATCGCCATGAAAAATGCGTGCTTCATCGTCATAAACAACGAAACCTGTATAACCTTTATACTTTAACATGGTTTAACTCCTGCGTTCTCTAAAAATCTCCGCACAGATACAAGAGCGCACTTTTCATAATACCATAATTTGGGGCCATACGTCAATAGAGTAAAAAACTAGCTGTTCGGATTAACCAAAAAATTTTTGTAAAAAATTGGAAAGAATAAAGATTGCCTTTAGGCTTTTACACCTAAAGGCAAATGGGTCTTGACGGACTCGAACCGTCGACCCCCTCATTAAAAGTGAGGTGCTCTAACCAACTCTCGCTAAAGAAGACTATGAGCAAGAAATTGGGTAAGAAAGCTCATGTTGTTCTTAACCACTGATTGAGATATTCC
>JABDDJ010000007.1:0-29711 GCA_013287645.1 Chlamydiota bacterium | reverse complement strand
AATGGGTCTTGACGGACGCGAACCGTCGACCCCCTCATTAAAAGTGAGGTGCTCTAACCAACTGAGCTAAAGACCCTTACCAATGACCCCAAGGGGATTCGAACCCCTGTTATCGGAATGAAAATCCGGTGTCCTAGGCCAGGCTAGACGATGGGGCCGGATTTTTTTATCCTTCAGCGAAGAGATGCCCAAACTATACAGCGCAGGCATCATATTCTGCAAGAGGTTTCTATGTTAAATCGTTGAAACTTCTTTCTCTTTTGTTGCACTTAGGTCGTCAGCTATCTTACAGTACTTATCTGTGAGAAGTTGAATCTCTTTTTCCAATTTATTCATAATATCTTCACCGATTTCTCCATCGGCTTTTTGCTTGCGAACAGCCTTATTTCCATTCTGTCTTTCTCCGCGAATGACAATCTTTGTCTGCTCTGAATAGTCGTGACAAAGCTTTATCATCTTTTTGCGCTGCGCTTCGTCCATAGTGGGGATTTTAATACGAATGATGTGTCCGTCTGTCTGTGGCATAAACCCTAGATTAGCATCTTCGATCCCTTTAGCTATAGATTGAGTCGTGCTATTGTCGTAGGGGGATATGAGAAGCTGCCGAGATTCGGGTGCAGTAATCGAAGCGACATCCTGGAGGCGCATTTCGCTTCCATAGATGTTGATTTTAACGCCGGCAACCATGGCGGGATTAGCACGCCCTGTCCGTATGCTGTGAAGCTCATTTTTGAGATGCTCGATGGCTCCTTGCATTTTGGATTCTGTCTGTTCTTTAATACCCATAGGATTCTTCTCCATTAATCTCCGTCGATCGTGGTTCCCACTGAGCCTTCTTTAAGTAGATCTGGGAACTGTTCGCTGCGAAGAAGTGATTTGTTGAAAACGTAAATTGGTATGTTATTGTCTCTACATAGTGTGACTGCAGTAGCATCCATGACCTTGAGTTTTTGTGCAAGGATCTCTGAATAGGAGAGGTGGTCGAATTTTTTGAGGTGTGGGTGCAGGCGAGGATCGTCGGGGTAGATTCCATCGACGTTAGTGGCCTTCCAGAGCACATGCGCGCCTATTTCGCAAGCGCGTACAGCTGCGGCAGTATCAGTGGTGAAGTAGGGGTATCCTGTGCCGCCAACGAAGATGAGAAGGTGTCCTGTTTCGAGGAAATTTCTGGCTTGACGCCAGTCGTAGGAGAGAACCGCTTTAGGACAGTCTAGAGAGCTCATGGCGACCGCTTTGCAGCCTTTCGCGATGAGAGCTTCTTGCAGAGCGATGCCATTTATGAGCGTAGCTAACATGCCCATATAGTCTGCAGGGGCACGTGGCATGCCTTGGCTGATGAGCTGAGCACCTCGAAATATATTTCCACCGCCAATGACGAGGGCAATTTGCAATTTTTTTTGTTGGAGGGATGCCAAGGCGGAGGCTAATTCGTGGCAAGCGGTGACATTAATTCCAAAGGGATCGTTTCCGGAGAGAGTCTCTCCGGAAAGTTTTAGCAAAACGCGTTTTGGATTTATTTCAGTCATATCGAGCAGAGTAGCAAAAGAGATTATTTTCGAAAACGCATAGACTCAAATATTTTAAAAATCGTACATCTATATAGAAATTTCATGTACTCTTAATAGTAAATTAATATTTTAAAGTTATAGTTAAGTTATAAATAAAAAGGAGATCAATGTGAACAATACAACTTATAATCCAGTTAATACGTTCATTAGTCATAATTTTTCAGATAAAAACATGCTTTTGGCAGTTATTACTAAAGAACACGATAATAAAGAATTAAAAAGCATTGATTATCGTACTCTTTCAATCGGACAAAAAATCAGTTACTGGTGGAATGATAGTTTTAATTTAGAAAAAGTATCTGATTACGTTAGTGTTCTGCAAGCGGGGGATATGAGAGAGAATAATAAATATATTGAACAAAGAAATATTTTTAGTAGAAAAGTTGACCATCACAATGCCAAGCATAGCAAGAAGATTACTATTGGCAATATTACTAGCAGCATAAATATAACTTATTATTATGAAGATGAAAATGAAAAATTCGTTCGACCAGTAAAAACAATTATATATGATAGATTGACAACGAAAAATGAAATTGCAGCTCAAATTAATAATATTCAGCTAACCTTTAATGTTAAATTTAGAGAAAAGGAAGTCCCTATTAATTTTTATCCTTCCGAAATTTTTAATAAAGTTATACAAGCTGATGCAATGATACTATTTCGCTCTGAGGTTCAGGACCCAAATGAAAAATTTATAGAATATGATAAAGAAAAGAAGATGAAAGATATGAATTTTTCCGTTTCTTTACTTGAATTTAATAAGAAAGCCTATGGGGAAATTATTTTTCAGACGGGATTTCACAAGGGGCGTAAAGCGGGCCGTGTTGCTGGTCTCCAAGAAGCCGGAAAAACAGTATTTTAATTTTAAAATTAGATTTATAAATAAAATTGGAGATTAGTGTGAACAATACAACTTTAGATACGTTCATTCATCATGATTTTTCGGATAAAAACATGCTTTTGGCAGTTTTTACTAACGGAAAAAATGAAAAAAATTTAAAAAGCATAGATTATAGAACTCTTTCAATCTGCCAAAAAATCAGTTACTGGTGGAATGATAACTTTAATTTAGGAGAAGCAGCTGATGTTGTTAGTGGCCTAACGTGGGAAAGGAAAGATGCTACTCAAGTTGTCAAGCAATGGAATACTTTAAGTAGAAAAATTGACCACCACAATGAAAAACATAACAATAAAATTATCTTTAAGAACATTACAAAAGAAATACAAATTAGTTTTAAGTATGATGACGATTATGGCTCTACCACTCCTCATGATGCAACAATTCATTTTGATAGATTGTCAACAACAAATGAAATTGCAAATCAAATTAATAATATTAGAATTTCCTATAGATTAAAAATACTTAATCAAAATAAATGCGATTATTCTTTTAAAGTTTTTGAAATTTTTAATAAATCAGATGTCAATAATCAAAAATTCAATAGAATTAGAATGTCTTCAAATCCAAATGAAAACTTTATTTCTACCCATAATAAAGATAAGATGAAGAAAATGACATTTACCGTTTCATTAAGAGAACTAAATTTAGAAACCCATAACCAAACTATTTATAATTTGGGTCAAGCGCATCTCACTGCTTTAAAAAGTAGAATTGATGCTCGTCAAAAAATAGGCCGTATTCAGTTTTCTTAGAAAATAGGGCAGCTCTCAACGGGCTGCCCTAAGGAATTTAGGAACCGATAGACCAGCGTAGGAACTCAGTGACTTGAAGAGGT
This sequence comes from Chlamydiota bacterium, assembly GCA_013287645.1. Taxonomy (GTDB): domain Bacteria; phylum Chlamydiota; class Chlamydiia; order Chlamydiales; family JABDDJ01; genus JABDDJ01. The sequence goes on along the minus strand of JABDDJ010000007.1, from coordinate 26,404 downwards.
TTGCCCTTCTCCTTGCCTTGAGTATCGATTAGCTGCTGGATGGTTTTACTATCGTCTTTAATATACTTCTGTCTCAGTAAACATACGCTATCATAATAGGCATTGATCTTGCCATCAATGATTTTATCCATCACATAAGCGGGTTTGCCTTGCATTTGTGATGCGGCAATGTCTCTTTCGCTTTGGAGGATTTGCGCTGGTACTTCCTCGGGCTTGAGGAATTCTGGCCCTGCTGCTGCTGCATGCATGGCTATATTGCGTGCAAACTCTTCTTCTTGATCGCTTCCTTTAACAATAACGGCTGTGAGGATCTTTCCTCCTTGATGGGAGTAGAGTCCAACAGAGGTATTACTGTCTAATTGGAATAGATGTACGCGTCGGAGCTGGATATTTTCGCCAATGGACTGGACAATAGTGGCTCTATACTGATCGACGGTTAAGCCGTTAGAATAGGGGAGGGCGAGGAAGGCTTCCAAAGAGGTGGGCTTTGCTTTGGCGGCGATATGGGCCACATTATTAATAAATTCTTTGAATTTATCATTGCGGACCACAAAGTCTGTCTCGGCATTCCCTTCGACAATAGCTACGGTATTGCCTTCACGAGCTGCGACGATGGTGCCTTCATTGGTGGCTCGGCCCTCTTTTTTTACTGCAGAGGCGATCCCTTTTTTACGGAGCCATTCGATGGCTTGCTCGACGTTACCTTCCGTGGCGACTAAAGCATCCTTGCACGATCCCATTCCGACTCCTGTACGGTCGCGGAGCTCTTTAATGAGGGCGGGCGTAATGTTTGTCATTTATCTTCCTCTTCATCTACAGTTAGTGCAGGGGCGTTTTCTTCCTCTTCTTCGTCAGAAGTCATTTGGAGGGTGAAGGTACTGCCGGTTTTTTCCTCATCATCGCCTTCTTTATTTGTTAGGGCGCGCATCTCATTTTTCTTCTCGACAACGGTGAGTGCGAGTGTTTGTAGAATGAGTTTTACGCTGCGGCGAGCATCGTCGTTACAGGGGATGACGTAGTCGATGGGATCTGGGTCGCAGTTGGTGTCGATAAGAGCCATGACAGGAATGCCTAATTTTTTGGATTCTGCGACGGCTATATGTTCTTTGCTGGGGTCGACGACGATGACGAGTCCTGGTACTTTGCGCATGCCGCGGATACCGGACAGAACGCCGTTGAGCTTTGTTTGGTCTTTAGAGAGGAGAGAAAGTTCTTTTTTGGTGAAACCTTCGCCACCGGAAGCGATGCGTTTTTCGATCTGCTCGAGTTTTTTTACGGACTGGCGGATTGTCATTAGGTTAGTGAGCATTCCACCGAGCCAGCGTTCGCAGACGTAGAATTCGTTGCACATTTCGGCGAGTTCGCGCACGACATCTTTGGCTTGCTTTTTGGTGCCAACGAATAGGATGGATTTGTGTTGTGCGGTGGTGTTTCTTACAATTTCGACGGCTTCTCTAAGTAGTTGCATCGTCTTTGCTAGATCGATGATGTAGAGTCCGTTGCGCGCTTCGAAAATGAAGCGTTTCATTTTTGGGTTCCATCGGCGAGTTTGATGGCCGAAATGAGAACCGGCTTCTAAAAGTTCTTTAATGGATGGTAATTTAGCCAAGCCTTGTCCCTTTATGTTGACGACGGCATCCTGCTAATTGCAGGATTTCGGTCTTGGAGTTGATATTGAGTATGTAAAATGGAGCGCCTGATCAGAATCGAACTGACACTCGTAGCTTGGAAGGCTACAGTTCTACCATTGAACTACAGGCGCACACAATGGTCGCTTATTAGTTTGCCTGGGAAGTATAATTATCTTCAATGTTTTTGTTTAGAAAAGCGGAGGTTTCCCTCCGCTTGATTGGATTTGAATTCTTAGGTCCCTGTAGCTTCGTTTGGAGGAGCTAGGGGGTGTAGGTCGATATCCCATTGTTGGTTATTGACCCAGGCGTCTTCATCCATGGGTTGCAGGTTTTCTTTATTTTCTTCGATGTTTCCAAAGGCTACTTTGCAGGTGCGCGGGTTGAAGAAGGCGCAAAAGTAGATATCTTTAGTGCCTGCATTCCAGTTTGTAAAGGCAAAGCGGATGGCAGGCCGTTGGATGGCAGCTTTGTCATTGGTGGGTAGAGATTGAATTAGGATGCTATCGACGAGCAAGCTGATCTGTTTGGTAGCAGAAGCGTCCGCTTGTAGAAGCCTTGTGATGCCATTGACAAGTCCTTGCGCATAGTGTTGGACGTTTAGAGATTGGCTATTTAGCTTATTCACAATACTTTGGTATTTTTGTTGGTTAGGGATTGCGTTTGAAATTGCACTGTAAACCCTATTAGCAAATAGGTCTTGGGTAGCTGAATCCATTTTGGATGAGGCTACTTTCATTCCTGGAGCGATGAGGATCTGATTGATCCATTGTGAAGTAGATAGAGAGGACTTTGCGAAAGGAATGAGCTCTGGCAGGTTAGGCACGAAGTTGAATGCATGCTGTGGGCTATTCATAGGATAGAGACCACCTTGTAATTGCCTTTTGGTGAGGACGAGACACCAGGAGACTAGGTCTTGCGCATTTTTTACTGTGCGTTGTTCTATGCTCGAATCAAATGTGTGTCCAGTATCGATATCATCGACTTCGTAGGGGTTATCTCCATCACAGCTCTGCATGGGAGAACGAGCCAATTGGGTGTAGTTTCCGATGGGATCGGATACTTTTTGGTTTTGTGAGTCATAAGCCCAGAGAGCATTCTTTAAAAAGTCGTCATGTTTAATGTAGGTTACGAGTTGAGTCGTCATTGATCTGACGAGATAATTGCCTCCAAAAGAGACCGAGGTGAGTTCGGCAGCTTCCAAAACGAGATTTCTGAAGTCTTCTGGAGTTTCGACACGAGTTCCGATAGAGGTTGGATCTTTAGGATTCCGTTTATAGAGCTGAAAACCACCGTCGGTAGAGTTTCCATCGGCTGAAACTTGAGCTAGAGGTATATTAAAATTATAGATGAGCCGATAGGAGTTATTGAAATTAGAATCAAAATGTTTTTTAACTTTTTTTGCTATCGGAACAGTACTAATGGCTTTCCAGGTACTCGCTAAGGATTGAGAGATACAGTCGTTGATATTTCCACGCGTCGAATCTTGGGGCCTGTCTTCGGCCATGGAGGCAAAACAAGCTTCTACAGCACGTAGGACAGGGTTATTTGTTAGGCAGCAGTAGGCGTAATTGCCTTGCTGTGCAAGGGTATCTTTATCGAGAGAAGAGTCAAAGTAGGCTATTTGTTGGGCTAAGAAGTTGATAATTTCGCTTGCGGGAGTAGGTTGCTCATACCTATATGCAAGGGCTTGATAAATCTTAGGAGGAATAGCACCACCGCCCATCGCTTTCCAGGCAGCTGCAAAACCTGGAGCGTCGAGCAGAGCAGTAGAAGTTCCAGGAATGATTCCTGAGGTGTTAAGCTGAATCAGAGTGCCCGCATCGTAGTCTGCTAGGATGGGGAGGAAGAAGAAGTTATCATTTAGATTCTTGCCAGTCCTTGTAATAAAGCCATTTTGGATGATTTCAGCACAGTCATGAGCTGTGTGAAAGTAGTATTCTCTATGATCTCGGACTAAATCGCAGATCGCAAAGCAATCGCCTACAGGCCCTTGGTTACAAGGCGCAAAGAGAGCCGAAAGGACGGCGACTTTGGCATGCCAGTCGGTAATGGCGTCTTTTGGGCTTAGGCCAAAAAGTCCTCTGATGACTAGATTTGCGGTACTTTTTGGGTCATTAGGCATTTTCACAGTATCGAAAAATAGTTGCCACTCGTGGTTACTGCTAAGTTGATCAAGGATCCGGCCGATGGTGATTTCGTATTCGAGAGGATTTTGAGGGACAAAGTTTGCCTTTAGGTCGGTGCATAGGGAGGTATTGATTTGGCCGGCAGGGTTGATGAGCAGTTCGGCGAGGATAAGAGCTTTGCGCATGCCTAAGGAGAGATCGGGATCTTGTAATCCTAAAGACTTTTGAAGAGTGGTGTAATTATTGAGTTCTTCGACGGCTTGTTGGATAGCTGTGGATTGTGCTTGCTCCTGCCCTGCCGCTGGTATAGGCGCCGATGCAATCACGGCTGAGAGTGTAAACAGAGCGGTTAAAATTTTGTGTAGAAATTTCATGAGGTGCTCCAAAAAAAGCTGATTCGGATTGGTTGTACATAAATAAAAATTTAAATTGCAAGATAGTGTTTATGGAAGTATTTCTTTGCGTCTTTGCGCCTTTGCGTTAAAATTAATCGCAAAAGAGGATCTGTTCTATGATGCGTATTATTTTTCTATTTTTTATTTTGTTGATTGGTTCTTTAGAAGCGACAACGCAAATTGCTGTGTTGGGTGATTCATTGACTAAGGGTCATGGATTATCTCCTGAAGATGCTTTTCCTGCCGTTTTGGAGGAGTTGTTGAAAGAGAAGGGCTATGATGTCCACGTGACTAATGCCGGAATTACCGGCTCGACAACTTCTGGAGGACTTGAGCGTTTGCAATGGGTGATGAAAAATCATCCCAAAATTGTTGTGTTGGCATTAGGGGTCAATGATGGTTTAAGGGGCCGTCCTGTGGCTACAATTAAAGAAAATTTGAACGAAATGATTGTCTATGCTAAGGAGCATGGTGCTAAAGTTGTGCTGGCGGGAATGAGACTTCCGCCTAGTTATGGACAGGAATATCGCGACGAGTATGCCGCGCTGTTTCCTGCATTGGCTAAGGAACATCAAATCACCTTGATTCCCTTTCTTTTGGAGGGAGTAGCAGGGATACGTGCACTAAACTTGGCGGATGGCATCCATCCTAATGAGGAGGGTCACAAAATCATGGCTAAGACCGTATACATTTATGTGGAGCCTTTATTGTGACATTAGAAGCTAAGAAAGTAGTCAAGGGTTATCGTCAAGGCACTATTTCCATTGAGGTGTTAAAAGAGCTCGATTTATCAATTAGCTCTGGAGAAATTGTAGCTATTTTAGGACAATCTGGAAGCGGTAAATCGACTTTAATGGCTCTTTTAGCAGGTTTGGATAGGCCTGATAAAGGAGAGATTTGGATTGATGGCTCTTCGCTTGGGGAGATGGGAGAACATGCTCTAACAGAGTTCAGGGCAGGACGCATTGGCATTGTATTTCAGCAATACCATTTGATGAGCCATTTGACGGCTTTGGAAAATGTGATGCTCCCCTTAGAGTTGCTAGGACGCAAACAGCCTCGGCAGAAGGCGTTGGTCTTACTAGAGAGAGTAGGCCTTGGGGATAGAGTCACCCACTTTCCGTATCAATTGAGCGGTGGGGAATGTCAACGTGTCGCTATTGCTCGAGCGTTAGTCACTCAGCCTGCTCTGTTGTTAGCAGATGAGCCAAGCGGTAGCTTGGATGCTAAAACTGGACAAGAGGTGATGGCACTTTTTTTTGAGCTTATGGCTGAGAAGGAGATGACAACTATCTTAGTCACTCACAATGCAACTTTAGCTAATCTTTGCCATCGACAATTCTTATTAAGTGATGGTCAATTACAGTCATATGCTGCATTAACAACAGGATAATTATGCTGTTAGTTCGTCTAGCATTTCGAGAAATTTTTCATAATAGCCGTTTTGCGATTCTCTTTGCCTTGAGTATTGCGTTGGGCTTTTGTGGCTATTTTACGCTTCAGTCGCTGAAGGAGGCCATAGAGAGACAGTTAACGCATGATGAAAAAGTCTTGTTGGCTGGTGACATAAGTATTTCTTCTCAAAGACCTATTCCTAAACAAGAGTGGCAGAATTTGATGAAGGCTCTGGGCCCTTATCAGGCGGATAGCTATGTGATTGAATTTCCAACCATGGCTGCGAAGAGAGGATTTTCACGCTTGGTGCAGGTCAAAGCACTAGATCAGAATTTTCCACTTTATGGGTCGATGCAGCTGCAGAATAGTAAAACTTTAGAAAAAAAAGCCGTCGAGAGCCTTAATCAGCATATGTGGGCATGGGTTGATCCTGAAGTGCTTGCTCAGCTTAAACTGAAGGTGGGTGATTCACTCCGTTTAGGCGATTATTCATTTCAAATTGTTGATGTTGTTTTTGATGGAAAGGTGAATGCCTGGCGGTCGTTCCATTTTGTTCCTAGAGTATACTTGGGAATGAAGCAGGTAGAAAAATTAAATATGCTGCCAAAGAAAGGTAGCTTAGCTTTTTATGATGCGCTTTTTTTGTTGCCAGAAGGGAGCGATTTAAAGAGCGTTGCTGAAAGGGTGCGGACGGCTCGGACACAGGCTGGAATTACAATTCATACACCCGATAGTGCCAGTCTTCAGAGCATTTCTGTTTTGGGATTTTTAGCTGACTTTTTGGGTCTGGCAAGCCTAGTGTCTCTTTTTTTGGCGGCTATAGGAGCGGCTTATCTTTTGCGTAGCTATATTGTCATGCATTATGTTGAGATAGCGATTTTGATGTGTTTAGGAATGCGTTCAAGTAAGGCAAGACTGTTGTATATTTTTCAGGCAGTGTTGTTAGGTGCTTTGAGTATTATCCCTTCGGCTTTACTATCGATTGCATTTTTTCCCTTTTTATCCAGCGCTTTGGCAAAATTCACTCCCTTTCATCTGGAACTATCGATACCGTTAAGTACATTTTTTACCGTATTGATTTTGGCTATTGTGGGGAGCATTTGTATAGCCATTCCGGCAGTCGAATCGATACGCAGGTTAAATCCTGCATCCCTATTGCATGAGTCGACCCGTATGGACTTGCAGCCCTCTTGGATAGTGGGCTGGTCATTGGTTCCATTTATTGGATTTATGTGGATATTATCGGTAGGAGAGGCCCATTCGTTTTACACAGGATCGCTCTTTTTAGCGGGGATGATAGCAGCGTTGGTGATTTTGGCCTCGTTTGGTCTTTTAATGATAAAGATCATTAATAAGATTTCACACTATTGCTCATTGGTATGGAGATTGGCATTGCGTGGAATAAGCCGTAGTAGGCTTTCGTCGTTATCTAGTTTTTTAGGAGTTAGTTTAGCCTGTGTTTTAATAAATTTAATTTCACAAACTCAGTTAAGTTTGGATAACTATATTGGCGTAGGAAGCCGTGAGGAGTTACCTTCGCTATTTTTGTTTGATATTGATGAATCCTCTTTAAAAGATTTACAGCAGCTAAGTAAGGAGTTGGGCGCTCCCTTGGAAAATGTTTCTCCTTTAATTGCGGCTCAGCTAGTCAAACGTAATGGTGAAAAATTTTCTTTTGCTGATAAGACAGCTCTATTTCAAACACGCGAGAGTGAACGCGAGTCATTTTTTCGAAACCGCAGTTTTAATTTAAGTTATCGCTCGGAGCTCTCTCCGATGGAAAAGATAGTAAAAGGGAAGCCTTATCGGACAGAACCTCTGAAAAACAGCGAAGATATTGCAGAAATTTCGATAGAAAAACGGTTTGCAGACCGTTTGGGAATTGATTTGGGAGACGAATTAGATTTTGATGTGCAGGGGGTGATTGTTAAAGGAAAAATTGTTAATCTGCGCAAAGTACAATGGAGTAGCTTCAGGCCTAATTTCTTTGTCCTGTTTCAGCCAGGAGTATTAGAGGGAGCGCCTAAAACATATTTGGGAACAATGACTGTCCCCGCAGATCAAGATAAATCTTTAATTCAAAATAAAATTGTCGATAGATTTCCAGATGTATCCATAGTAGATATCCATCAAGCCCTTGACCGTATCCAAGATACCATGGAAGAGATGGTTTGGGCAATGAAGCTCATGGCATGGACAGCGCTGGCAACTGGATTTTTTGTCATTTTTGCCATTTCGAGATATCAGGTGGCTTCAAAGATGTGGGAAGTCTCGTTAATGAAGGTATTAGGAGCTCCTTGGAAAATATTAGTCGGCTCTATCGCTATAGAATTTGGCCTGATTGCATTCATGGCTGCCTGTGTAGGAGCCATTGTCAGCTATTTGTTGGGCAGTGTGCTAGCCTATTTTATTTTTGATGGCATCTGGGCTTTTTCATTGAGTTCTGCGTTATGGATTACTGCTATGGTAGTAGTATTGAGTATCGCATGTGGCATAGCTGCGACTTTTAGGATCCTACGATACCCTGCAGTGGCAATCTTAAATCAAGCTAACGGATGATGTATGTCCCTTGAACGCATTGGTTTGTTTTATGTTCGAAGCGGATACGATGCATTAAATGCTTTTACAGATTATCTTGCAGAGGCTTTGCGCTCTATTAGGGGAGTAGAGGTCTCTATTTTCCAAACAAATTCACCAGACCAGCTATTTAAAGATATTTCTATCTTTGACGCTCAGGCCTACATTGTCTTAAACAGTCTCTTTAAAGGTAAGACAGGCGGATTTATTTGCGACTATATCAAACGTCCCATGATCTATTACATTGTCGATACACCTTTTCATTTTGACAATCCTGACTCTCCTTTTCTGAGTGTGGCATGCATCGATAGAGGTCATTGTAATTTTCTATTGAAAAAAGGATATGACCGCACACTATTTGTGCCCCACTGTGTGAACAAGTCGCGCATTGAAAAGCCCGATGTTAAACGTAAATATGGCTGTGTCATGCTGTCTAGCGGCATCGATTATGAAAAAATTAATGATCGTTTTTTTGGAGCGCTACCTGAGCCTGTTTTCAAAAAAGTTAAAGAAGCTTTTGAAAAACTCGAGTCTGACCCCTTACTTCTCGTCGATGATGCACTTTCTCTTGATCTTCCTGCCTATATTTCGAGAAATCAGATACTGAGACAAATAGACCTCTACTTGAAAGGAAAAGAGAGGGTTCAAATGCTTAAGGAGATGGAAGGAATCCCCATAGATCTTTTTGGAGGAGGTGATTCTTGGGAAGAAATCCTAGGAAATCAGTTCCCACATGTGACTGTGCATAAGGAAATCCCATTTTTGGAAAGCATAGAAATCTTAAAGAATGCAAAAATTGTTTTGAATAGCTGCTCATCCATTCGAGATGGTGCCCATGAGAGGATATTCTTAGGATTAGCCTGTGGAGCCAGTATCGCTACAGCTTTTACACCCTATCTTGATGAGGAATTCAAAAAGGATGAAGGCATTGTTTTTCACCCCTCTTTTGCCGATATGAAAGAGAAAATTGCCCTTTGGCTAAAAGATGACTCTATCCGTTGCACTGAAGTTACAGCAGGACAACAGAGAATTGAAGAGGCTCATTTATGGAAGCATCGTGCGGCGCAACTCTACGCCGCACTATACAAACTTATTACATAAAAAAGGACGAGGACACAAAGACAAGGGATGAGGACCTTAAGGACAATAAGGACTTTGAAGACAAGGACGATTTATTTTATGTCCTTGTCCTCAAAGTCCTTATTGTCCTTAAGGTCCTTGTCCTTTTGTCTTAGTATTTATCTCATGAAACCCATGTAAGTCAAAAATGCGCCAATTACAACGGTGATGATTCCCCAAATGAGAGTCCCATGACCTTTTAGTAAGCATCTTGTCAGCTCTTTGTTATATTCACAGGCAAAGAGTCTTAAAAGTCCTTTAATCAAAATGAGATAGCCAAGAATGGTAATAATCACTGGCCATCCTAAAACCCAAACATTATGGCTCAAAACAATCAGTAAACCCAACAGTAGATTAATAATTCCTGTCACAACAATCATGCTTGGATGCTCATGCAGATCATCAACAATTTTATTCACACAATCTTTTCGATAAATAATAAACGCTCCAATAATCAGGAACATCAATCCTATTAATTTTGCTAAATAATGGGTTGTATCCATTGGTTAATCTCCTAAGAGGGTGTAGTTGTTCTTTGTAATGCTTGATGGACGACATCAGCGGCCTTTCTGCCACTTGCGCAAGCTCCATTTAAAGAAGGATGATCGACATACTCTCCACAGATAAAGATGTCTGGGCTTCGATCGATAGAATAGCTTCCTTGATGTGCAGGGGGTTCTGTCTGGTCAGGAAGTGCATCTGCAATGGAATATCGTTTCAATAAATGCCATTTCTCTGAAGAAATTTTAAACCATTTTGAAAGCTGATCAATGGCGGCATCAGTGAGATGGCGATTAGCTTGCCATTCCACTGAAATGACCGAAGCAGATACAAGTATCTTACGCTTAGGTGCATAAGATGGCTGTACCACACTCACAAAAGCCAAATGGTTAATCGGCCCCTGTCCACTTCCATTAAGATGTAATAGCGGTGAAGGCGGTTCTTTAAAGGCGTCGCTATCTATGCTAAAGTAAAGTGTGGTAACGCTACGACAAGGAACCTCTGGTAATTTTGAAAGCAGTTGATGCGCTTGAGAAGCACTTGTAGCGACTACAATTTTTTCGCAATGTATCTCTTCACCACTTTCCAAATAAATATTTTGGCCTTCTACAGCACGGACATTCTGATGATAACGAATAGAAGAGGGTTTTAACTGCTTAGCAAAATAACGGGGAATAGCTCCCATGCCTTGGCGTGGAAGAGCTGCAACGCCCTCTACAAAAAAATGGAGCGTCCATTGAAAAATCCCAGGATTTGTCGTTAGACCAGGATCGAGAAAAATCCCACCAAAAAATGGACGCAGAAATTTTTCAAGAAAAGGTTTTGACAGCTTCTGCTCTTCAAGAAACTGTTCTGTTGTCTGACCAATAGAGCTAAAGAAAGGGTTCACTGTACGAAATGCCGACTTCATGTAGATCGATCCCATTTTGACAAAGTCCGAAAAGTTAGCGAAGGGGATCTTCCGCACAGCAAAGATAGAAAGAGGGTGCTTTAAAGGATTGCTAATAGGATACCAAGCCTTTCCATCATAAATATTTACACCTGAAGGAAAGCGCTTTAGATCTAGCTCATATAAACGAGCAATTTTTTTAACTTCTGAGTAAGAAGTCATTAAAGCTTGAAAGCCGCGATCGAGAAGATATCCATCGTAGATATCAGTGGCACAGCGTCCACCAGGTTCACCGGCTTTTTCAAAAATTACAGGAGAATGGCCCAGTTTTTTTAAGTAGTAGGCGCAGGACAGGCCACTAAGTCCAGCACCTACAATTCCGACAGTGATGTGTTCAACCATAGCATGTCATTAAGTCATTTGTACTCAGTGTAGAAAAGTATGGTAAACTGTCAAGTAATAAATTTATTTTCCGCTCGGTTGGTTGACGGTTATCTTTAAAATCTTCACCGGAGTTAATGGTTTATTGCCACCATCCGTCGGTACATTCTCAATTTTTTGTACAACTGGCATCCCTTCAATCACTTCCCCAAAAATCGTATGCTTATTGTTCAACCAAGGTGTCGCAGCAACAGTAATAAAAAATTGGCTTCCATTTGTCTTTGGACCTCGGTTAGCCATGGCTAGCAACCCAGGACGATCAAAGTTAACTTTTGGAGAAAATTCATCTTCAAATGGCGCTCCCCATATAGACTCACCACCGGTACCATTACCTTTAGGGTCTCCTCCCTGAAGCATAAATCCTTTGATCACACGATGAAATGTAACATCGTTATAATATCCTTTTTCAGCATGCGTCATAAAATTCTCGCAAGCTTTTGGAGCAATGTCACACATCATTCGTATGACAATAGTTCCTTGAGTTGTCTCAATAGTTACAGTGGGTTGAGCGGTCATAGTCTTCTCTTCACTAAATAAAGGGTTTTTGAATGTTAATATTGCTAAAAGTAAAAGAGGGAGGTATCGAATCAATGTAGTCATAGCATTTCTCCTTTTTGCTCTAGAATTTTACTTAAAATAAATTTATTGTCATCTTAATTATCTTTTTTCCATCGAGGTTTTAGCCATGCGTAAAGAATTAGCCCTCCTGGCTGTGCTGGTTATCGGTTTGATCATTGTTATCAATATTTCATACTGGCCCAAAACGTCCTCAGAGTTCTCTCCAAGCAAATTGAATGAGCGCTCAAGTACTGATAGAGAACAAGTCCTGACATTGATCCGCGAAAATCATGCTAAGGAAGCTCTCAAAATCATTAAGCAATACAAAGAGGATATGGAGGCAGAAACACCCGAAGGGCAACGCTGGCTGGCTCTGTTCATTGATGCCTCAGAAACGATTCCAGATCCATTACAACTCACAATTCTGTATGAACACTCCCCACAGAACTTTTTGGTCAATGAAAAGGCTTCTTTGCTAGTAGCTGAGCAGTATATTAAAACAGGCCAAGGCGATAAATACGCAGCTCTTAGAGCTGGGTGGAGGAATAGAGAAGATCGCTCAGAGTTATGGTTTGTTTTAGATGCGGATAGATTAGTGTTGGAGGGTAAGCAGCCAGAGGCTATCGCTTACTTACAGTCACAGGAATTTAATGACAGTGCTGATGCGGCTAGATTGATGCGTTTAGGCCTTTTAACATTATTGACAGATCCAAAAGAATCATGGAAATATTTTAATGCAGCTTCTAAGAAAGATCCAGACAATTCCGATTTACACATCTACAAAGCAAAGTTACTTGAAGCAGCAGATAAGCAAGATCTAGCAGCAGCTGAATATGTGACAGCGCTACAGAATGATCAAAAAAATCCTTTAATAAAAAATGATGCGGCTGAGTTTTATATACGTAATGGTCAGTATGATAAGGCTATAGAAATAGTGACCGAAGGATTACCAGCTCCCTCATCTGATGCACTATGGATCAAAGCTCTCTTTTGGAATAAAGTTTTGATGCCCATCAAATTTAATTGGGCACAACATACCCCACCTACAGGCTTTCTACAGCCACTAGTAAACTATCTATTAGTGCTGAATGCAAATCAATTCTGGAATGATGAACTATACAAAAACGTTGCAAATGGCCACCAGTACCTACAAACACAGCAAGCAACCTATTGGTTAAGGCTTCTACAAGCACTTAAAGAAGGGCAAGAAAAAAATGCCATCACCCTCATTGAAAATAATCCCTTTCAAAATAATTCGTGGCATCCAGCTCTTGAACTAGCCTTGCTCCGTATCTTGAACTATCGACAAAATGGAACATTACAGTTGAGTGCTTTAGAAACCCCAATGAAACGCATGGCGACTAAAAAAAGTTCTATCACGCATTATTCGCCCGATCTTTATAAGAAAATTGAAGAGTTGGCTGGAAATTCCACCACTATCTCTCCCGATTTTGCAGAGTCCTTAAAGAGCAAAGAGGCAATTGCGAGAGCGTTTCTTGCCGCAGGTTGGCTAGAAGCGTCTTCTAAGCTAATGCAGTAAATTGAAATGCAATTTTTATACGTTATAATTTTTCTGCTTGTTTGGAATACACCGTTAAATGGAATTGTAGATCTCGATTCATACATACAAGATTTCATTCTAGATACAAAAAAAATTGAAATCTCTGGGTATCCTGATGCTTTTAATCCCTCCATCATACGCTGGAGAGACTCTATTTTAATGACATTTCGAATTCGAGACCCCATTACTGCCACTACGCATCAGATAGGATTTGTTTGGCTTGATGAAGATTTTAATCCTACTACCAAGCCCGCACTGCTTGAAATCCAACAACCAAGCTCATGTCCTTATCAAATGGCTCAAGATCCACGCTTAATCACTTTCGAAGATAAGGTATACATTGTCTTTAATGATATGGTCGATTTTATAGACAAGAAGATCCGAAGAATGCTCGTTGGAGAACTCATCATCGAACAGAATCGCTTTTATGTCGAAAATCTCACCCTCTTGTTGAACTATGAAGGCGAAGATAAAAAAAGACATGAAAAAAACTGGGTCCCCTTTGAGTACGATAACAAGTTTTTACTAAGCTATAGCATTGATCCTCACATTATTTTGAAGTCTCTAATAAACTCTCCAACCTGTAAAACAGTTTCCAAAAGCCACTCAGCGATAAAATGGAACTGGGGAATTCTAAGAGGTGGTAGTCAAGCCTATTTAATCGATGGAGAATATCTTGCATTCTTTCATTCCTCTAAAGAAGTAAGTACGGTCCAATCCAAAGGAAAAAAGATCTCTCACTACGTAATGGGAGCTTATACCTTCAATTCAACCCCTCCTTTTAAGCTGACACGAATAAGTCCAGAACCCCTTGTGTCTAAGACATTTTACAACGGTCCTCTTCATAATACATGGAAACCCCTTAGAGTAGTTTTTCCAGGAGGATTTATTTTTAATGAAAAGTACATATGGGTAGCATATGGTAGACAAGACCATGAAGTTTGGGTTGCTAAACTGGATAAAAAGGGTCTTTTAGATAGTCTTATACCCATTAAGGAGTAACCATGAAAATAATCATCTATTTTCTATTAACTTTTACAGTAACCCTTACTGCACAACAAACAGACATTGTCATCTATGGAGGCACCTCTGCAGGTGTTATGGCTGCAATTCAGGCTGCAAAAAGTGGTAAAAGTGTTGTTCTAATAGAGCCTGGAATGCACATTGGAGGAATGACTAGCGGCGGACTTAGCAGTGTAGACAAGGGAAATGCAGCTAAGGTTGGAGGCCTGACTCATGAATTTTTCAATCGAATCTGGGCATACTATAACCCCACACTGCCTAATACAGGAAAAACAATGTGGAAGTTGGAGCCTCATGTTGCTGAGAGCATTTTTAACACGATGGCTGCGGCATATCAAGTTCCTATCGTTTATGGCGAACTATTGAATCGCGATAGTGGAGTCATCATAGATAATCAGCAGATTACCTCTATTGTGATGGAATCAGGCCGCACATTTTCAGGAAAAATGTTTATCGATACATCCTATGAAGGCGATCTGCTGGCAGCAGCTAAAATTTCCCATATAGTAGGCCGCGAATCCAACTATACGTATGGCGAAACATTAAATGGAGTCTTACCTAACATTAAGCGTACAGGAACCCCCTTAATCGATGTTTACAGGACAGAAGGAAATCCGCAAAGTGGTTTTCTGCCTAGAATAAGTGTAGATCAGGGCGGAGCTCCAGGCCAGGGAGATGCAGGAGTTCAAGCTTATACCTATCGGCTATGTATGACGAATGTTACAGAGAATAGTGTGCCTGTGACCAAGCCATCCGATTATGATGAAATAAATTATGAGATTGTGTTTCGTGCAATTGAAGCAGGAATAAAAAAAAATCAATTTTTGAAAATATCCCCTTTACATAATGGTAAAGTCGATATTAATAGCGGCATCATATCGACAGATTTTGTAGGCATGAGTTGGACCTATGCCCATGTAGATTACACATCACGCCAGCAAATCGCACAACAACATCAGAGTTGGATAGAAGGATTAATTTGGACATTACAAAATCACCCTCGTGTCCCGTCTGAGGTAAAAGATTATTATACTCCTTGGGGACTTGCTAAAGATGAATTTACAGATAACAATAACTGGCCACCTCTACTTTATGTGCGTGAGGCTAGAAGAATGATTTCTTCCGTTGTAATGACAGAACATATGGCTATGGGTAATACCCCAGTTTCCGATGGAATAGGAGTAGCAACGTATCAACTAGATTCACATCCAGTAAAATATTTTATTGCGCCTGATGGATATTTGATGATTGAAGGAACATTTTTTAAGCAGCTTCCACAGCCATTTCCCATCAGTTATGCCTCTATCACTCCTAATATTAATGAGTGCACAAATTTACTTGCGCCGGTCTGTCTTTCAGCATCACACGTAGCATATGGATCAATTCGTATGGAACCTGTCTTCATGATTTTAGGACAGTCTGCAGCTGTAGCAGCATCACTAGCCATTGATCTTGGAGTAGAAGTGCAAAATGTGCCTTATACACAACTACAGACACAGCTTCTTAATGAAGGCCAAATATTAAACTAAAATTTTAATTTTATGATAACTCGAGAAAAAGACGGAATTAAATGGCTAGAATTTGACCTGTTTCAGGAGCATCCTCGACTCGCTCATGCACTCTTTTTGCGGCATGGAGGAGCCAGTCCAGAACCCTATACAAGCTTAAATTTTAGCTCTTTTCATGGAGATTCATCACAAAATATCCACGCTAACATCAACCGCGTTCAAAAAATATTCAACTTTCAAGAAATCGCCTACTCATGCCTTAAACATGGTAAAACCGTTTTAAAAGTCGATCATCCTAAAAACGTGATTCAAAAAGAGGCCGATGGCTTAACGACACAGAAACCACATATAGCTTTAATGAGCACCTATGCCGATTGCCAATGCGCACTATTTTATGACCCCATCCAGCAGGTGGTAGCAAATATACACGCAGGATGGAGAGGATGTGTTGTAAATATCTATGCCGAGACAGTGCGCCATTTAGTCGCTACCTATGGGTCTAATCCCGATAATCTGTTAGTTGGAGTAGGACCAAGCCTAGGGCCCACCCGCGCAGAATTCATCAACTACGCAACAGAGCTGCCCACAGAATTCCTCCCTTACAGAATTAATCCCACTCACTTTGATTTTTGGGCCATAGCAAAAGATCAATTACAAGAAGCAGGAGTTTTGCCCCATCATATTGAAATTGCCCAGATCTGCACTTACGATAATCCCAAAGACTACTATTCTTACCGCCGAGACAAACTCACCGGCCGCCATGCCGGTATTATTTTTCTCCAGTAAATATACAATGAGGGTTAAATATGTTACCCAGTTTTGCTAAAATATGTACTTATATTTTTTATGATGACGAGCTTGATCAGATAGATACTAATAAACTTTCTAATAGTTCAAAGATATTATTTGCATTGTTAAATCCTGAACGACTTTTACAATATGGTGCAATTAATAAGAATCTAAACTCCTTAGAAAAATTCGAAAATAATAAATATTTACCACTTACTAAACCTGTATTTGTGCATATGACCAATGATGCTTATAGCATATTAAACATGAACGAATTGAATACACCATATTTTTCAGCTAGTTTATTTGACCCTTCACCCAATAAAACAGGACTATATTCAGCTTTTCCAAGTGATTGCAATGTCCCTCGATTAGGAATAATTTTAAGCATTTATCCTATTTCAATAATAGCAGCTCATCATTTTGATTTTTATTCTCCCGCTGAGAGCCTTCCGCCAAAATTCGCAAAAATTTTTCTAAATAGATTTCTACAAAATAGAGTGATTTATGCTTATATTAGCCGAATTTTTCACCAATCAAAATATTACAATGAAATGAAAGAAGAACGCAAAAGTTTGAATGTATTCAAGTACAGGTCCAATACTTGCATACGACGATTAGAGCAAATGATTAATTGTTATCAAAAAGCTCAATTAACTGAAGAAGAAGAAAAGAGTGAATTTAAAAAAATATTTGGTCGTGATGGGTTTAGAATAGTCAAAGAATTAAAAAATATAAATGTTAGAGTGAGATGTGATATATTAGAGGGAAAAATGGATTCTCCCGATAGGCTAACTCAACAAACAAAAATTCCAAGCCGTTGCAATGAAGTTTTTGCTTTTACACATAA
Source organism: Chlamydiota bacterium (assembly GCA_013287645.1). Lineage (GTDB taxonomy): Bacteria > Chlamydiota > Chlamydiia > Chlamydiales > JABDDJ01 > JABDDJ01. The sequence goes on along the minus strand of JABDDJ010000007.1, from coordinate 9,041 downwards.
ATCAGTGAATTCGCAACAGCATACCTATAGTATTAAAGGCATTTTGATTACACCTCCTACGAATGTCGATGCTTTTGAGTATTGGAGAAACTACCCAAATAAAGAAGCAATAGAAAACTTAGTTAAACAAAGATGCTTATCAATTTATTATTCACCTAGAGAGCCCTTTTTAACTTCCGAGACCCAGAATCCAATTTTGCAAAAACTTATGAAATTGAACACTTAACCGATTAAAATTTTTGATTTTTAATCGGTTTGTCGATTAATTTTGGTTTATGCTCCAGAAAATTTTTATATTTTTGATTGCTTCAATTTCATTTGGATTTAAACCACTAGAACGTATTGATTCGCCCGATGAGTGGTTTGAGGTCTACAAACCGACAAATGGTGTTTATGCAATTTATGAACCGTACGATTCTGAAGAAGTAATCTCTTTTTTGATTCTTGGCAATTCATGTGCTCTTCTTTTTGATACAGGAATGGGAATTGGAGATATTAAAAAGGTAGTTGAATCAATAACTTCTTTACCCATCTTCGTAGTGAACTCCCATAATCATTATGATCATGTAGGCGGTAATTGGCAATTTGACCAGGTCCTAAAATTGAATAATGAAGAAACGATTGAACTTGGGGGACGCATTCTTGAAATTATGGCTACACCAGGCCACACGCCCGATTCGATCTGTCTTCTTGATCGAGAGAATGGCCTATTATTTACTGGAGATACTTATTATCCTGCTACAATATGGCTTCATTGTCCTGAAACAGATTTAGAAGCTTATGTGCATTCAATCGAACAACTCACAAGACTTGTTCCAAAACTTAAGTTGCTTTTAACATCACATAATAGACCTATAGCAGAACCTTCAGATCTACTAGGACTTCTAGTTGCCATTCGTAAGGTACAGGCAAAGGAGGTATCTCCAGCTCCATTTCAAGGGAAATTGAAATACTTTGTTGATGGGTTTTCCTTCTTAATTTCCAATAATGGATTTTAATATTTGTTTGAGATTCGTGCCATTTTTATATTGAACGAGCGAAGCGAGTTCCCTGGAGTGCGGGGCTCTGCCCCGCCTTAATTTGTTTATCTTAAGCGATTCAATACTTATGCTTGTTATAAAGGCGGTGCAGAGCCCCGCACTCCAGGGAACTCGCTTCGCTCGTTCAATATTTATCGACAAATCGATTAAAATTGTTGATTTTTAATCGGTTTGTCGATTAATATGAAGTTATGGACTCTCGTGGTAATTTAAAAAAAGCTGTATTGGACTGGACAAATTGGTTTAGGAATTTTTCTAAAGAATATATTCCTAGAAAAAATGTTCCTTCATTCAAGCTTAATCTCTGCTTAGCTTTAATAGGGGTTAGGCGTTCCGGTAAAACTTCGACTGCCGTACAAATCGCCGTTGAATCGGAGAAAGTTGATTCAACCTTCTATTTCAATTTTGAAGATCCTGTATTTTTTGCTGGAGCAACTGTTGAATCCATAGATTTACTAATCACATTATTTGAAGAACTCACATCGAAAAAGCCAAGCTTAGTCATTTTAGATGAGGTACAGAATGTTTTAGGATGGGAAAAATGGGTAAGAAAAGCCATTGATATAGGTAGTTACCAAGTCATAGTGACTGGATCATCTTCACAATTACTCAGTTCAGAAATTGCTACAGCAATTAGTGGTAGAGTAATTTCTCATACAATTTGGCCTCTATCATTTTCTGAATACTTATCCTTTACAAATTACCATCCAAAGTCTGAGGCTCAGTGGAATGTCTCTTTGGAATCATATTTACGTTGGGGAGGATTTCCTAAGGCAGTCCTCACTCAAGAAGAAGCTGATCGTACAATGCTTCTAAAACAGTATTTAAGTGATATTGTGCTTAGAGATGTAATGGCGAGGCATTCAATCAAAAATCAGCATGCTTTAAACCAAGTAGTTTCCTACTATTTAGCAGGTCTTAGTTGTCTGCATTCCTATAGCGCGCTCAGAAAGGCTTTTGGCATTTCAATAGAGTTAGCATCTTCTTTGACTCAATATCTATCTCAGGCATTTTTAGTCTTTGAAATGATGCGTTATCATGCGAATCTAAAAGTGCAGAGTCGTGATTCAAAAAAAATATATGCAGTCGATTCAGGTTTACGAACCATTTCACTAGTTTCCGAAAGAAAGGATTGGGGAAGGCTGGCGGAAAATGCCGTCTATATTGAGCTACGAAGGAGAAATCAAGAAGTTTTTTACTTTAAGGATATGCAAGAAGTCGATTTTGTTGTAACTGAGTTAGGTAAACCTGTAGAGGCTATTCAGGTAGCCTTTTCAGATTTGAAGGACAAAAAAACTAAAGAAAGAGAAGTGAATGCTCTAATAGAAGCTCTTAAAAATTTAGGGCTAAAGAAGGGCCTAATTTTAACTTCCACCTATTCTCATAGAGAACTCATTTATGGTTTTCAAATAGAGTACATCCCTCTTCATGAATGGCTTAATGTTTAATATTTGTTTGAGATTTGGCGCCATTTTTGAGCGACTTGAGCTGCGACAGGGGCGGTATCTTTACCGTATCCGCCATACCGAAGATAGACAATGACCACTAATTCTGGCTTGCCAAAGCGGTCTTTAAACATAAATGACTCTTCTTGTGGATTGGTGAGAATTCCGCCAAACCAGAGATGGTTAAAGTTTCTATTTTGTGGTGGAACTTCTAAATCGAGTAGCTCGACCGATTCCGCAGTGCTGGTTTTTCCTATCAGTGTGTCTCCTAGTGTCTCATAGGCAAATATGGCTTCAGGATATTTGCGATAGAGCTTCCTAAGGGCTTTAATGCTTGCTTTTTGGGATCTTAATGCGACTTGTCGCATTCCTTCAAAAAGGATTTCACGCACTTTCTGGGGCATAAATGCTTCATGTCTCACAATAGTGGGCTGTTCTTCTATCAGTGAGGGCGTACTGATACGCAAGGGTAATTTGCCGGCTAAAATCTTGACTATTTTGGGCTGGAGGACTTTTCCTCCGTTTGCAATGGCGGAGAGCATGACAGCTGCTTGTAGGGGTGTCACAACAAGGGTATGCTGGCCGATGGCCATGGCATAAAGTCCTGTGCGATTGGTACTGAGGTCACTAGGAATGTGCCCTCCAATCTCGCCTGGGAGTTCTATTCCTGTGGGACTTCCATAGGAAAATAGTCTTGCTGTCTCTGCTAACTCTTCCGGTGAGTCCAGAATGTCTCCGGCTAATAGTGAGAAGTAGATATTGCTAGAATGGACTATGGCTTGAAGGACGTCGATATAGCCAATATTGCGGGATAGGCTTTTGGGTAAACGTCCGCCTTTATAGAGCTGTGGAATGGGTTGTCCTGCATCTGAATATCCAACAATAGTATGAGAGCCTCTTTTTTCCCAAGCGTCATGCACATAAAGGGGATTTAAATCACCCGTAGGATGCTTTTGATAAGTCTGTATCAATCCTGCATAAGCTGTGACTAGCTTAAAGATGGATCCTTGAGTCGTCGCTTGTCTATAAGCGTGTGAACGTCCATAGCCAAATCCATATTTGGGGTAAAATCCCATGGCTAAATGTTTTTCTAACTGCTTACCATTATCGCGTCTAAGCTGTCGGTAGCTTCCTAAGAGTGGACGGGAGAGGTCATTAAAGCTGCGTAAAGTAGCTAAATAGCTATAGGCGAGGTGTGAAGGGAGTTGTTGAATGGGAAACTGTAAGGTCTGAAAGTGGGGATAGGAGGGATCATCATCCGTTAGATTCTCTCTGAGATTGCGAAAGTATTCTAAATGATGCTTTGTAATGGGGGTCTCTTCTACAGCACCCCACTCGCCAATTAAGAGGGCGGCAATGAGATCTTGCGAATTTTCGCGCCAAAACTCTTCGAACTGTCTGCGCTCCTCATTGTCAAGGAGATCGATGTAGGGTCTAGGATAGCGTTTTTTGGCTTTTTCTTCGGCGCGTTTCAGTTTTAAAAATTCTTTTTCATGTTCTTTTCGCCAATCTATAAAGGTATTTTTATGAAAAATCTCTTTACATTTTTCTTTCAACTGCCCTTTAAGCTGTGCCATGGCGCAACAATGCTCACGGTGATTAAACAACGTAAAATGTCCACACGCTTCTAACAGCTCATCATCAAAAGCCTCATCCCATACTGCCAATCGACACAGGTCGCTAACGAGTGTCTTATCGTACTCTGTCTCCAAGGCTCGGACATATCTCTCCGACTCGTTTTGCTGGACGTTGATGGCATCGTTTAATGTCGAAATGAGTTCAATCGACTGTCTTAAGGGTCCTTCTAAAGGCAATACAAAGTCTAAATAGGCATCCCAATTCAGCAACAATTCTTGCTCATGGATTCCACCGGTTAATGGATCATAAATCTCTCTCTCGAGTGGTCGGCGCTGCTCCCAAATATCTGCCAGATAGTCCTCGGTTTCAAACCAGCGCGTCACATTTTTGCGGCTTTTGCCCTGGGTCACAAAGTCATTAGGGTCATAACGGGGATGGCTGGCTAAAGCTAGGATCTCTCCTGTAGAGGGATCCATAGCCACGATAGCTCCACCTTTAATCCAAGGCTGTTTAGGCGATATTGTCGACCTATCCAAACTACCCATCGTGGTGAGGCGGGCTTGTCGTATCTGCTCATTTGCTATTAAAAGCTCCTCTGCAAATGTCTGTAGTTCGGCTGAAATGGATAATAAGATCCTCTGACCTGAAAGTGGTTCTCGCGAACCTGGAAGCTCTCGAGTAAAGTTTCCACGCGCATCGGTCGTATATTCTCGAGTACCCTGAAATCCTCTCAGTGTCTGTTCATATCTGCCTTCAATACCCATTTTTCCCACACTGTCGTGGATGGTGTAGGCCTTTTCTTGTAGGTTGAGGAGTCGTTGATAAGCCTCCTCTGGCATGCTAAAATCTTCGGGAAGCGGGGGATCTTCGCCCTGTTCTCGTAAGAGTACATACTCTTCTAAAGCACGCATTTCAGTTAATACAGACTCATATTCTGTGCGGTTAATCGCACCCATATATCCAATGATATCAGCAGCGATACGACCCTGGGGATAGTGACGCCGGGGTAATCGCGTCGCAGAGAGGCCTATCCACTCCTTTTCTAGGAACTTCAGCCTGTAGTATTCTTTCTCGGTAAGATTATCTTTAATTAAAAAAGGAACTTGATGATAGAGCGCTGCCTTGGAATGGATTAAATCCTCAAGCCTGTCCGGGTCAAGATTTAATTCTCGACCTAAGGTTTCAGCTAAGTTGCGGATATAAATCCGACGCTTAGACCTGACCTGCGGAATTTGCAAAATCTGGCTATAAATAACAGAGGCTTGATAATGAACTTTATTGGTTGCTAAGGGTAGATTAAATCTATCGCGGATCGTTCCACGCTTTGCAGCTTCCAGCACTACTCTACGCTGCGGCCGGCGCGCCTCTTCCAACTTTTCCTCATGCTCCAGAACCGAAAGATCCCACGCACGCAATGCGATCAACAGCAATACTGCAAAAATAACACCTAAGACAACTTGAGTTTTTCGTGAAAGTGATGCCTGCGACTGCCGGCTCATATTTAAGTTACTGCGGGGCCAAAGATCACCGCTGCAGGGACATGGATTTTATTTAGCTGCCTCATAAAGAAACGGTGTGGCTTATGCTTTTCACCCTTCTCGATCATGACTGGAACTATCGGATATTTTGTCTCTTCCAGAATAGCATTAAAGGTCTCAGAACGGCGCAACTTTTCAATCTCTTCTTCGATATTGGGATTAGTCACAAAAATGCAGACTGAAAAACCCTTTTTCAAGGTATTACGCATCACCACATGACACATCTGGTTATGCTCTAATGGCTCAATGGAAGGTATTTGTACAATACGGAGAAGGTGATATAGCCTCTTTAACCAGGGTGTATGATCTAGCTCATTTTCAATAAAGAAGCGCATACGTCTTCTTTGTCCACCTAGCATCAGCAATGTATCATTCCATGCAGTATGCGAACAGACATAGATCACCGGAGAATCCGGCAGATGCTCTACTCCTTGGTATGTCGTCCGAAAGTGGAGGCGCGCTAACACCATCGCCAGAAATCGACTGATATAGTCAAAAAATTGATAGGTCAACAATAAATTAAATATAAGCATGATCGTACCGATCATCACAAAGCCCTTATCGGCCTTCCAGCCAAATACTTCAGCATTTAAGTAAATAAGCGCCGAGGCAATTAAAACCCCTACAAAGCTCAAAAAGTTAGCCGCAGCAATAATCTTTCCTCGGTCATGGTTCGGTGCAGAGGCCTGAATATAAGAATCCATAGGAACCTGATACATTCCGCCAAACATACCCACGATAACGACAAGAGGGAGAACAGCATAAAAATTGGTCGAGAAATAATCGAGCATATAACAGCTGATAGTCACCCCTATAGCTGCAATAGGCGCTATTCCTAATTCTACTGTGGCTCCAGATAGTTTTGCAGACACCATGGCACCGATTCCAATACCTACGGCCGTTAAAAGAAACAAATATCCACCCTGAACGCTTGTCATCCCCAAGGACTCTTCAGCAAAAGGAATAATATTTAGCTGAACAAAGGCTCCTAAAAATAGGAAAAAGGCCGATCCCAGTATAGCCATTAACAACGACGGATGCTGTTTCGCAATGCAAAGAGAAGAGTATATTTCACGCAAAACATGCCCATTCAACGGCGTATCTGCACCGGATGGGGGAGTATATTCAATGCAAAAACTGGTGATTAGTCCAATAATGCTAATCATAATGCAAAAACAGGCCGCTACAATATAGTCTCCATTAGTAATGTCCGTAATGAATGAGGCCAAAAACGTTCCTAGGATAATCGCAAAAAAGGTAAACGAAGTCATCAAACCATTCGCCTTCGTAATTCTCTCAAAAGGCACTAGCTCTGGAACGATACCATACTTTGAAGGACCAAAAATGGCGCTTTGAGTCGCTAAAAGAAAGAGCACAGCATACGCTCCATACGAGCTCTCATAGAGAAATGCCACCAGGCCTAATGCCATAGTCACTAACTCAAGGACCTTTGTCAAAACAATGATATTGCTCTTGCTAAAACGGTCAGCAAGCACCCCTGAACCGGCAGAAAACATCAAAAAAGGAAGAACGAAGAGGGCACCTGTTACGGATAAGACCACATGGGTGCTGCTCTCTCCCTTAATGCTAATAAGAAAGTAGACGACGAGTAGCTTATAGATATTGTCATTCAAAGCACCCAAGAACTGGGTGAAATTCAGAAATGTAAATGATGACCATTGTCTTAATAAATCTAAACGCATAAGGTCCATTCTAGTTTTGCTAGCGGAATCCCTAGTATGACAATTAGATCAATATCTCACAAGTTTTTTTTCTAGTAAATGTTTAATAGATACTATAAAAGAAAGTTATTTGCCTTTTAATTTAGCTTCAAAATGATCTTGTTTTTCTGCTTCAATTTTAATTATTTGATTTTGTATCTCTTTTTTAGCTATGGGATCCTGCTCTGCTTTTACAGCGGAATTTAATATGTCAATGGCAGCTTGAAACTTTTCCTGCGTTTGAAGATGAACTACAGGAATTGCATTTTTATTAGCCATGCCTCTAGCATTTAACAAATGAGTAGCAGCTTGAGAGTCTTTTATATCTTCGAGAGGTATACGTACTAAGGGACCTTTTTGTTCCTGTTTACTAGCCCTCATTTCTTTACCAGCTGCTATGGCTTCCTTTCCAATTCGTTGAAACATATTCCCTATCTGTCTACCTGAGTCCTCCTTATTTTCTTCATTCAATTTAGTTTTTCCACCTAAGCAAGCTCCTAACGCATAAGATAAATGGCCTAGGGTACTAACGCTAGCACCCTTCAAAAATTCTAATCCTCTTGCTGCAAATTCTCTGCCACGACCTACAGCTACTTGAAAGTCATTTTTATCTGCATGATTAATATTTGACTGATTACTTAATCTATCCGAAGCGCTTAAATCTTTTTTTTCAGTCGCCCCTACTTCATATTGTGATCCTACTTTACTTTGACCTTGAACATTGAGATAACTCATAGAATCCCCCCCTAGCTATTAAGTGCATTCTTTACAATGGCAAGAACATCCTTCCAAGGACCCGGTTCTGCGTCTTTCAGGATGGATTCAACAGTGGCGATCTCTTCTTTAGCTTTATCCTTGTCACCCATTTTTAGGTAGCTTTCAGCAGCATAGATGCAGGGAGATGGGTCCGTTGGGTTGAGCGTTTTAGCAATATCAAACATTACGATAGCGTCTTGGTGTGTCTCTAATGCTTGCATGCATACGCCTAAAGCTAGCCAAAATGCAGGAGAATCGGGAGCTAATGTCACTAGGAATACTAGAACATCCAGGGCATTTTCGTACTGCTTATCGGCGACAAACTTGTGAGCTAGCTGATAAATGAGGACTAAACTTGAATCTGAAATCCCAAAGATCTGCTGGAGAAGCACAGGTTTATCCGATTCCTCGTCATGGGGAGCTTCGGCGTAGTCTTCAAAATGTTTACCGCTATTATCAAGTTCGTTTTTGACTTTTTCGTACTCTTCCGGAGATATCACATTGGGGAGCTGTTCGCGAATCCACTGTTCTGCCTTAGTCAAACGATTACGTAAGTCGTTCATTTTCAAATATTCAACCATCTGTTTTCGATGTTCTTGCTTGATGACACTGGCTGACTTTAATGGAGTTGCAAAGGTTTGATAGAAAGCATCTTCCTCTAGGAATTGATCAACTTCAGACTCTACTAATTCATTATATAAGATATCTAATTGAGAACTCATATAATCACCTATTATTAAATACCACTAAATTTATTATATTATTATTTATATTTAAATGTTACTCCTTAGGAATTCTATTTATTTCAAAACTTAATGCTATTTGCAATAAATCCTCTCTCATTCTCTGCAGTCTTGCTTTTGAATATGTATCATCTTTACTTATGTTTTTTTCGATATTATTAAGTGTATCCGTCATAGATTTAATAGCTTCCTTTCCTCGCTTGTAAGTAGTGTTTATATC
>JABDDJ010000006.1 GCA_013287645.1 Chlamydiota bacterium | reverse complement strand
GGCAGATTATGGATCTCCTGCAATGCTAACATCATTATGCCTTACCATCGTTTGATGGATCAGCTGTCCGAAAAGAGCAAAGGGAAAAATGCCATCGGCACCACAGGTAGAGGCATTGGCCCGTGCTATTCAGACCGCACAAACCGCACAGCGATCAGAATGGCTGACTTAGTGCTGGATTCTAGTCGATTTAAAGAGCTAGTAGAGAGAAATGTTAAAGCGGTTAATCTTCAACTGTCTCAAATTTATCATGAAGAGGAACTCTCCGCTGAGTCAATCGTGGAAGAATATCTAAGCTATGCGGAGGAATTGAGATCTTTTGTCACTGAAACTTTAGAATTTAGTCTCGCTAGAGATCTCCGCGAAGGCAAAAATATCCTCTTCGAAGGAGCTCAAGGAACATTTCTTGATAATACTTTTGGAACATTCCCTTATGTAACATCCTCCAATACGATTGCTGCAGGTATATGTGCTGGAGCTGGAATTGGACCTACAAAAATTTCTAAAACGATCGCTGTTGTAAAGGCTTATACAACACGTGTGGGAAATGGCCCTATGCTTTCTGAAGTGGGTGAGGATGATGCTTTTGCAGATGCTAAAGTTGCTCGTGAATATGGCACCACCACAGGCCGAAAAAGACGCATTGGCTGGTTTGATGCTGTTTTGGTCAAGCAAGCTGTTGCTTTAAATGGTGCTGACGAGTTGATTTTGACAAAACTGGATATTCTGGATTCTCTGGAAAAAATTAAAATATGCGTAGGATACGACTACCAGGGTGAAATCTATGACTATATCCTCAGCGGAGTTAGCTTTGATTATGTTAAACCCGTCTATGAAGAGGTAGATGGTTGGCAAAGTTCTACGACAGCTATTCGTCGGTATGAAGATCTTCCTGAAAATGCAAAGAGATATATTCAAAAGATAGCAGATCTTGCTGGCGCTCCCGTGACTATGGTTTCGGTAGGTCCTGAGCGTTCACAGATCATTCACGTTAGTCAGAAAAACTAAAGCTTGCTCAAGTAGGGATGGATGTATTGTTCATCCCTACGCCATTGTTTAGAGGTTCTTATGAAATATATATTTTTTATTTTATTATTAGGGTTTTGTCATCAAGCCTATGCCGAATTAGATTATTTCCACTATCAGTCCCCTTTCAGCGCCAGGTATGCTAGTGAAGAAATGTCGCAAATTTTTTCATTACAACAGCGTCATGCTTGCTGGAGAAAGGTCTGGGTAGCCCTTGCACAAGCTGAGAGAGATCTTGGTCTCCCCATCTCCGATGCACAAGTTGAAGAGATGAAAGCTGCCATTGACACTATTGACTTCAAGGTCGCTGCAAAATATGAAAAAGAACTTAAACACGATGTTATGGCTCACGTACATGCGTACGGTGAACAATGTCCTCTAGCTCGTCCTATTATCCATCTCGGAGCTACCTCTTGCACTATTACCGATAATGCCGACCAGCTGATCATGCGCAGTGCCCTGAAACTGATCCAATCAAAGTTAAAGCTATTAATGAAAAATTTGGCGATGACTGCTCTACACTATAAAGACTTACCTTGCCTAGGCTATACGCACTTTCAATCTGCTCAGCCTACAACAGTAGGAAAACGTATGTCGCTATGGCTACAGGATTTTTATCTCGACTACCTCGATCTAGCTTATCGCTTAGACCACATATATTTTTTAGGTGTTAAGGGTACAACAGGGACACAAGCCTCCTTTTTAGAACTTTTCGATGGAGATAGAGAGAAGGTCATAGAACTAGAAAAACGTTTTGCCGCTCAGTTGGAATATAATTGCACATTGCCCGTTTCGGGACAGACCTACACTCGCAAGATCGACAAACAAATTCTTGAAGTACTCTCAGGAATTGCTGTCAGCGCCCATAAAATGTCCACTGACCTGCGCTTACTGGCACATCTCAAAGAGATCGAAGAGCCCTTTGGAAAGCATCAAGTCGGCTCTTCAGCCATGCCCTATAAACGCAATCCCATGGAAAACGAACGCGTCTGCTCTCTCGCTCGCTACATTATGTCTCAAGCTAATAATCCCCAATACACAGCTGCCACACAATGGTTTGAACGTACACTGGATGATTCAGCCAACCGGCGTCTCAGTATTCCAGAGGCATTTTTGGCAACCGATACACTGCTGGACATCTTAGCCAATATTGCCGAAAATATGGTTGTCTATCCAAAAGTCATAGAGAAGCATTTAGACAATGAACTCCCCTTTATGGCCACAGAAAATATTTTGATGGCATGTGTCAAAAAGGGCGCTGATAGACAGGAGATTCATGAACGCATCCGCGAACATTCGCAGCTAGTTGCGAATAAGATTAAAAATGAGGGTGCTGAAAATGATCTGCTCGAAAGATTAGCAAATGATCCCGTCATTTCTCTTACTCGAAAAGAGATATTATTAATTATTAAAGACGGAGATTTCACAGGATGTGCAGCTAATCAAGTAGAAAATTTTGTAAATTTATATATATTTCCTATTATCAATTGAATTACTTACCTTACGTCAATGGCCTATCTAGGCAGGTTCACCGCAGAGCCGCAGAGAACGCTGAGGAAACGCGGAGGTATTTTTGCGAAGAAAACATCTCTGCGCTTTCTCAGCGTTCTCTGCGGCTCTGCGGTGAACCTGCCTAGATAGGCCATTGACGTAAGGTAAGTGAATTATAAATTTGGGCAAAAAGGAGTGACTTATGGAGCCGGTACACAACATATTTATTGAGTATGCAGAAACTCTAGATCTTAATAAGCCAGATGATGCAAACAAAATCAAAGATCTCATATTAGTAAATATGAATGCTATATGCAATAATGCCTTTTCAGAGCAAGAGCAAGGCATTGATACTCATTCTTTAGTTGCCCCTTTATCTTTGGATCTTAAAACCCTCAAATTTTTTCCACAGAATACCTACTCATACAGATTTACCCCTCAGCTAGTCGCTAGTACACTTGGTTGGAAAACAAGCGATGATGCTAAAAATATTAATGATTTTATTAATTTTTTAACCTCTTATGTACCTGAATTAAACCAATTAGTGATTGATGGTAAAAAATTTACTAAGTATCTCAACGATAAATACAAGACATTGGACAAGGGATTAGCAAATTTAAATGAATTTTACTGTAAATCTCAACCAACTAATAAGAGTGTTTTATCCACTTATCCTATTGCTTTAGAAAGGCTTAAAACTTGCTTTTCAATCGTCAGCGGAGACTATTCTTCGAATGGTGAACTTCCAAAACAAGATTTGCAATTACTCGATCTTGAAAGATACGCATCGCTTAAAAAAGTAATGACGGTTGGACCCATTGCCATGTCACTTCCAAAAATTGAAATATTAGGAGATCAAAAGATCTCATTTTTTGCGAATTGCATTTGCATGAAGAAAATTGAATTAGAAAAATTCTGTGGCACTTTCGAAACAGTCCTTTTAGAAAAAGATAAAGATGTAATTTTTGCTGAATTACTTAAAAATGAACGCTTTTCAGATATGCATTTTTGGCTAGCTAAAAAAATATTGAGACCAAAAAATGCAGATTCAGATGAAGCTTTTGATAAGCGTGCTGAGAGTGAGCCAATCAAGGAAGCTCTAAAATTTCTCGAAAATACAATTTCAATTAACAATTCTCTTAATCAATTAAAGGAAATATACAAACACTTTAATTTCACTGATCATTTTTGTAAAATTCAAAGTGCGCTTATGTACTATAAGCCTTTTCAATATATCTCTATTTTTCAGCATCCGCATACTCCTACAATGGGATATCCTGGCTTGCCTATTTGGTTTTTTAGCGATACTATGGTTGCAGAATTTGTTGCACGTGTCTGGATGAATAGTGAGAAAGTTAACTTTGATATGGCCACTCTAGAAGGAAAAATAATTTTACTCAAAAGTGCAACAATCATTCTAGACAAAAAAAATATTTGCAAACAAAAAATAGATGCATGGAAAACTTACTTTGCAGATGCAATACCACATGTTCCAGAATTGCAAGCCATTTTTTCCTAACAGGAGGATAAAACCATGGGCTCGACATCCAATGTATTTTTAAGTTTCGCTACTAAGCTAAATCTAAATACCCAGGAAGATGTTAACAAAATTAAAGATCTCATATTAGATAACATTAATGCTATCGGCGAAAATGCTCTCACTGAGAATTGTATAGATCGTGATAAAATGGATTTAGTCAAACCTCTCTCCTTAAATCTTACTACTCTCAGATTTGTTCCTCAAAATACTGGCTACGTTTATCAATGGACTCCCTCGTTTATTGCGAGTCGGTTTGGTTGGTGCTGTAGTGATGACGCTAAACATATTTCTGATTTTTTTGATTTTTTAACCTCTTATGCACCTGAATTAACTCAACTCAAGGTACGCAATGAAGATTTCATTCCTTATCTTCATAATAAATATAAAACATTGGATTGGGGACTCGTCTATTTAGGTGAAGCGTATCACCGATCCAAACGCACATTGGATCACCAAATTGTCAATGCTTCTCAGGTTGCTCTGACAAGGTTTGATACTTGCTGTTGTTTATTGGGGAATATCTCTTCAGAAAATTACTCTCTTCATAAGGCAATGAAAATACTCGAAATTGAAAGATATTCTGCACTAGAAAGTGTAATAAATGTAAGAAAATATAGGTGTGCGAAATCGGAAGTAGAAGAAAAATTGGAAGATAAGCAAATCACATTTCTGGCATGCTGTATCCGCATGAAGGATCTTGAATTAAAGGATTTTTGTGAAAAATTTGAAAAAATTCTTTCTACACTAGATGCGGATTTAATTTATTCTGTACTGCTCAAAAATGAACGATTTTCATCGATGCATCTTTGGTTGGTAAGCAAAATACTGAAACCAAGGCAATTTGAATCTCAGGAGGAGTTTGATAAACGCACAGCTGGAGAGCCTGTCAAACAGGCTCTAAAATACGTTGAAGATACAATTATTGAACTAAAGTCTGCTCTAATGCCTCTAGATAAACTAATGAGATTAAGTAAATTTCTGAGAGATCATAGCGGTATAGAACATTATAAGCCTTTTCAGCATATCTTAAACTTTGTCTTTGATCATTATAAAACCCCTAAGATTGCAGGATACCCAGGCTTGCCACTGCATATTACTGGAGATAACGATTTTAATCAGTTTATTGCCAATGTGTGGCTGAAGAATAAGGACTTTTACAACATTGATATGACTACGCATGAAGGAAGAATGATTTTGCTAACAAGCGCAGAATTTCTTTTTGCTGATCGAAAAATTGATGTTAAAAGACTTAAAGAGTGGCAATCTTTTTGTGCAAAAGAGCTTCCCGAGTTTTCCAAAATTCAAGCTTTTCTTTCCAGCTGACCAGTTCGTAGGATAAATATATGGCTGTTACAAATGTATTTCTTGAATATGCTGCAAAATTAAATCTAAAGAACACGAATGATGTAAACAAAATAAAAGATTTAATTTTAGAAAATATTGGTACTATATCTAAAAATGCGCTCTCAGAAAGGTTTATAGAAGAGGATAGACTAAATTCAGTTACACCATTGTCCTTAGATATTTCTACTCTTAGATTCATACCAAAAAATAGCGGCTTAATTTATCAATTGGCTCCTCTATCTGTTTCTAGTATCTTTGGTTGGGAAAGAAGTGATGATGCTAAACATATCCAAGATTTCATTGATTTTTTAACGTCCTATGCACCTGAATTAACTCGATTAAAAATCGAGGATAAAGACTTTATTTCTTATCTTCATCATAAATATGAAAAACTGAATTTGGGACTGGCATATCTGAGTGAGTTCTATAACAGATCTCAACGCTCTGATGATCATGAGAAGGTGGTGGCTTCTCAAACAGCATTAAACAGGCTTAAGATTTACTGTGCATTAGTAAGTAACACCTTTCCAGAATATAATTCTCTAAAAGAGGGCATTAAGCTACTTGATCTTCGAAGATTCTCACCACTTAATAGAGTGATGGATGTTCGTCAACAGGTCTTTGCTCCTTCTGAAATAGAAAAAAAATTAGAAGGTCATGAACTAACATTTTTTGCGAGTTGCATTCGCATGAAGGATCAAAAATTTCAAGACTTTTGCACTGATTTTGAGAGGGTTCTTCGTACACAGGATGCTAACTTAATCTATGGTGAATTACTCAAGCATAAACGTTTTTCATCCATGCATCTATGGTTAGCTAAAAAAGTATTAGCGGGAAAAACATTAGGATTTCAAGCTGACTTTGATAAATATTCTGAAGAAGAGCCTGTTAAGCTGGCTTTGAAGTGTGTTAAAGAAAAAATTATAGCGTTAAAATCATCTAAAGATTCTATTACTGAGTTTATAAAATTATTTAAATACCTTAATGATTCCACTCGACTTGCATACTATAAGCCTTTTCAACATATTCTAAACTTTGTTTCTCGTCAGTTCAATACTCCGGAAATTCATGGCTATCCTGGATTACCCTTATGGATGATTGAGAGAGCCGATATTGAATTTTTTGTTGTAAGTGTATGGAAGAACAGTGAGGATTTCTTTTCCATCGATATGACCACGCACGAAGGGAGAATGGTTCTGTTAAAAAGTGCCGAGTTCTTATTTGGTATTAAGGCAATTAATGATGTAAAATTGAATGCTTGGAGCACTTTTTGTGCAAAAGAGCTCCCATACTTTCCAAAGATACTAAATTGCATATAGGTTCAAAATGGATTTGGCTGCACCTTACGTTCACGAAATAGTTATTCCTGGAATTCCTAAGCTTACAGATAAAATTCTACATTCGTATCGAATGGGTTTAGAATCAGGTGTGGCATATCCTTCTGTATTTGCTATCTCGATGAAAAGACTCATAAATTGGCCTTTCAACAATTTCTACAATGACTTGGGTTATTTATGTGTGACTACTAATATGTCGCCTGATCAGGAAAAAATATTCCTAGAAGCTTATTTAGGAAGACCTCCTGAAAAGAGTGATCTTGAAATCCTATTAAATGGTAAATGCAATTTTTATTTATCTGTAGCAGCTACTTGTTTCTATTTTTCTGAAAATGAGGAAGATAAAAAGCTTCCGTTAAAAGAGAGAGTAGACCAGTTAGACTCGCAATTGCGTTCTAGAAAGTTAAAGCCGTCTGAAGAATATTTAAGAGAAGGTATTCTCTTAACACTTCAAGATACTTCTAAAGAAGATTTTAAGCAGATTGCTCTCTCGTTTTATAAAGCATTTTTAAAATTGAGAACTCGTAGCCCCTACAGAGTTCCAGTGTCTATTGTAGACTCTACGATGGAAGTTTTATTAGCCTTAAAGCCTAAATCTGAAGGCTTTTTGCCTACTTCATTTCGAAAGTCTCTTGAAATAAACTTACCTCCCCAAGATGAATGCTATACTAAGGACATTTACGTTAAGCTAGCTGAAGAGCGATATAACCATTTTTGTGAAAGATTTTTAACTGGCTCTGCACATACTTTAGAACCCTCTATCCCTCATCTGATCCATTTAATTTGGTTGGGCTCTCCACCTACTCGTAGAGTTAATTTAGCCGTTGAATCGTGGAAAAAATACCACCCTGATTGGGATATTAAGCTTTGGACAGATCAAGAGATTGAAAATTTTAGTTGGTCGACACCTCATTCACAATCTTTTTTTGAAAAATCGATTAGCTGGGCTGAGAAATCGGACATTTTACGTTGTGAGCTGCTCTATCAATATGGAGGTATCTATAGCGATATCGATGCAGTGTGCCTCAATTCCTTTGAGGACCTTGTTTCAAATGGATTAACCTTTTTTGCCTGCTATGAAGGTAACTGTATTGCTGAATTTGTTAATCCTCGCATTGGAACTGCTATTCTCGGCGCAGCAAAAAATAGCTCTGTCATGAAACGAAGCATGGACTACTCTATCCCGTCTGATGAAGCGGGTGATTTGATTCTGTGTGAGAGATCAGGTCCAGGGCCTGTGACAAAAGCGTGTAATGAGACTCTTCTTTTTCAGGGTGAAGAAAATATACTTATTTTGCCAAGCTCTTACTTCTATCCGATGCCCTGGGTCGCTAGGTCAGCTACTGTAAATAAATTTATTGAATTTATTCAGCCTGAAACCCTTGCAATCCATCTTTGGGAAGGCACTTGGTTTGGTTCAGATGTTAACGATTGAGTTCTTGCTGCTGTCGTAAAGAGCGCTGCATGATCTCATCTTGCTGTCTAATAGAACGGCTTTTTAATCTCTCTTCCTGAGATGAGTTGGTATCCGTATCTGATGCCCCTTCACTGGCATTGAGGATAGAATTGCGCTGCTGTTCGAAGTTACGTAAAATAGCGCTCTCTTGGCTAGAACCATTGCCATAGTCACCTGTTTGGGGTGTCATTGGATGAGGTGAATAGTTAGGATTTGGATTTGCATTTTGAGAATAAGCGGCTGTACTGCCTGCTAAAAGCCCTGAAAAAATAAGTGAGAATAGAATATTTTTCATAACATCTCCTTTGGCTTTCTATAGTTATCTAACTTAAGAAATGCCAGAAGAGGAGGATTTCAATCAAATAGAGAATAAGTAGCAAAAGGGTGCCTAAAAGGGTCCATAGCTTTTGATTACGCTTGGGCATTAGCCACCAGCTCAAAAACCAGAGCGCAATGGGCATCATGGGGTAAGCGATCAGAGTTACACTTATCGCATTGCCTATAAAAGTCCCCACTGAAGAGTTTAGTCCTGAGGTTAAAGGAGATAGAAACTTGAGTTCAAACATCACAATAGGAAACAAGACCAATAAAACTAACATGGTCTGCTTCCAGACAGGCGGAATCTCCCCTACCTTCGCGATAGACGCAAACCATCCTATGTAGGGAGAAATAATGCGATTATTTTCGAGAGTAGAAATGAGTGTATTTGACTCTTTGAGCAGGGACTCTCTCTCAGAGGATTTAAGCCATTGATCGAGGTTCTGTATAGAATCAAATTGTAACAAAGTAATCCAATGCCCCAGTTTCTCTCTGGGAGACTGGACATATACGCCTCGAAATCCTGGGAACTTAGCCTCTACTTGATGTATCTTGGCACTCCATTCGCGATAGGCCTGCTCTTTATGTGGATGGACTTGAGTGATCAAGATCTCTGTGACACCGTTTTGCACAGCAGATTCTTGGGTCATTGTTTCATGAATTCCATTGTTGACGCTATATTTTTTTAAATCATCCATCAATCCATGGCTTTCCGTCGAATCTTGCCAGAGTAACGCATCACTCATGCTGCTAAATCGCTGGACAACTAGCCACTTTTGCTGCTGCTCTCCTGGCGCCAAAAACTCAAGACTCACAAACCCGGGAAAGTTGACTACCTTAGAGTTAAAATGTGCCTGCCACTCTGCAAAATCACTCTTACATTGAGGATTTAGCTCTATTCTCAATGTAAGAATGGTAGGATTTTGAGCATACGTTGGCATAGTTAACCTAAACTTTAATAACGTGCCCTGTCAGGCATCTCAGAAAATTCGATCCAAACTTTTACCGCTTCAGGACGCATATGCTCCTTCGTTTGAATGCGGCGATCTTTAGGATCTTTGCGTATTTCATCAAGGATATCAATATCGGCAAAGTCTCCATACTTCAGGGCATCTTCCGTTGTTGCTCCGTAGTAAATTTTATCTACATGTGCCCAGTATGCCGTCGCTAAACACATGGGACAGCATTCTGCGCTTGTATATATCTGACACCCTTTCAGATGAGGAGTACCCAATTTTTTACAAGCTTCGCGGATAGCCTGCATCTCTGCATGCCAAGTAGGGTCTTTGTGTTTAATGACCTGGTTATACCCCTCAGCAATGATTTTTCCATCCTTCACAACTACCGCTCCAAAAACACCTCCCGTTTTCTCTTCGATAGAGGCTTTTCTACTTAGCTGAATTGCCCTTTTCATAAACTCAGGATTAAAGTCTTTATCCATAATTCCTCCTTATTAAGGGGTAAATTTAATATATATAGATAATAAATATTTTAATAAAATCTTAAGAATATGTTTTTTTTTGACACTTTGGACATATGTGACTGCTTCTTTGGGCCACCTTAATCCGAATGATCTCAGTTTGACATCTCGGGCAGTGTAGCCCATCACGTCTAAACACTTTTAACTGAGTCTGATGTCCTCCCCGTTGGCCTGAAACACTATAATAATTGGCTCGTGTCGACCCCAGAGTTGTTCCTTGGTACTCAATCCCCTGCTTTAAAACATCGATAATAGCTACATGCAAAGTTTTTATTTGAGCTTGTTTTACCTCATTTGTTTTTTGTTCTGGGTGAATTTTTGAAGCCCATAACGCCTCATCCACATAAATATTTCCCAAGCCCACCAAATGCTTCTGATCCAACAAAAATGGTTTGATCTGCTGCGAGCTCGTTTTAAGGAGCTGTTGAAAAGCCTTCAGAGTAAACGCTTCGGATAGAGGCTCTATACCTAGATTATGTAATTTTGTCCTCGGATCAAAAAGTAAATACCATTTTCCAAATTTACGCTGATCCTCATAATGAAGAGTGCGCCCATCCGCTAAACGCAATTGGACGCGCTCATGAGATGACTTTATCTCTTGTTGCATAGAGATAGAAAACTTACCCGTCATACGCAAGTGCACAAGCAAAGTCTGCTGACTCAACGAAAAGACGATATACTTACCTCGACGAGTTATATCTTTAATGGTTTGATTGCGAATCTGTTGACAGAATTCCTCAATACTCGGCTCAGCAATACTTCTAGGCCAAAATACAACCACTTCGCGAATTTTCAGGCCCAGTAAATGGCTAGCTCTAAGTTCTCGAACAATGATTTCAACTTCAGGCAATTCTGGCATTTAAGGCTTTACCCAAATGCCCCAGTCATTATCTTCATGAAATTCGGCTAACCGAATACAATTTTCATCCATCCACTTAACCGCACTCGCCGTCGTTCCCCAAGTAATATCGTCAAAAATAATAATTCCTCCCCTTCTCACTAAAGGAACCCACTTATGAGCATCTAAATTTGCTGCCTTTTCAGAATGGTTACCATCGATATGCAAAATATCAATATTCGGAATTAATGGAGCATTCTCAGATGTAGACTTAATCAGCTCTATATTTGCTTGTAGATTATATTCACTAATTTTTGCCTGTAGTCCTCGTAATATCATTTGATGATCCACCTGACTCCACCAGTCATAATTCACACCATCCATCCCTTCAGATGAGGCCCCAGAATCCCATGGGTCTATTCCGTAGGCTTTTCCTCTTCCGTTGACTTTAAGAGCTAAGCCCATTGGAACCAAAGACTTTCCTCCCCACACACCGATTTCTACTACAATTTTAGGCTTCAACATAAAAATCAAATCCACTAAAACGGAAGCCTTATTATGTGTACACCAGCCCTCCAAATGGTCCATGTAGTTAAATGCTACCTCTTTCGACCTCTGAGCTAGTATATTAGTATTCGATACCATCTCGATACATTCATAATGATAGTCTGGTTTATCGCCTTGATGATCATATAGATCCATGAAATAACTCCTGTTCAGTGTGCAATGAGTTTATGCTTATAATTGGGCGCTCCATTGTCTGAAAGAGCTCTCGGCTGAGTCGAAACAACATCTTCGCGTACATTGTACATACGAATATCATCCGGTAGGGTATATTCCATGTCGTAAGGTAAGAAAATCCCTTCACGGGTAAAGTCAAGCATTTTCTTCATTCCAGACCTTCTTACAATCATCGAATATGCCCCGTAACGGGCTCCTACCCTTCTAAACTCTGGGCTAATATCTACTCGTTCTAAAAATTTATAAGGATTGCTAGGCGTAAAATTTGGTCGTAAGGCATGCCCCAAACAGGGTACGTACTGGCCATTCTGATCCTTAGTGTCTTGATCAGTAAACAGAAAATCCCATCCATCCTTGCCCACAAGGCTATCTAGTTTCTCAATAAGGTCTGACATCAAATGAGGATCCTTAATCACCTCAACATCATCTTCCATCACCCAAATCGTTTCATAACCAGAATCATACGCATCTTTAAGAATAGATAGATGACTCAAAATAATTCCTATAGCCCCTCTCGCCATACAGTGACAAAAATAGTTCCTTCCCATCACCTGCATCACTTCATGAAAAGGCTCTCCCTCATACTCAGGAAAATAACAGGTTCCCATCAAACCCTGTTTCATCCAAGGCACATATTTAACCCCAACATCATCTATCACTTCATAGGAAAGCTCCCAACCATTGACAGCTGAAAAACGAAACGGCGTAATCCCATAAGGAGCCAATTCGTCAACAGAATGCATAAATTTCTCCGGCCGCTCATCCAAATTAAGCATATAAATAAAGTCGATATTGCGTATCTGATGAGGCCCCGATTTGTCCAAAGGGATTTTAAAGTGATCTTCCAATTTTGCTACAAGAAGTCCATATAGCAGAACAAAAAACAAAGTAAAGAATTTAATTAACGTTCTACTATCTGTATTGTATCTCATGAGCTGGTACCAGTGAGTCTTTAAGAGCATTTAAATCAATCGTTGCAATCCAAATTTCCGAATCATCCTTTCCATATGACAAATAAAGATTTGAGCCATCCACCACAAACCCACCAGGATAAATCACACGCTTCTCATAGCTCGAATAAGTATAAAACTCTAGCGAATCAATCGGAAATGGGCTGATCTTTGTCAATTCAAAAGGGGGCTCAGCAGCAAAAGTATAAGCACCCATAAAGTAATGCCACATATCCCTATTATCCGAAGAAGTAGTCCTAGTTACTGTTCCAGAATGAAAAAATCCCAAATATTCCCCATCGACTAATTGAACAGGTGCACTCCCCCTTAACGTCCCATAATTCCAAGAAAGCGCTCTATTTGTTTCATATACCCTTTTACAAATACCTGTAGAAAGATCAGGAATGACCACTTCATGCGGATTAATCGAATAAGAGAACAGTAAAGACCCATTCCAAACAAAAGGACTCCAATTTTTCTGCCAAAGAACCGTATCATACCTCGATTCATGCACCAACTTAACCGGATCAGAGATAAAAAACTGCTTATGCAAATAAAAAAGCTCTGCAATATACATGTCACGCCTATCCTGAAGCGATGGATACATCTTTTCCATGTTATCATTGTAAATTAAAAACAACCTATCATCGAAACTAAACACACGCGGGTCTTCAGCCTGCGAAAACGTTCTCTTATCATTAAAACGAGTGTCAATCAACTGAGTATGCGAAATAGGTTCAAACGAATTATTCAGTAATACAGCCCCTATGCATGAGAGCCAAGGCTGATGATACCGACTCGGAAGGTATCTAAAAATCATCAAATAACCCTCTTTAAACTTAATAATAGAGGGATTATATGCTCCAGGATAGCTGGGAAGGTAGATTCTTTTAGTTGAAATGACCAGTTTATCAATAGGCTTTGCAATTAAAATACCTTGAATACTAGCGGATATAGCCGATACAAATAAAACTAACCCTGACACAAAAACCAAAAACAGATATTTCATATCTCACTCTTAAAATCATTTTTAAATTTTGCATCCTGCATGACAAGTAAAAATATTCATATCAATTTTGTCAAATTTTTTGATTGAAATACTTATTTAAACAATTTATTGTACTTATGAAAAACCCTTTGAACTCAGAATATGAACGTGACACACTTACACCTTTTCCTCTTAACAATGCTCTTAAGCGCATTTATAACCCCCAAAATTAATGGGGATGAAAATAAAATATGCCTCACAATGATTGTTAAAAATGAATCACAAATCATTGAACGGTGCCTAAAAAGTATCCAAAACCATATCGATATCATCTCCATCTGCGATACAGGATCCACAGACGATACTGTAGAAATTATAGAACGCTTCCTGGAAGAATCAGGCATCCCAGGCAAAGTCCACAGACATACTTGGAAAAATTTCGGCCACAACCGAACACTGTCAGCCAACGCCGCCAAAAAAACCATTGAAGAATTTGGCTTCTCTCTATCCAATACCTATTTGCTACTCATCGATGCAGACATGCTCCTAAAAGTAAACCCCGACTTTAACAAAAATGATTTAAAAGAAGATGTTTACCTCATTCTCCAAAAAAGTTGGATGCATTCACTATACAACACACGCCTCCTTCGTGCATCCATACCATGGCGCTGCGTAGGTGTTACCCATGAGTACTGGACATCCAACAGACTCCTGCGAGAAGCAAGACTAAACACCCTCAGTATCGATGACCGCGATGATGGAGGCTGCAAATCCGATAAATTTGAACGCGACGTTCAACTGCTACTTCAAGGACTAGAAACTGAGACCGAGAACGAACGTTACTTTTTTTACCTAGCTCTATCCTACAAAGCACTCAAGCAATATGACGACGCCATCAAGTACTTTAAAGCACGCATTGATAAACAGGGATGGTATGAAGAGGTTTGGTACTCAAAATACATGATCGGACTGTGTTATGAAGAGATGGATCAATGGGAACAAGCCCTTAGTTGGTATTTAGATGCCTACCAATACAACCGCGACCGCGCAGAACCACTCCAGCAAATCTCGTCCTATTATCGCATGAATGGACAACATAATCTTGCCTATTTCTTCGCAGAACAAGGCTCTCGCATCCCCTTCCCCGAAAAGCAAACCCTATTTATTTCACACCGAGTCTATGATTACCTCTTCGACGAAGACATCTCTGTCTCAGCTTTCTACACTCCCTATAAAGAAGAAGGATACGCCGCCAATAACCGCCTACTATTAAAAAAATCAGTTCCACAATTTATCAAGGAACAAGCTTACAAAAATATACAGTTTTATCTCCCCACTCTAGAGGCTACCTTTCAGCCCATCAAATTCGATTTGCCACTGATTAGAGACGGATATCCAGCCCATTATAACCCTATGAATCCCTCCATTATAAAAACAAACGACGGTTATGATGTCCTCTGCAGAACAGTAAATTACATGCAGATCGCTGCAAAACACTTCAAATCTCTAGACTGGTTCGATACAAGCAATACCCTTAGAACTAGAAATTTTCTTTTACATTATGACCAGAACTTTAATCTACTCTCTCAACAAGAGATCGTTGAATTCCTTCCTCGCTACCGAAGATACTTCTACAATATCGAAGGACTAGAAGACTGCCGTTTATTTCAATTCAACAACTCTACTTGGTTTAGTTGCAATACACGCGAAACCAATCCCTGCGGACAGCCACAAGTCTCCTTAGGAAAACTCTCCGATGACCGGACCAATGCAACTATTCACGTAGAAAAACTCATTCCCCTATTAGGACCCGATCCTACTCAGTGCGAAAAAAATTGGCTACCCTTTGTCAAAGATGGCGAGATACACCTCATCTATTCCTATGATCCCTATATTTTCTATAAGCCCACGCTTGATGATGCCGGAAGAGTTCTACAGGTCACCAATTTTTACCAAACCTCCTCACATGACTTTTCTCACTTTTTAGGATCTGCACCACCTATCGAATTTGATGAAGGATATTTACTCCTCATTCATGAAGTTGTCTATGTCAATGAACAGCGCAGTTATACGGAACGCTTTGTCTACCTAGACAAAGACTACAATATTCAAAAAGTTTCTAAGCCATTTATTTTTCTGCATAAAGGAATTGAATACTGCTGTGGAATCACCATCGACCACTCATACACCAACCTCATACTCACCGTAGGGTTAGAAGATAGAGAAGCCTATTTTTGCTTCGTCAGCCTAGAAACTGTAAGATCTATGCTAGAACCACTACCCTAAAAAAAATTGGTTACATGTTGAAAACAAGATTACTTAAACTATTAATCCTGTTTTTTACATTAAAACTCACGCTAATCGAATGCCGCGACCTAGCTCATAAAACCCCCATTGCTGATACACAATCCGAAAAATCCTGCTGCAAACCTCCAAAACAAGGACCACCAGGACCTCCAGGACTTCCTGGACCTGAAGGACCCCAAGGTACGCCAGGCACACCCGGAGCGATCGGACCCACCGGACCCACTGGACCCACCGGCACAAATGGAGAAACTGGACCCACAGGTGCAATGGGCACCGGACCAACTGGACCAACTGGAGCATCTGGAACCATTGGTCCCACAGGCCATGCAGGACCTACCGGACCCATGGGTACTGGACCTACAGGAAGTACTGGTACTATAGGTCCCACTGGTCAGACAGGACCCACTGGCCCTATGGGTACTGGTCCTACGGGAAGTACTGGTACAATTGGTCCCACAGGACAAACAGGACCCACTGGTCCTATGGGTACTGGTCCTACAGGTAGTACTGGTACTATAGGTCCCACTGGTCAGACAGGACCCACTGGTCCCATGGGCACTGGCCCTACAGGAAGTACTGGTACTATAGGCCCCACAGGACAAACAGGCCCCACTGGTCCCATGGGCACTGGTCCTACAGGTAGTACTGGTACAATAGGCCCCACAGGACAAACAGGCCCCACTGGTCCCATGGGCACTGGTCCTACGGGGCAAACAGGACAAAAAGGACCCACAGGACAAACAGGACCTACCGGTCCCATGGGCACTGGTCCTACAGGTCAAAGAGGATCAACCGGTGCAACAGGCTCAACTGGCCCGACTGGTTCAACAGGTGCTGCCGGGCCAACCGGGGCTATTGGACTAACAGGCCCAACAGGTCAGACTGGTGCTACAGGATTCACGGGTTCAACAGGATCAACCGGAGCCACTGGCTCAACAGGTGCTACTGGATCAACAGGTCCAACTGGAGCTACAGGATCAACCGGAGCCACTGGCTCAACAGGTGCTACTGGATCAACAGGTCCAACTGGAGCTACAGGATCAACCGGTCCAACTGGTGCAACTGGATTCACCGGACCAACCGGAGCAACGGGTACAACCGGTCCGACTGGTGCAACAGGATCGACAGGTGATTTTGGACCAACTGGTGCTACCGGTTCAACCGGTCCGACTGGTGCAACAGGATCGACAGGTGATTTTGGACCAACAGGTGCTACAGGATCAACAGGCCCAACCGGAGCAACGGGTTCAACAGGGCCAACTGGTGCTACCGGTTCAACAGGTCCAACCGGCGCAACTGGCTCAACTGGACCAACCGGAGCAACAGGATCGACAGGCCCCACAGGTGCTACAGGATCAACTGGTCCGACTGGCGCAACAGGATTCACGGGACCAACTGGTGCTACTGGATCTACTGGTCCAACTGGTTCAACTGGTCCGACTGGCGCAACAGGATCAACAGGCCCGACTGGTGCTACAGGTGATTTTGGGCCGACTGGCGCCACTGGTTCAACTGGCGCAACAGGATTCACGGGACCAACTGGTGCTACTGGATCTACTGGTCCAACTGGTTCAACAGGGCCAACTGGATCAACCGGCTCGACAGGACCAACAGGTGCTACGGGTTCAACCGGACCAACTGGTGCTACGGGATCGACAGGTCCAACTGGATCAACAGGATCGACAGGACCAACCGGAGCAACAGGATCAACTGGAGCTACCGGCTCAACTGGCCCAACTGGTGCAACCGGTTCAACAGGTCCAACAGGTCCAACAGGTGCAACAGGATCTACAGGACCAACTGGTGCAACCGGTTCAACAGGTCCAACCGGCGCAACTGGACCAACCGGAGCAACCGGAGCAACAGGTTCAACTGGCCCCACAGGAGCTACAGGATCAACTGGTCCGACTGGCGCAACTGGCTCAACTGGACCCACAGGAGCTACAGGTTCAACAGGTCCCACAGGCGCCACAGGATCTACAGGACCAACTGGAGCTACCGGCTCAACAGGACCAACTGGTGCAACTGGATTCACCGGACCAACCGGAGCAACGGGTTCAACCGGTCCAACTGGTGCAACAGGATCGACAGGTGATTTTGGACCAACCGGAGCCACAGGTTCAACTGGCCCCACAGGAGCTACAGGATCAACTGGTCCGACTGGCGCAACAGGATCGACAGGCCCAACTGGTGCAACTGGATTCACCGGACCAACCGGAGCAACGGGTTCAACCGGTCCAACTGGTGCAACAGGATCGACAGGTGATTTTGGACCGACTGGCGCAACAGGATCAACAGGCCCAACTGGAGCAACAGGATCAACTGGACCAACCGGACCAACAGGCGCTACGGGTTCAACCGGACCGACGGGTGCTACTGGATCTACTGGCCCCACAGGAGCTACTGGATCTACTGGACCAACTGGAGCTACAGGATCAACTGGCCCTACAGGTGCAACCGGTTCAACAGGTCCAACCGGCGCAACTGGCTCAACTGGACCAACAGGCGCTACGGGTTCAACCGGACCGACGGGTGCTACTGGATCTACTGGCCCCACAGGTGCTACAGGATCAACAGGGCCAACTGGTGCAACTGGCTCAACTGGACCAACCGGAGCCACAGGTTCAACAGGGCCAACTGGAGCAACTGGACCAACAGGCGCTACGGGTTCAACTGGACCAACCGGAGCAACAGGTTCAACTGGCCCCACAGGAGCTACAGGATCAACCGGACCGACGGGTGCTACAGGTGATTTTGGGCCGACTGGTGCTACTGGATCTACTGGACCAACAGGTGCAACAGGCTCAACTGGCCCCACAGGAGCTACAGGATCAACTGGTCCGACTGGCGCTACAGGTTCAACCGGCCCAACAGGTGCTACGGGTTCAACCGGACCAACTGGATCAACAGGATCGACAGGACCAACTGGTGCCACAGGCTCAACTGGACCAACCGGTGCTACTGGATCAACAGGACCAACTGGAGCTACCGGCTCAACTGGCCCAACTGGTGCAACCGGTTCAACAGGTCCAACCGGAGCTACAGGATCAACCGGACCGACGGGTGCTACAGGTGATTTTGGGCCGACTGGTGCTACTGGATCTACTGGACCAACAGGTGCAACAGGCTCAACTGGCCCCACAGGAGCTACAGGATCAACTGGTCCGACTGGTGCTACTGGCTCAACTGGACCAACAGGTGCTACGGGTTCAACCGGTCCAACTGGTGCAACAGGTCCCACAGGCGCGACTGGATCGACAGGATCAACCGGACCAACTGGAGCTACAGGATCAACTGGCCCTACAGGTGCAACCGGTTCAACAGGACCCACCGGTGCCACAGGATCAACTGGACCAACCGGAGCTACAGGATCAACCGGACCAACCGGAGCTACTGGATCAACTGGTCCGACTGGCGCAACAGGATCGACTGGCCCAACTGGTGCAACAGGATCGACTGGCCCAACTGGTGCAACTGGTTCAACTGGACCAACAGGTGCAACTGGTTCAACGGGACCTACTGGAGCCACAGGTTCAACAGGTCCCACAGGCGCGACTGGATCGACAGGATCAACCGGACCGACGGGTGCTACAGGTGATTTTGGGCCGACTGGAGCTACTGGATCTACTGGACCAACAGGTGCAACAGGCTCAACTGGTCCCACAGGTGCTACAGGATCAACAGGACCTACTGGAGCAACTGGTTCAACAGGTCCAACCGGAGCAACAGGATCGACAGGCCCCACAGGAGCTAAGGGATCTACTGGACCAACCGGCGCAACAGGCTCAACTGGTCCGACTGGCGCAACAGGATCGACAGGCCCAACAGGTGCCACAGGTTCAACCGGCCCAACAGGTGCAACTGGATTCACCGGACCAACCGGAGCTACAGGACCAACAGGTGCAACTGGCCCTACAGGTGCAACAGGCCCTACAGGTGCAACTGGTCCTACAGGTTCGACAGGACAAACCGGGCCAACGGGTCCGACTGGTCCGACGGGTCCAAGGAATCCAACGGGTCCTACAGGGGCAACTGGACCAACAGGTCCAGCATTAGGTAATTTTGTTTTTGCTTATGATACGACGACGCAGACAGTGGCCTCAGCAAATACTTTTCAAGACATTACTTTTAGCAATAATGGTCAGCTAAGCGGCTGGACACATACGGCAGGAACGGCTTCATTTACCTGTAATCAAACGGGAACTTATATGGTTATTTATAATGGTGAGGCAACGCTTACAGCGGTAGTAAGCTTAGCGGCCACATTTTCTTTGAGAGGTGTCGTAAATGGTACAGAAATACCAGGAAGTCAATCTTATATAATTAATAATATAGCTGCTCTTTCAACTCAAACTACGCAGGTGTCAACTTGTTTTATTACAACTTTTAATTCGGGTGATGTTGTAAAAATTCAATTCACAGCGTCGACTACAATAGGACAGGTAGCTCCAGGGGGAATTGGAACTACCAAAACGAGTGCGATAGTAACTATCACGCGTATCTTATAAATTCACACAGGTTAGTATAACTCTACATAGGTGAGCCATCTGTAGCGTGCTCCGTCGTTGTAAAAGACTTTCATACGATTGCGTATTGATGGGTCAATTTCGTTTAGGGTTTTCCAGAGGGCTGGTTGGTTGCTGTCAGCTTTGCTGTTGGGAAAGTATTTTACCATTCTTCCAACGATCTGTGGAGTGATGGCATA
Organism: Chlamydiota bacterium; assembly: GCA_013287645.1. Lineage (GTDB taxonomy): Bacteria > Chlamydiota > Chlamydiia > Chlamydiales > JABDDJ01 > JABDDJ01. The sequence goes on along the minus strand of JABDDJ010000006.1, from coordinate 48,901 downwards.
GCGTTTGATGATGTGTTTAAGTACGGCTGCTTTGCCACGGTGTTCTCCCATTTCGAAGCAATCTCGGAGGGTGAGGTGTCCGGGGACGCAGTCGTCGAATCCTGGTGCGTAGTTATCATCAAATATGATGTGTTTGATTCCTTTGACGGAGCATTGTAGAACTCTATCATAGGCGTTGATATGGTCATCAAAGAAGGCTACAACGGGTTTTCCTTCAGGGAGATCAAACTCATATTCTGAGAAGTCGGTGGTTGTATAGAATGCGTCTTGAGAGATGTAAATTCTGTTAGTTAGATCGGGATCCATGCAAATGATTTCTGCTTCAGGTACGGCTTGTTCTATTGTCCAGGTGCTTTGTCCTTTCCATACTCCGCTTTCGATGACGAGTGAGGGTTTGATTTTTCGGAGGAGGTGCCATAGGAAGAAATTTCCTTCTGAACGCATTCCGCAGATGTTTGTTTCGATGGGTCTATTTTCGTAAATGTTAAGGAATTCTACGAATTCTTCTAGTGGTATGGGGTCATAGTAATAGCTGTTAACGAGTTGGGGATTATAACTTAGTACTTGTTTATAGAGTTTTGGATCTTTTATTTGTTCTTCGATAGCTTGTAGATGGGTAGTTAAAGATAGTGTGGTTAATAAGAGGAGTAAATAGCGCATGGGTATTCCTTAGTGTTAGAGTTTGAGGAGTTTGTAGGGTTTTTTGTTTTTGATGTAGTTGGTGGCTTCGATCTGTTCTTCTCGGTTGACTTTGAAGTCGTTAAGGGGGTTATCGATATTGTATACATATAGGGTATCTGGGACGAAGCGGACTTTGTGTCCTGCCATTTCGAGCATGGGATACATGAGTGCTTTATCCCATGAGACGAGGAAGTATTTTCCATTTTGGTCGCGTAGGTCTTTGTCTTTAATTTCGCGGTAGAGGCGGTATTTGTAAGTTTTGAGGTGGCAAAAGACGTCTGTAATTGTGCGGTAGAGTTTTTCATCGATGATATGGTCGTCTATGTCTTCTGCATAATTGATATTGATGACATGGGGTGGATAGGATTCAAACTGTCCCCAAGTGAGGTAGACGTCTTCTTCTGTGTAGATTTTGTCGAGTTTGGTGAGGACGTGAGAGTCGTAGAGCCAATCATCTCCATCGAGCATGACGATGACGTCGTCATCTTTGCATTGGAGGTGTTGGATGCCTTCGACGATGCTGGCAAGGGCTCCGACATTGGTGTCATGGAAGATATATTTCCAATGGTTTCTTTGGCAAAAATCTAAGATGATACTGCGTTGTTGTTTGAGTGAGGAGTAGTCGTCGATAACGCAGACGTCAAAGTTTTTGTTGATTTGGCTTTCAATGGAGCGGAGGGTTTTGGGTAGATACTCCACGCTATTGAAGGAGGGGACGACAATTTTAAATTTTCCTTTCATGTCTTTATTGATACATTTTTTCTGAAAAATTGGAAAGTCGTGGGTATTCTTTTTTTATGGTCTGGGTGAGAGTGCTGGGTTCGTACCATAATTCGACGGAATGGCGAGCGCGTGTTACGGCTGTATAAAGGACGGCTCGACCTAGGGTTTCGGATCCTGGTGGGAGAAGGACGGTGATATGGTCAAATTCGCTACCTTGGCTTTTGTGGACGGAGAGGCAGTAGCCATATTGGTAGCGTGGAAGTATTGCGGCTGGGACGGTGCGCCAAGCGTTTTCTGTCGTGGGGAAGTAGGCTTGATTTCCTTTGAGGAACCCCATTTCGCCATTATAGAGTTTGAGGAGGTGGTCATTGGCGACAAGGAGGATAGGAATGAGGGGTGTGGTTCCATGAGGAACGCGTTTGAGGAAATGGGAATGGATATGTCGGTTGATGTGTTCGACTCCCCAAAGTCCTCTTCGTAAGGGAGTTAGAATGCGAAAAGATTTTAATGCTGAAGAATCAGGTTGAGTGAGGATTGGAAATTTGTGGGCGAGTTGTTCGATGGTAGAATTGTACTGTTCGGTTGGAGGAAGGATTTTTCCGTTAATGGGAGAGTTGGATGATTGGAGCATTTTAAGGATAGAGATTTCGTCTCCTTGATTGATGGCATCGGCGAAGTGAATGATTTCTTGGAGTTCGGCCCTTAAACATTTTTTTAAGAAAGCAGGCTGTTGAGAGGGTTTGGAGGATTGTGAGCGGAAATTGATGAGGTCGAAAAAGGGGGCACCAGGTTCAACAGGTGGGAGTTGGCGATGGTCTCCGAGAAGGATGAGTCTGGCTCCTGGCTTTAGGGCTTTGAGAAGGGTTTCCATTAGTTTTATGTCAACCATGGAGCTTTCGTCGACGAGGATAAGGTCTTGGGTGAGTTTGGGAGTTTTTTTGGAATAGGGTGATAGTTCTAAGAGTGTGTGAAGGGTGGTTGCAGCGAGTGGCAGTGAGTCTTCGCCGATGAAGCGAGAGATGCTTTGGAGTAGATGGGAGGCAGCTTTTCCGGTTGGAGCGGCGAGGGCGATTTGGTAATTTTGTTTTTGAATGGGTTGTAGAGAGTTCCAGAGGATTTTGATGAGACAGCCGGCGGTGTAGGTTTTTCCTGTGCCTGGGCCTCCTGTGATTAGGGTGATGGTGTGGTGGAGGATTTTCCAGATTGCGTCGGATTGTTCTGGGAGAAGATTGGGGTTTTTGGCTAGGAGGGATGCGAAATGGGCTTCGTCTACATGGTGCGTTGGAGTGAGAGATTCGTGTTGTTGGAAGAGTTTGATGCATGAGTTTTCGTAATGCCAGTAGCATTGGAGATAGAGAGAGTGTCCCCAAAAGTGGATATAGGGATTGGAGGGTAATGTTAGAAGTTGGTCAAATCCTTGGAGGATGAGGCTTGAGGGTAGTTCGGTTGGTTCGGGATAAATGGAATTATTGAATTTTTGAATGCAGAGATGCCCTTCGCGAGTAGCTAGGAGGAGGTGGCAAAGTGTGCAGGCAGCGGGATAGAGGTCGGCGGAATTTGAACCTAGGATTGTTTGAGCGAGAATTAGATCAATTGGCTCGATGGTTCCTTGAAAAAGCGCTTGTTGGAGGAGCGGCCAATTTTCCCAGAGATTATTGATGTAGTTTGTAGATGCCTTTTCCACTGGGTAATCCTCTTAAGAATAGGTAGTAGATGCCTCCGAAGTGTTCTTCAAAGGGACGTTTATCGAAAAGATAAGTATATTTTTTTAATGCATTTTTATAAAAGTTGGCTTGGAGGTAGTAGTTGTGCTCTTCCATAGCTTTGGAGATATGGTGTGAGTCATAGTAGGAGTCATCTGGTCCGAGCCAGTTGCTTTTCCAATCGATGAGATAGTATTTGCCTTGATGGTTGAAAAAGAGGTCGATGACACCTTTGATGAGCTGGGTGGGTTCGGAGGAGTATAGGAATTCTGTTTCGCGAAAAGAGAGTTGCGGGTCTATTTGGGTGAGATTGAAACCTTCTATATTGGTTGAGAGGGTCGCATAGACAATTGTTAAAAGAATTTCTTTCCATTGAGCCAAGTTGGAAGTTTCAATGCTTTTAATGAGTTGTCTATCGAGATACGATTGATCATTGGCTTTTGAAAAGTCGATTTTTTCAAAAAGAGAGTGAAGGATGATTCCAGTTTCTGGACCTGCTGGAAGGGTATGAGGAGATTGAATGAGTGTGTCATTTAAATGTTGTGGTGTTGAAGCATGTAGTTTTGGCTTTTCGAGATGTGAGGTAAGAGAGGTGAAAGAGGAGATATGAAAAGCGGGAAAATTAAATTGGGGTGGTGGAGGTGGAGATATAAAACCAGAGAGATCACAAAGAGAATTTGCTTTACTCTGTGGTCTCTGTGAGCTCTGTGGGTTTAACTCATGATAACGAATAGACTCTTGATAGGGATCTATTTTTTCAATTAATTTTTTAGCCTTATCTAAATTTAGTTCTTGTATACCTTTATAGAGGTTTTCGATATTTTCTCCATTCCCTGAGAGATGGCTTAAAAAGAGTTCTATTTGTGCGGCTGTTCCTAAAGTGGGTTGTTTGGGCATACTTTCTGTGAATGCGGCAAGGAAAAGATAGAGTTTGTATTTTGCTCGTGTCGAGGCGACATAAAATTGACGCATTTTTTCCGCTTCGATTTCGGCGCAGTGGTCGAGGTACTCTTCGGAATTGACATCAATGGGAAGTGTAATCCTTCCTTCTGGTGTATGTTTAACAATGATTTGAGAGGGTTCTTTAGAGCGTTCAGCAACACCGATGGCGAAGACGATATCGTATTCGAGTCCTTTGCTGGAGTGTATAGTGACGATGGATGCGCCTTGGCTACTGTCAAAGCTTCGAGGAGTTAGAGAGGGATCTCCATTGGTCTCTAGTTCTTCTAGTTCATCAAAGAGATCTATAATTTTTTCAGGAGAGTTGAGGGATTGTTGAGAGTTTTCGAGGAGGAGTTCTATCACCTGTAGCATGTCCTGAAAGAACTGTTCTCCCTCCTCTCGCATCAGGATGATTTCGGCATGTGTGTATCGTGGATCATTCTGATACGTAGTATTGATTACAGCTTGAAAACAGGCGGCAATCCCCTGCTCTGATAGAATTAGATGCCATTCGGCAAAGAGCTGTAGAACATGAGCTAGGAGATTTTGATCCGTTAAAGAGAGTAGTTGTCGAGAGGACCATCCGAGGATTTCGCCTGCTAATGCTAGTTTAACAATAGCTAAATCGCGGTAGAAAATAATCGCTACGAGGAGCTCGTAGATAGCTTCAAAGGCGGCTGATTTAGTTAAGGAGTGAGAGCGGTGAAGGTTATAGGGAATATTCCATTCTTTGAGTACTTTGGCTAAGCGTTCTCCTTGATAGCGGTCATTGACGAGAATGGCACAGTGATTTGGGCTCACAGAGTATTCTTTGCAAAGGCGATGTATTTCATGCGCAATGAAAGGGAACACTTCTTCTTCAGGAAGAATTTTCTTTTTCTTTTTGGGTATGGCTGAGGCAATGACATCGATGCCTACTTCTTGTGTAGGCAGCAACGATAGCTCTGTATCATGCAGACCTGCTTTGACTGGATGGCATGGGATGGATGTATCAGCTGCTGGAAGTGAGATTAACGAAGGAGTGAGGCCACTGCAAAATAATTTATTTAATCCATCTACAAGCTTTGGATGAGATCTAAAATTGGTATCTAAAGTAGCTGCAGACTCTTGTCCCAGTGTTTGTGCAGCATCTAGATAGGTGTAGATATCAGCTTGCCGAAAGGCATAAATCGACTGCTTAGGATCACCTACCAAGACAACACGGCCATCCCAATTCAGAGGTCTATCTAAAAATAATTTGTTTAGGATATTCCATTGGATGGGGTCAGTATCTTGGAACTCATCCACAATAACGATGCGGTATTTTTCACGAAGTTGTTGTGCTATATGTGGATCTTCTACTGTTTTTTCCATCTTGCGTAAAAGATCGTCGTGAGTAAATCGATGCTCAGCTTCGGCATAGCGAGAAAGTAGCTTACGCGCTCCGACTGCAAGACGGACCAGAAGATAGGCTGGTTCATTATGGTGAGATAGGCGTGGAGCTAATTCCTGACGCACGCGCTCATCTAGATTGGGGTAGAGTAGTTGTGAGGTGTCTAAGGGTGAAGCCTTCTTTCGTAAGTTCTCCTCATTTAAAGCATCAGTCCAGACAAGGCCATCTTCAATGATTTGTACGAATTGTTGAGCTGAAGGTTCTTGTTCTAGCATCCTTGAAAACCGGCCCATGGAGTGAGAAAAGTGAGGTTTTAGCTGGTTGTTGCGATCAAAAATTTTGTTATAATTTTTTGCTAGAGTTAAAAAATCATTTAAAACATGGTGAGAAGTGAAAGGTGTGCTTTCTTGCCATTCTGTGATTACGTTACAAAAATGTTGGGCGCCTTCTTTGAATGAGGGTAATTCGGCAAGGTTTGTCCCGTTGGTAATTAGGGCTTCTAGAGCCTCGATGACTTTTTCAGTAGTTTTTTTATCTCTCCATAAGCAGTTGAGTTCTGCTGGGTGCATGTATGAGGCGTCTAGTTCAGTCCGGAAAAAGTCCAAAACAGACCTTCGAATGTCTGTACGGGATAAAAGGCTCTGTTTTGTATCGAGAAAGGATAATTCGGAAAGAATTTTATGACAAAATCCGTGAAAAGTGAAAATTTGTGCATTTTCAAAAGAGAAGAGAGCTCGGCGTAAGTATCTCTGAGCTAAACGGACAGCTACTTCATCTTTTTCGAGGATTGCTTTAAGGTAGTCAGGAGGATTCTTTTTGCTAGATAGCAGTGCAGAGGTTTGTGCGATGCAATTGCGTATGCGAGATTGAAGGTCGCTTGCTGCTGCTTTAGTAAAGGTAAGGACGAGGATTTGATCTAGCTGCTCCTCTGTCTCTAATAAGCTGCGCACAACATAATTTTCGATCGCAAATGTTTTACCTGTACCTGCAGAGGCTTCTAATAGCTGGTGGCCCTTTAGCTTCTGGTTGCGTGATAGGACTTCGAATGAGCTTATCATAAAACAATAGCAGTTTTGAGTGATTCGTAGAGCAATTGTGCAGTAGGTTGCCAGTGACTAATTAAATGGTATGGGTCGGGTAATTGGGCGCTTCGATAGAGCCAGGATACGGTTTCATCAGAAAAAGAAAATTGATTTTCTTCACTATCGAATAGTTTTTGAAGTCTTTCCACATTGCCTTCCATGATGGCATTGACCCATTCAGGAATAAGCGGAGAAGGTGTTTGTCGTGTTTGAGAATAGTAGAGTAAATAGTTTTCTAGTTGAGATGTTGGACTATCTAAAAAGGCTTCATGAATGCAGATAGTGTCAGAAGTGGAGTGTATTGGTAATAAATTATTTAAAATCGGTAGCTTGTACTGCTCGATTGCTGTTAAAAAGACTAAGTAAGCTGGCCATGACTTGATTAATTTATCCCATTGATTTTGAGCATAGACGATGAGGCCCTGAGAAGTCACTAAAGAGAGCTCTCCTTCAATGCACCATGTTCCTATTTTAAGCGGGGGTAGGCTCCAATTCCCCTCCTCTGTCTTTTTTGGCTCTCTAAAATGTTCTGAAAACTGAAGTGTAAAAAAACTTTGAGGAGTTATTCCAATTTCTTGGAACTGCCGCTTAAATTTTTGATCTTCATTTTGTAGACGATACTCAAACATCTCTTTAAGAGGTGAAAAGGGCATTTTTCCCGAGTGTAATGCCTCCATCATAATCTGATCAAATGGCCTTTTGAGCAGATGACTTCTAAGCAACCCTTGGTCACGTGGTTTTAGGTCAAAGGTCTCTTCTAAATATTGATGCTTATTATGAATAATATCGGGATGGGTCTTCAAAACATGTTTAAAGTAATCTTTAAGTGGATTTCTAGCCAAGGATTGTAAGGCTTCCAATGTTACGTGATTACCTAAACAATTTGAAGAATGATTTGGAACAAAATTCCCTAAAAGGGGCTCATGTTCTTTTCTGGGTAAGTTATACTTGGCGTTTGCCCATCTATAATGCTCTGCAAAGTAGGAAACATCTTTCAGATGATAGCCTGCTAATAGATGCTCTTTAACAATTAATTCTGAAGGTAATTTTCCTCCTAAAGTATAACTTCTATCGAGATAGTGTATTAATTCTTCAATAAGGGGTGACGGTAAACTCTCTGATGAATGTGCTGTATGTTTCCATCTGCCTGGAAAGAGCAAAAGTAAACTTTGTCTAGCAGAGAGCACCGTCTCTAAAAAGAGATAACGGTCAAAGTCTGTCTGTCTGGGGCAATAATCGGCTTTGTCAGAAGTTTTTAGAAGATCGAACGCTGTTGTATCTTGTCCGCGTTTTGGAAAAGAGTCGTTCTCCATGCCTACCATAGCGATGATTTTTGCGGGCACAGCTCGCATCGGAAGCATCGAACAAAAGCGCACAGCTTGCAAGTTTCCTTCTTTATAAGAGACATGAACTCTATCGAGTGCTTCTTCAATGTGTTTTGAAATAGATTCAAAAGGCAGAATACTTTCTGAGAGATGTTGTGTAGAGCTATTGATCTCCTGTAATATCCTTAAAAGGGATTTATAATCAGCTGCACTATCATTATCAGTATCATGATCCAAATACTCTTCACATAACGTTCGCAAAAAGACGACCCATTCTTTTATAGTTCGCTGCTCTCCATTGATGATGGGTTGAAGACAGTTATACAGCTTGTTCAAAAATAGCCACCAAGTACCCAAAAGGGGCGAATCGGCCATCTCTACAAGAAGCGATTTTTCTTCGGGAGACTGCATTAAACTTTCACATAGTTGCTGTAATGAGGATTGCCATGTTCCTGATGCGGTGCGATCAATCATCTCCTTTACACAGTGATTAGCCTGTAAGATTTTATCTCGATGAACTGGATCGAAACCCCAACGTACACTTGTCTGAGTTGTCCAGCGACGCAAAACTGCTGCATCTTCTCGGCTCCAACACTGCTTTCTTAAAAATGGAAAACTATCTAGCAATTCAAGAATCACACGATTTTCCCAGTCTCCTTTCCCCAGAGAAATCAGAATCAAAAATGCTTTGATATAGGGACTTTGAGAAGGCAGATGCAAATCCATCACTCGAATAGGCAAAAGACTTCCTTCACGTTCAAAAACAGCGCGTACATAGGAGACATAAGCAGAAATATCAGGAGCCATGACGACAATATCGCCGGGAGTAAGTGGATCAGAACTGTTATGAGACTGCTGGATAGCATCGACAAGTAGATTGTACAATACCTCTATTTCACGCCATCTTGAAGGCACTGCATGGACTTGAATAGATCGGTCAGCGACTTCTATTTCAATTCTTTGTTCTTCAGAAGGCGTTCTAAGCAAAGCCATATCCGCTTGAACTGCATGAAGGAGCGTTAAATGAGTATTAGAGAGATCATTTTGCATCGTGTAATCAGTAAGATCTTGATACTGAGGATGATGCATACAACCTACCGAAATCACATACTGTTGAGTTGGATGAATCACATCGTCTTCAAACTGCTCAGCCATTTCTCTGCCTAACCGTCCAAAATTAGCCAAAAGAGGATTTGTATCCAGCAAAAGATCTTCTAATGCAAATTGCTGAGATATAGATACGCGGCTCTCTTCAAGTTTTTTCAAAAGATAGTGCTGATGCTTCTCGCTTAAAATATCTGTCCAAAAAGCCCGGCAAGGAGACAGAAGATAAAATGAAACAGAGATCGTCTCCGATATTCGCTTTAAATATTCCAGATAACACTTGGGAACAAAACTAACAGCAAACAGATGAATACTGTCCAATAACGGAACTCTGGCATCTTTGAGTAACTGAGCTGGATAACTCCATTTGGCAGAATCAAATAGTTCTCGCCAAAGCAATGCCTGCCAATGGTCTGGCTCTTTCTGAGTCCATTCTTGAATTAACTTATCTCCATAAGTGCCATAACGTTGAAACAGCTGCGCTAGTTCACGACCTATGATTCTGATCTGTTTTTGAGGATTTTTAGAATCACCCACCCACTTTTTTAAAGGCTCTAAATAAGGTGCATCCTTATCAAGGATTTTTTTAAGTGTTACCTCGACCGCTAATGAAAGTGTAGGAATTGATGGAATTAACTTATCAGAATTATTAGCTAATGAAATTAAGGTCTGCTCGACAAACCCCATTTCCATTCCTGCAGCAATGCCTAACCGTTGATCATAGGCCATTCGCAGCTGTAACCAAGAACGCATTGCTGGACTGGCAACTAATACTAGCCGCCGTGAAAAAGGTTTTTGTCTTTCGCTAAAGAAGAGCTGATTCACCAACTGCTCGTACAACACCTCTACGCGATTGCTATAGACCTCATCCATATCCATCCAGAAAATCCACAGAACTCTCTAAAGAGAGAGCTCTGTGGTAAAGCGCGTTTAGAATGCGTAAATAGCCTCTAACTCAAACTTAGCGTAGCGATGGAATCCACCAATCTCTCTTTTGATCTGTGTGGAGAATTCCCATATGGTGTCAAGCGACAGATTGTCAGTAACCGCATAGAGAAACTCGGCACTAACACCCTTATAGTTGGCGTTTCCACGACCCTCAGCTGTCAAAGATTGACCTTGGAAGTTACCACGGCCGATTCCTGAAACATCGCGATCTGGGATCGAGTTTGCTTCAACCCATTGATATTGGAAATCAAAAGCCCAATCGCCTTGCTCACATACTTTACCCAGTGTAAAGCCGATATACCAAGCATTGCGTTGATAACCCAGATTCTTTCTGAAGCAGCACTGAGGTATTATTTCTCCATCGGGACCTGTGACTACAACCTGTTGGTTTTTCGGTGGGAAGCACTTAGGCTTGCATTCATGATCAAAGTGATTAAAGCCTTCATAATGTATCTCTGCAGCATCATGGTTAGTGATAATCGCACCATAGATTTTTGCATCAGTATTAATGTACTGAGGATTGAAGTGCCAAATTGCAGTGAACTGTGTGTTTCGGAATCTAAATGCTGCTGGGTCGCGCTTGTTGCAGCGGTTTCTTCCGTTTTTATTCCAGTCAATGAAAGAGAATTTAAGGTCGAGACACATTTCGCAAACGTCTTCGAGACCAATTTCTGTTACCCAGGCAAAATGATTAACGCGCTCATCGACAACAAATCCAGCCAAGTAGATATAGTAGTCGCACATGCAGCAGACGCAAGTATCTGTATATTTAAATAAGAGTCCATCAAATCGGCTAAGGAATTGAACTTTTGAATCAAATACGTTGTAGAGATTACGACGGCCTAATTCAACATCTAATCGAGCACAATCACTCTCATACAGGTTCATCCCGATGTAGGCTTTGCGGAGATTAACTTCGTTGCGCGAACCGCTTCCTTGCCAGCCGTTTGGATCTTCTTCTACCTTACTTGTGCATCCTAAAATAGAGCCGTCTGCTGGAGAGCCTCCAATGACGAGGATCGTATCATGAACCGCTTCTTTCTCATCAGCTGGACTAATGATCGCTTCGTTGTGATGATGATGGTGATGGTGAGGTACTTCGCCTGCTTTTAATTTGCACACATTCTTTTTTTCGGGTTTATGACCGTGACAGCGCCCAAAGTCAACCCCGGCGGAGTTATCAAAAAGCACATGAGCAACTGCCCAGGCATTATCACAGATATAGTCAAGGCGTAGGTTAAATTCGATATCAAAGTCATTACGTCCATAGAGAATGCCTTTATCATCAGTAACATAGCGATTTGCTATAACGCTTGTGTGGCATGCTTTTTCGGATAGATTGCGCCATTCGGTACGAACGTCACCACTGATGGTCAAGTTGCTAGATTTGTCTTGCAGATCTAGAGTGCGTTTAGAATTGACAAATTGGCGAAGGGCATCGAAGTCGCGCTCATTGAGTTCTTCTTCATATCTTGTTTCATGTTTATGCTGGGCATAGGCCGTAGAAGAAATACCTACAGCAACTACTAGCGGTAACAGGTACCTTAATAGTTTCATTGTTAAGCTCCATTGTATTGCTAAAATTACGGACGTAATGAGAAAAAAAGATAGAGCTTATCGAGATCTCACCTTTTAATACTACATTTCGCGATCATGTTTAACTTTTTTATGTGAAACTGTCAAGCAAAAATATTCTAACGTAGATACTCGTAGGGGTTGATATAGATACCCCAAGGAGGTTCACGACGACTACCATCTAACCACTGAGACCAGGCACGCATAGCGGTTCCTTCCGAACCATTGACATCGTAACGCCACAGTTCGAAAGCGCCGGTTCCCGGATTGACCGAGAATCCAAAAAAGTCTCGTATCCAGTTTGTGTCAGCAAAAAGGATGGGAGAAGGCATAGCAAATCCCAGTTTTTGAGCAGCAATGGCAATATGCTTATGGTAATCATAAGGTAGAGAAGTGGCTTGTAGAGTAGAGCAGAGAAGACTCTTGACGATGTTTTGTAAACCTTGCGCTCCGATAACCGTTCCTTCAAAAGGAGAGGATAGAAGTTGATCGAGAGAGTCGAGCATCCCTTTACGAGTGTCGTGAGAAATTCCCGGCAGAAGGTCGATGATGGCATCGACATGGCCATGGAGTTGCGATATGGAGATCAGAGGAATTTGAGCATATAGAAGACTATCGATCTCATCCCTAGAGAGAACAAGCTGACCGCCATGCAGCAGTCCCCTATCTTGTTCCATAGTTTCGACAAGATGCTGCCTAAAGTCCGTAGGGCTCATTGTGCCGTAGATTCTAGCAAAAACATCTTTGAAGCGAGGGCGGAAATTATAAGGAATTTTTTGAGTAAGCAGAGAGATTAAATAGGCCATTTTAGCTTCATCAAGAACGATATTTGCCACAAACCGCTGCATAGGAATCACCACAGAATCCCTCACCCAGGTGTACGTGAAAGATTCAGAAGAGGCAAGGTCTTGGAAAGAACGCATCATAGGAGCAAATAAGAAAGCGTGCGTAGGAGAATGCATTAGCAGAGCCGGTTTGCGCGAACGCGCAAGGGCAGCTTGCTGTTTAGCAGGCATCTGTTTAGCGACATCTATCAGAAAAACAAGCAGCTCGATAGGACTTTCTACCCAACGTGTAGAGCTAGTTGGCGGTTGCAGAAGTCCAAAATAGCAGCTGACAAGAGCTTCCATACTACCACCAGATGTATAGACCCAAGGCTTCTTTTCCACTTTATCAAGATGCTCTAAAGGATTTTTAATCAATCTAGAATGATGGACAGCCGCCATGCGATGCAAAGCACTCTCTAAAAATTCTTTAGTACGCACATGGCCAACGATTGTCGAAACGATATTGCCTAGAATATCTTTTAGCCCTTCAAAATGAGGTGATGCGACTATTTCAGTCTCTGTGGCTATAAAAAAACTCACTAATGCTTCAATAAATTCATTGATATTCCCAATCGGTACCCACTGCGATGTATTGGATCTACCAAATTTGTAGACCAATCTAAAGCCAGCAGGACTATCATCATAGGGGCTAGTGCTTACTTCGTGGATATCTGCGTCGTATACTTCTTGGAAATATTTCGGAAATAGCGCTTCATAAATCTCCACAAGAAGATTGAATAAGCCCGACATATTTTGAGCTTTAAAATGAAAACTATCTCTTAACTCCTGCACAGTTTTAAATTCGTTAACTAAACTACGCAATTCAGAACGCAACCACTGACCTTCATTTTCAGATGTCACATGGCGAATACGCGTTTCTAAATGCCGCACCTGTCCATAGAGTTGATCAAATTGTTCTTGGTATTCTCTGACTTGTGCATTAAGCCTATCTAACTGATCCTGAACAGCTTTGTAAATACAAGGTCCAATGCCATCCCTGTCATCATGATTAAGGCCCAAGCTAGAGTAGAAATTCCAACGAGAAAAAGTCCCCTTTGTTTCGGCAAAAGAGGCTACTGTATATTCCCACGACTTTAATAAAGCATTATCGGCTAACTGTTTAAAAGCTATAGTTGCTTGGTTAAAAAGCACATAGTAGCGCGCGCAAAGCTCTCCTTTTCCGCCGCTTCTTTGTGCGGATTGAGGAACTTGCATAAGTAGCGCTCCCTGAATGATCTCTCGCGGCCTATTAGCATAATCAATAAGATCTTGTTTTGTCAGGCCCAACTCTTTCAAAAGCATATGCTCAATCACTTCTTCTGCGGAAACAAAGATATAGGGATCTGTTCCTTCCCATTCTAAAAAGAGCTGCTGTAAAAGATCCTTAATAACTAATGCTCTCTCTTTCGGGGAACTCTTCTGATCTAAAATTCCTACAGCTGTAAAGGCTTCCATAAGCCCTGGTGACAGCCACAAATCCGTCGTACCAAAGCGCTCCTCTCGAGGAACTAAGCAGGGTTTACGCAACTCCCCTGATCCCCAACTAGCGCTTAAAGGAGCAGAGTATTCAATACCTCCAAAAGTGCGCTTCAATCTACCTGTGGCTAACAATTCATTCAGATCTTCTAAAAAGGCATGTGGCTGAGCGTCATGAATCAAAATCGCCGGAGCTGTTGCAAAGCATGACCCCACATTTTGTCGTAAATAGGTTAACCAAGCACTCAATGCAGCTCGACGTGTGTGTGCATCGGTAACAGCTGTACCCGCAGATAGGTTTAGAGTATCTCTAATGAGTTGATCGGCATTTTTCTGCGAATAGGGTTTCGAAATTTTGCGCAAGAGCTGAACAAGATCCTTATCATCGCGCAGTGCGCATAACACGCATAATAGATGCTCCTGACGACAACTATCATGCTGTCGATTGGGTCCTATTGAATAGAGATGAGCCTTTAATTGCTGAATCAACTCGGGTAAGAGATCAAGGTGAATCTCTCCATTGTCTCCAATAAGACAATTGGCGATCGCCCGACAACGCAAAACATTTCTTACAGAAACACTATCTTGAAGTTCTGAACGGTCTAACCTTTTTGTTAAATCGCCATACTCTTCTACAACAAGTTGTTCTAATTGATTTGGTGACTGCTTGAGACGATTTTTCCAATATTTAATCGCTGATTGGAAAGCTTCTGAATAAAACGAGGAATCAAAAGGATGAGGTTCTGTATCTGTATCCATTAAAAAAAAGCGCATCTAACCTTTCAGCTAGATGCGCATTTGTTAATTATGGTGCTGGTGCTGGTGGCAGTACTGGGATTGTAGTAATAGTAAATGTATCTCTTGTTGCTACAACCACTGGATCGTAAACCGCAGGTCTGGAAGCCCATGCTACAATATCAAACTCTCTGCATGGCTCGCAGCAAGGATCATAGTTGCATGAGTTATTACAGCAACCTTTGTTGTCACCTACCCAATAAGCTAATTGAAGGCCGGCATTTCCAACGTTAGGCACTCCATACTTAGCATGTGTGTAGCCCCCGAATATACCAAGAGCAAAGCGGTCACACTGTCCACAGCCTTCGAAGAACCAGTTAATGGCAGCTTGGTAATCGTCATATGGTTTGCGCCAGCAGCCAGAAAAATCTATTCCAACGCAGTCAGACCATTGATAATGGATAGCAAGAGTACCGCCAAGACCTGTTTTGGAATCTAAGGAGCGAAACTTTGTTCTGTAATCTACATCGTCGTAGTTAAGTGCAAGAGACACTGAAGTGCACTCTATAGGTTCAATTGTAAAGCCTGCGCTTAAGCCCCAGAAGCTTGCTCCAGCAACATGGCGCCTTAATGTACTTGTTACAACAGCGTCCGTTACAGGATCAATGGATTGGGAGATAAGATCACTAAAATCTTTATTGTGAGCACGGCTATAGTAAACATTAGCATCTAATGTGCTCAGGATTCCACAGTCCCAAGTATAGGCGTAGGCTGCTCCATAAGATTCTTCATGGACCCAAATATGTCTGTGCTTCACAGGGCGATAACGTAATTTTTGAGTTAACCAATCTGTAGAAATTTTAAAGTAATGATTGTCACAGACTTGGTAAGCAAAAGTACCGTTTAAACGAAAGTTACGAGGTGCAACTTCTCCGAGGACACTGTAGGCACCATAACCACAAGTAGGAGCTGCGGCAACAATACGGCCGGTAGGTCCAACAAAAGTGTGTTCACTACAAGCAGGCGTTTGTGTCTGTAGCGCGAAAATGCACGCCATAGCGCCTACAATTAAAGAGCGCAAATACATGTTTAACTCCATGAAATGAATAAGTTTTGATAATCTCGATTGCTTTAATTTATATATTCATAACCTAATTTCCAGGTATACGTCAAGAGCTTTCTATTGTTAACACTAGTAATTTTTAATTTAAATCATTAACAATCAATCACATAACATCATCTATTTTTTTAATTAACTCATTTTACGCAAAACTTATTTAAACACGAAGGTCGCGAAGAAGGAGAGTCATTAATGCGAAATGCTCTTTCGACAATTTCTTTTTTTTAGTATCATTGCGCCTTTTAGATTCACTATTATGGTTAATACTATGCAGATCGTTTTACCTGACAATAAAAAAATTGAACTTAAAGATGGCAGCAGTGCTAAAGATTTAGCCGATCAATTACATCTTACTGCACCACATCAAGCCTTAGCAGCCTCTATCAATGGAGTGACACGCGATTTGTCAACATCATTAAAGGATGGAGATGTCGTTAAATTATGGAGCTTTGATGATCCAGAAGGCAAAGAAGTATTTTGGCATACAAGCGCACATATCCTTGCGCAAGCTATTCTGAGACTATATCCAGAAGCACTCCCTACCATCGGACCGCCCATCGAAGCCGGATTTTACTACGATTTTGCAAACTTGCATATTTCTGATGAAGACTTTGCCCGCATTGAAGAAGAGATGCAAAAGATCGTTAACGAAAATTATACAAGCCACCGTGAACTCTTCAAGAGTAAGTCAGAGGCCAAAAAACAGTTTGGTGATAATCCATATAAAGTAGAAATCATCGATGCAATTTCAGACGATTCCGAATTTACAGGCTATCGTCAGGGAGAATTTTTTGATTTATGCCGCGGTCCCCACCTTAACAATCTAGGAAAGGTCAAAGCCTTAAAACTTCTCAAAATATCCGGAGCTTACTGGAGAGGAGACAGCAATAATGTCATGCTCACACGCATCTATGGAATTACCTTCCCCGACCGTAAGCAGCTTAAAGAGTACTTTACTTTTCTAGAAGAGGCCAAAAAGCGCGATCATAAAGTATTAGGCCCTCAACTCAATCTCTTTTCTTTAAAAGAAGAGGCCCCAGGCATGCCCTTTATTCACCCTAAAGGCATCATTGTTTGGAACACACTTCTAGCATTTAACCGAGAGCTTCTGGACAAATATGACTATATCGAAATCAAAACACCCGCTTTGATGACACGCGAGTTATGGGAACGGTCTGGACATTGGAGCAATTACCGCCAAAACATGTTCACTTCGCATATCGAAGAACGGGATTTTGCCATCAAGCCCATGAACTGTCCAGGAGGGATGCTCTTTTACAGTTCTCATCCTCATAGCTATCGTGAACTGCCTCTTCGTGTAGCTGAGATAGGCAATGTCCATCGTTTTGAACCTTCAGGTGCACTCTCAGGACTGTTTAGGGTGCGTAGCTTCCACCAGGACGATGCTCATACCTTCATGAAGCCGGAAGATATACAAAACGAAATATTTAATGCGATTCAATTTGCCGATGAAGTTTATAAGACCTTCGGACTGCAGTATCATTTAGAACTTTCCACACGCCCAGAAAAAAACACTATTGGAACTGACGAAGAGTGGGAACGCGCAACATCAGCCCTTCAAAAAGCATTAGATGCCAGTGGAATCCCCTACCGCATCAATCCTGGCGATGGAGCCTTCTATGGTCCAAAAATAGATTTTCATATTCGTGATGCCTTACATCGTACATGGCAGTGTGGAACAATCCAGCTCGATATGGCCCTACCGGAAAAATTCGATCTAGAATACACAGCTTCAGATGGAAGCCGTCAAAGACCTGTTATGATACATCGAACAATTCTAGGGTCTGTTGAACGCTTCTTCGGTATATTGATTGAGCATTTTGCAGGAAAATTCCCCTTCTGGATTAGTCCAAGACAGATAAGACTACTTGTCGTTGCGGATCGACATATTGATTATGCAAAAGAGAAGATGAAACAGTTTAAAGAACACGGATTTCATGTTGAACTAGATGCTGACAATGAGTCTGTTAGCAAAAAAGTACGCAGAGCTCAGCTCGATCAAGTAAATTATATCTTGACAGTCGGTGATAAAGAGATGGAAAATGGCACCTTAAATGTGCGTACTCGCGATAATATTGTCCATGGAGAGATTCATCCCGATGAGCTTATCGCAAAACTGCATCAAGAGCGCAAAAACCGCAGTTTAGAAAGTTCATTTGCAACTCCTAACCAAAAATAGGGTTCATGGAAAAGAAAAATGCGACTGTCATAGCTGTAAGCAGCTTTAAAGGAGGAACTGCCAAAACATCTACTGCACTCCATTGTGGAGCTGCTTTGGCCAAGTTTCACAAAAAAAAGGTACTACTAGTCGATTTTGATGCCCAGGCCAATTTAACTACTGGCCTTGGGCTTGATCCTGACGAACATGATAGCTTGGCACCTGTGCTTCAAGGCACAAAAACTCTAAAAGATGTTGTACGATCAACTACAATAGATCGTTTAGATCTTATTCCTGCCGACACTTGGCTTGAGAGGGTTGAAGTGACAGGTTCATTGGCAGGAGACAGATATTCGCATGAAAAATTGCGCCAGCTCTTGCGTCCTTTGCCTTATGATTTTGTGATCGTTGATACACCGCCCTCCCTTTGCTGGCTTACAGAATCAGCTTTAATAGCTTCTCAGCATACTCTGATTTGTGCAACACCCGAATTTTATAGCATTAAAGGTTTGGAGCGATTGTCTCAATTTATTCATAGTTTAAGTGAGAGACATCCATTGAATATCGCAGGTGTTGTGCTTTCCTATTGGAATAATCGCGGAAAGAGTAATAAGGCATTTCTTGAAGTGATCGAATCGACATTTCCAAAAAAATTATTAACAACCAAAGTAAGGCGAGATATTACTGTTAGCGAAGCATCGATTCATGGTAAACCTATTTTTGAAATATCGCCGACAGCTCGCGCAGCAGAAGATTACCGCAAATTGACAGCAGAACTTTTAAAACGGTTTTTATGAGTAATGTTACCGCTCTATTATCTCAACGCTTGAAGAAGAGTCCAGCTATCTCAAAGATGAGTGAGATGGCAAGGCATTCTACTAATGGTACATTAAATAGTTTTGCTAATATTTTTAGCCTTTCAGAGTTGAGCCATGGAGAAAAAGCGTCGCTAGAAGCCATTCTAGATGAATTTTCTCCAAGCAAGAAAAATGATTCCTATAATACTGATTTAGAAGCACTTACGTCATTAACGATGGAAGTCAAAGCCATCACTAACCAAGCCGCTATCCTCCACGGCGAACGCATTAAAAAAGCTCAAGAGATCTTAAAGAAATATCGCGACGGAGCGTTTACCGCCTGGTTAATGACAAGTTATGGCAATCGACAAACACCTTATAACTTCTTAGTCTATTACGAATTCCATCAAGCGCTGCCTCAATCACTTCGCCCACAGCTTGAAATCATGCCTCGCCAAGCTATTTACACTCTCGCTAGTCGAGAAGGCGATTTTACCTTAAAGAGACGCTTTGTGGAAAATTACCATGGCGAAACTAAAAATGAACTTTTAACTCAGATTCGGATGCAGTTTCCCTTGCCTTTACAAGATCGTAGACGCGTAGCGCCTGCAGAGTCGGCTATACTGGCTCTTCGCCGTATTTGCAACGAACTACGGGCAGCCTCACATCACCTTACTCCTAAACAAAAAGTTATTCTGAAAGAGCTCTCACGAGAACTACACTCCCTCTGTCAATAAATAAATTAAACGCAAAGAACAAAAGGCGCAAAGATTAGATTTTTCTTTGCGCCTTTGCGTCTTTGCGTTTAATTTATTTGTTTATCTTCTTTAAGCTTGAGCTTTACTTAAGTGAAACGATTGGACGATTTGTTCAAGTACTGGTTTGAATTGCTCAAATTTATCTGGTGATGAGAGACCAGTAATGACATAAGCCTTTCTTCCTTGCTCAGCTAAAATGTAGTACTGTTTTACATTTGCTTGTAGGTTATTGCTAGACTGAGAAAATTCAATCCATTTTGCGCCTAATCCATTAATAGTGACATCTCCATTACCTAACATTTTAAATCCAGGTAATTGTTCTGAGAGAATTTTTACCCCTTTGTTATAAAAGGTAGTCATATCAATAGGATCATTAAAGGCTTGAGAAGCAACGTCAACAGTGTTTCTAAATACATCTTCAGGTCCCATTACTGGAGCAATAGCTACAACGTCCAGACCAGCCATTCCCTGTCTGACATCCCATTTTAGTGGGAATTGAATGGAATAGCCTTTTAAATCATCTTTAAAGATGTTGTCTGAACTCTTTTGTTCAGTAGCAGCTGCAGGAGGAACACCGGGTACTGGTGCAGCAGGCTGTACAACTGGTGGAGCCGTTACAGTGGGTTGAACTACAGATGGAGGTGTCATTGGAGCTGGAGTTGTAACAGGAGCTGGAGTTGTAACAGGAGCTTGCACTGGTGCAGGTACTGGCTGAGATACTGCAGGTTGAGCAGGCTGCGCTACTGGAGCTTCAGAAGGTGTTACAGGAGCAGCTGGAGAAGCAGTTTCAGTAGGAACAACCGCTGAATTTCCATCACTAACAACCGCTAAAAAATCGGGTTGAGGAGTCGCTTCAAAATACCCTGGAACCATTTGCAAATCTGAATTTTGATCATTTGGAACTACTACTGGAGCAGGTACAATTGTATTTACAGTATTGCTATTTTCGCTATTTTGTAGGTTCACACTATTCTGTTCAGGTACTGGGACTGGAACAGGAACAGTTGGAATAACACTTCTAGCATCAGGAGTAGTTGCATCGGCCAAAGCTCCATTCCCTTTCATTTCCTCTTTCTTAATAGTGCAATGTTCTGGAACTGTCTCACCTGGTTTTACAACACATTCGTCACCATTCCCTTTGGGTACATCCAAGGGTTGAGGAACGACTGGATTGGCAGGTTCTTTATTGACATCTACGGGACTATTTTCTTCTGCAGACATCATGCTGCTAGAAGATCCCATAGCCAAGGACCCGTTAACTGGCTTTTGTTCTTCGTGTTTGATTTTCACACAGAAGTCTGAAACCTTTGTACCAGGCTGGACAACACAGTCCTCCTTAT
Source organism: Chlamydiota bacterium (assembly GCA_013287645.1). Taxonomy (GTDB): domain Bacteria; phylum Chlamydiota; class Chlamydiia; order Chlamydiales; family JABDDJ01; genus JABDDJ01. The sequence goes on along the minus strand of JABDDJ010000006.1, from coordinate 28,214 downwards.
GAACAGTCGGTACTTCAGCAGGTTGTGATACAACTGGTGGAACCACTTCTGTATTCACGTCTTTATTTACATCTTTTACGTCTGTTGATGTGGAGGTTTGGTCAGAATAGAGATAAGCTCCCCCTGCCACGCACACCACTAAAAACAGCACTAAGGCCAAGAGTTTATAGTGCATAGCATCCTCATTATTAATGGTTTATATTAAACTAACCACTTTCTGATGCCATTGTTGGGCAAGATTTTCACTTGCGCCACCCTAATTTTTGCATCTGTTTATAAAGAAGCAATTAATATGCCAGTCAAGGAGTTTAAGGAGTAAACTCAAGTAGAGCTGCCGCCTCTCGATCATTGAGGAAAGACCCCTGTAATCTTCTTTGGATCGTAGAAGTTGCCGGATCCCAGGGATAGGGTTTTTGTTCTGGATAGAGATAGTGCAGGCCAACAACATAAAGCCCTAAATTAGAAAGAGTTAAAACAACATCCTCCAGTTTATCTGAACGGTCATCCACCACCACAATCTTAGTAGGCAAAAGCCCCGTATAGGCAAGAAATTCCTGTAGCACTGTTCCCTTATTATTATAGTATGTAGAAAAAATAACACCCTCTAAATAGCGCGCCTTCGGAACAAAAGGAAGATCTATCTGATCAGGATAAGGAGCACTCTTCTCAAAATCAATCCCTACAGAAAATAGTTGATCTAACGTACTCGCTGCAGTTTCAACAGGACGATGGGTCAATCCCATTATCTTAATCCCTCTCTCCTGCAACCTTCGTATCAAAGGGACAAGCTCACCTTCAATCAGTTGTCCAGGACAGAACTTCTGCGCTTCAATCCAATACGGAGCAAAACCTTTAAGAAATTCCTCCGGATCCTCTCCCCGCGCCTTGGACTCTTCAATTGCAGTGACAATAGATTGAGAGTGCCCCCAGCAGGTACCTCCTTCGATCAAGGTATTGCCCACATCAAATATAAGCAGAGTATCTGCCTCGATAAAAGGCTCTAGATCAGTAATGTGAGCAATGTCAACAATGACATGCTTTGAATATAGATTCACAGATAGAAATAAACAGATGAAAAAAAAGAAACTCTTCAATGACCATCTCCAAACCCATGATTCACCAACCAATACGCCTCCCTATCAGGCAACATTTTCCCTTGATAGCGCTTCTGAATCTCTACTACAGAAGGATTGTAAAGAGATTTTTTACCATCCCGGGCTGTTAGCCGTAATCCCACAGTCTGTATACCCTTCCAATTAAGCTCATCAGCTACAGAGGCTACTCTATAAGTATCCGTGTCAATGTAGATGACATGCTTAGGTCTCTCTTTCAAGCACTCAAAAAATTTTGTTATTGCTAAAGGAAAGTCACCCCGATTCCCGATAAACAAAATTCCATCAATGTACTTTGCATAAGGCTTAAGATCCACGACTGTACACCCAGTATAAGGAGCGCTTCGCAACATATCTATGTCTAGAGCCTTTAGCTGAAAATGAGTGGGATAGGCCATCTCTACTTCTTGAGAGTCAATTCCCAAAATTTTGTAGCCTCTCTTTTGCAGATAGCGGACCATTCCCATCGTCGTAGGCTCTACACATTTCATAGGCGAGGAGAGCAAAATCCTCTGCCAGATAGGCACCAGCTCTTCCATAGCCTCTTTATAGGACATCCCCTCGTTCTCTTTCAGATTTTGTAACTCATACTCTGCCCACTCTTCCGAACCAAGCATCTGAGCTGGTTCAATCAAAACAGAATGCACATTCACAATCACAAGCGACTCATTACGAAGATAGGGAGGCAAATCAGTGATAGAGGGAATCTCGAAGATTAGGCCATCCAACGAGAACGAAAAACAAAAACAAAAAATTAAAATTTTAATAGACTTAAACATTTTAAAACTCCATCAGATCATTAAATCCCTTGATAACAAAAAAATTCAATGACAAAATCAAAAAATTATTGCACTGGAGACTCCCATGTTTGGCACTGGCGAATTATTGATTATTTTGGTGCTCATCCTCCTGCTTTTCGGAGGAAAAAGACTTCCGGAACTAGCCCGAAGCCTAGGTGAAGGAATAAGAGAATTCAAACGCGCCTGCAACGGCATGGATGATAAAGAGATAGAGATAAAACCCTCCCCAGAGAAAAAAGAGGAGAAGGAGAATGTCCCCCCCTCCTGAGGAAGAGCTTTTACCCGTCAGCGCACATATCAAAGAGCTCCGCACGACCGTTATAGCTTGCTTAAGCACCATTGGGATTATCTTTTTTATCCTTCTCTGCTTTTATAAGCCCCTTATTACCCTCCTATTCCCAGAACAGACCCTCGTTATTTTAAGTCCCATTGAAGGATTTACCTCGATGCTCCGAGTAGCTTTCTGGGGTGCACTCCTCATTTCCGCACCCATTTGGGGTTATTTTTGCTACAAGTTTTTTGCACCAGCCCTCTACACACAACAGCGAGGGATCATTATCCCCTTTTTAGCCCTTTCCTTTTGCTGCGTCATGATAGGAATAAGCATAGCCATCTTTGCTATCCTTCCCCTAGCTAACGAGTATTTTCTCCTTTTTAATAGCTCATTAGGCGACAACCTTTGGAGTTTAGAAAAATACTTAGACTATTCTCTGCTTCTTATCTTAGCCACAGGCGTAGCCTTTGAGCTAGGAGCCCTCCTATTCTTTGCCATTCACCAAGGAATCATAAAAAATGAGACCCTAATCCACTATCGGCGCCATGCAATTGTCGCCTCCTTTATCCTAGCAGCTCTGCTTACCCCGCCCGATGTCCTAACTCAAATCTTATTAGCTATTCCTTTGTGCCTTTTTTATGAAATTGGAATAATTTATTCAAAAATAAGAATAAATTAATTTTAATTTTAAATTTTAATTATTATAATTAAGTTATGAAGCATTTTAATTATAATAAAAGTCAGGCAATTATGATTAAGAGCAAAGAAATTGCAAAAGTACTTTCACAATTAAGCGACCACTCCAAAGCAGAATTTATCTTCGACGGTAACGACATCATTATTCGCGCCCTCGACGATGCCTCAAAACTCTCACTCTCTACTGTTGTCTATTATGGAAACTCCTATATACCCAAAAGCGTCCGCCAAAGCGTTCAAAAACAATTACCCGACTTTAACTCGCTCATTCCCACTTTCTTAAGTGTGGATGAACAACACTTTCGCATATTTCTCAACTACTTAGGAAAATTTGATAATATCAACTCAAGCAAGCTCCAAAATCTCCTCGAAGAGTTTGGATCCGTTGCAGATGAGTGGCGCCTCTACCTAGATGATCAAGACCGAAATGACCACATCTATATCTATAAAAATCGTTAGAGCAAAAATTTTCCTTGCCTCCCCTACAAAGAAAAAGTTATCTTGTCGCCATGAATATTCTTCTAAAACGACTATTTTTTCTTCTTATTTGCGTAGCAAGCTTCTCAACCCTAGAAGCCAAAACAAAGTACAAACACCCACTAGCAGTCTGTGCCATCTTTCGCAATGAAGCACGATTCCTCAAAGAGTGGATTGAATTTCATAAACTCATGGGAGCCACACGCTTCTATTTGTATAACAACCTAAGCGACGATAACTACTACGAAGTGCTCCAACCCTACATAGAGACCGGAGAAGTCGAACTCTTCCTCTGGCCCTACAAATTTACTACCATAGAATCCTGGACAACTATCCAAGTCGGCGCCTACAACAATGCCGTAGGACGAGCCATAAAAGCCAAAGTCAAATGGTTAGCCGTCCTCGATACCGATGAGTTCCTCTTCCCTGTACATGCTGAAAACCTTGTCACCTTTCTCAAAGACTTCTCATCCGTAGGCGGCGTTGTCGCCAATTGGCAGCTCTTTGGCACCTCTCACGTAGAAAGAATCCCCTCAGATCAACTCATGATCGAGCTCCTTACACTTAAGGCAGAAACAAAATACGCCGAAAATGCCTTTGTTAAGTCCATTGTTCGCCCCGAGAGAGTCAAACAGTTCACCGATCCACACTATGCCGAATATCTCAACCCCTATCAGGCCGTAAGTCAGAATAAAAATTCCGTCCATTCTTCTATGAATAACTCCATCCCCGTAGATAAGCTACGCATTAACCATTACTGGTCCAGAGACCTCTCATTTTTTACCGAAATTAAAATGCCTAGAAGACAGGCTTGGCTGGAAGGAGCAGATGGCCAATGGCAGCGATTAGCCAATATTAACCAAGTTCAGGACTATACAATTAAAAGGTTTATCCCTGCTCTGAAAGAGAAGATGAGTCTGCAGCAGAGATAAATTTGGAAAATTCTTCCCTTAATTCACGTTGAAATTCCATCATAATCTCATAATTTTCCTGAGCATCACGCATTGCCGCCTCCCTTTTTGCCTTAATCTTAGGAGACGTTAGCTCATTTTGCATGTGCCCCACCTGAGAAGAAAAGTGTCTAGTCAAAAGTTCGAATGACATATCGTGCCTAGCAGCACGAGGAGAAGAAGCCGAATGAGAAGTGATTTGCTCATGTACTGGCAAATTTTTCTTTTCCATATCGATACCCTTCACAATCTTAAGCTAACTTAACATGAAGCAAAAAAAATGCCAAAAATTTATTTTATAGCCCATTCGATCACATTTTTTCCCTTTTGTTTTAAAAAATGATTAGCCTCAGAAAAATGCCGACACCCCAGAAATCCCGAATGAGCCGAAAGAGGAGAAGGATGCGCCGCCTTTAAAATCAAATGTTGATGACCCATTCCACTACCAGCAACCGCTTGCCATTTCTTCTGAGCAGCAGCGCCCCAAAGCAAAAAAACCAAAGGTTCAGACCGCTTTGCCAAAGCAAAGATTACAGCGTCCGTAAATTGTTCCCAGCCCTGCTTCTCATGAGACATAGGAGACTTTTCACGCACAGTCATTAGCGTGTTTAGAAGCAAAACACCCTGTTCCGCCCAGTCGATTAAACAGCCGTGAGAAGGCATAGCAGCCCCAATGTCTTCCGAGATTTCCTTGTAAATATTCCTCAAAGAAGGAGGAATAGCAACCCCCTTTGGAACGCTAAAACAGAGCCCATGAGCCTGCCCAGGACCATGGTAGGGGTCCTGGCCCACAATCACAACAGATACCTTGTCAAAAGGAGTTAACCATAACGCATTAAAGACCAGAGAGGCAGGAGGATACACAGGACCATTGTAGAGCCTCTCACGCTCGATAAAAGCAGCTAATTTGATAAGATATGCCTTCTCTAGCTCATCCTGCAGAGCCATTTTCCAGCTCGGTTCAATTTCAAACATCGTTGACCCCTAACTTTGAAGAACAAACATACCCCAAATCAACAATAATGTTAAGGATGTTGACTCGAATCAAACCTTGTGTATAATTGTGAGCTTTCAATTAAACTAAAGCGCGCCATGGCACTAAAACACCTTGCAGAAAATAACTTAATACGATTTATCAGCGTCACACGCAAGAAAGACGGCCTTTTTGTCAATTTTCGCATTAATGGAATCCGAGAAGGAACGACCTTTAATGCGTCCATTTCCGTCGATACAGCAGCCGTAGAAGTGGACCTTGGCGATCCATTAGAAAACATTATCGAAGCCTGCGCCAAAATGGCCGTCAAGTCCATCCAGCGCGCAGAGTTTCACTTTGAAGGCGTGAATGTCTAATCTTTATCTGGGTGTAGCGCAGCTTGGCTAGCGTACTTGCATGGGGTGCAAGGGGTCGGAGGTTCAAATCCTCTCACCCAGATTCTTTTTCCTTAATGACTTACGGGCATTCTCGATGAGAATGCCTTTTGTGTTTTTGGGTTCGTGTGGCGGATATGTGGCGGATGGCTCCTCGAAAATAAGGTCAATAAACCATAAAGATAGGAGAAGTACTGATTGCAGGAAATCCCTTACTTTCTTCAACAACGACTCAACGTGCATACAACACTCAAACAGGCTAAGGAGGCACACTTGAATCCCCCTGAAGACCAACCATGGAAAGATCTAAAATGCTCGCAGTGTAACGGCCCTTTTTTCCTATTTGGAGGTTGGACAGATATTCGACATCCACTGTGTCAAAAGTGTTGGACGTTGCATCAAAAAACCCTCGGTGAAATGGAAGAAAGAAATATTCGAGGTATTAATTTTGCTTTAACTGAAATGGAAGATGCTTCTGGGATGCAAAGAGGTTTCTTTGGTAGGTACCAAGTTGCTCCTTCTAAACCGACAACTGTGATAGGAGAATTTACATTGAATAACATTAAAATCGAAAAAAGTGCCATCGGCCTTATCAATACAGGATCCATTGGAGGATCCGTTGAAAATATTGACGCCACCCTCAGCATGATTAGCCAGGAACCAACCCTGCAATCATTCCAAGAAGCTCTTAAGAGTTTTACCGAAGCAGTTCTGAAATCGGTTGAAGCATCGAATGAACAAAAAGAAGCCATTCTAGAATTAATGAGTGCTATAATTGACGAAGTACGTTCTCCAAAAGAAAAACACCGCCTTACAGTAATAAGAACCTTGCTAAAGAATACACAAGAATTAGTAAGCGGGATCGCCTCCCTGCATGCAATATGGCAAACTCTTAAAACAACCATTTCCACCATGTTTCCCTAAATGAAGGTCCAAAGGAAATCCACAGCCATTATCAGGCAAATTACATGAAATCAAACGGATCTAGTCTTCAGTTGCAACCCATTAGCCTTTATATTGATATAATAAAAAAATTAACGCCTGAATTTCGGCGTCGGCTTATTTTAGCGTTCACTATAATGAGGAGGAACAGACCAATTTAGGAGTCTCAAAATGAGCAATTTTAATGATCTATTTTGCATATCAATGGCCTTCTTGCCCTTATTTAATACAACCAACGAAACCACCGCAGATAATCAATATAACACTATTGCAAAAAAATATTCTGAACTGGTTGTAGAGAATAATCAGGATAGCATTACAGCATACTTTCGTTGTCTTGATATTCCTATGAACGGGAAATCGGTTTTGGATTTAGGGTGTGGCGATGGATATGACTTATCACGGATTAAACTGAAAGGAGCCCTAATTTGTGGGATTGATTCTTCGCAAGAAATGATCGAGATTGCGCAACAGAAAAATCCAGAAGGAAATATTAAAATAGGTTATTTTGACAACATTCCATTTGCAGATCACTCCTTCGATGTTGTGATTAGTAAATGGTCTTTTCAGCAATCCATGGATATAGACTCTATTTATCGGGAAATAGCACGTGTTATAAAGGCAAATGGGCAGTTAGTCTATTTATCCGCTCACCCTATTCGTCAGTTTATCGATAAAAAACGCACAGGCAAAGATTATTTCAAAAAAGAAATCGTAGAAGCAGTATTTTTTGATGGTCAATTAAGAGAAAAATCACCTTCACACACGATGAACGAATATTTAAGCCCTACCTTTTTTAAATTTTTTATACTTGAATCCTACGAAGAAGGAAATGATAGAGGAGCTGAAAAAGTTGATGGTGATATTTATCCGAGCTATTTCATTATCAAAGCGAGGAGATTGCCATGATCAGTAATGAAAATAAAAAAGAATACTATCAAGCACTCTTAGCAAAAAAAACAGAGTATGAAGGTCTATTTTTTGTTGGAGTGAAAACTACAGGAGTATTTTGTCGTCCGACCTGTCCTGCAAGAAAGCCAAAGTTTGAAAACTGTGAATTCTTTGAAACCGCTCAACAGGCCTTATTAGCGTCATTTCGTCCATGTAAACGTTGTAAACCACTATCTCACCCAAGCCACGTTTCAAAGCTCATTCAAATACTAGTAGAAGCAGTTGAAAAAGACCCTGAAAGGCGTTGGAAAGATAAAGATTTTGAGGAATTAGCCGTGGATGCTTCAACAGCTCGCCGTCAATTCAATAAACGGTTTGGCATGACATTCGTAGAGTATGTAAGAGCACGTCGTATGGGGCTAGCCATGAAACAAATCAGAGGAGGAGAAGCTGTCATTGAAGCACAACTCTCGACTGGATATGAATCCAGTAGTGGTTTTAGAGATGCTTTTTCGCGAATTATGGGAGCCGCTCCAACAAAGTTGGGAAATCAGAATATCTTAAAAGCTTCCTGGCTGGATACTCCACTTGGTCCGATGGTTGCAATAGCCAATGAAGAAGCTATTTACTTGTTAGAGTTTGTCGATCGCCGCGGTTTAGAACGTGAAATCGAACGTCTTAGACAAAAAACAAAATCAGCGATCATTCCAGGTCGCTCAGAACCTATAGATTCAATTGAGCAAGAACTTTACCTTTACTTCAAGGGGAAGCTAAGATCATTCAAAACACCGTTACATCTTATAGGATCACCTTTTCAAAAGCATGTTTGGGAAGAATTATTAAAAATTCCGCCTGGTGAAACGCGGTCTTATGCCGAAGTAGCTATAGCAATTGGAAAACCATCAGCTTTTCGTGCTGTAGCATTAGCAAATGGCGCCAACCAGTTCGCTATTATCATTCCATGTCATCGGGTCATTAATACAAATGGTGAGCTAGGCGGTTATGGGGGTGGTCTCACACGCAAAAAATGGTTAATCAATCACGAAAGGAAGATCTCATGAAAAATCAAATAGAACATGCTCACTTATTAAAAAATCTTCACATCAAAGGTAATCCGCTTATCTTATTTAATATTTGGGATGCGGGGAGCGCACAGGCTATGCAAGAAATCGGAGCCAAAGCAATAGCCACAGGGAGCTGGTCTGTAGCAGCGGCACATGGATATGAAGACGGTGAAAAGCTATCTATTGATTTGGTGCTCGCAAATCTTAAACGCATTGTTGCAAAAGTCGATCTTCCTGTAACAATTGATATAGAAGGTGGCTATGGAACAACCCCATCTGAAGTAAAAGAAACTGTTAAAAAAGTCATTGAAGCGGGGGCCGTTGGAATAAATTTCGAAGATCAGATCATCGGTACTGATAATTTATATTCGATTGAAGATCAATGCAAGCGTATTAAAGCAATTCGTCAAGTTGCAGAGCGTGCTTCAATTCCTATTTTCATCAATGCACGAACCGATGTTTTTTTCAAAACAGCTTCTGAGAACCCTAAAGAAAGCCACTTAGAAGAAGCTATACGGCGTGTTCATGCCTATGCAGAATCTGGAGCAAATGGATTTTTTGTTCCAGGTCTAAGAAATGTCAATTACATTGAACAATTATGTAAATGTTCTCCTATACCAATCAATACAATGATTCTTCCTGATATGCCTTCAGTTAAACAGCTTGTGGGATTGGGAGTCGCTCGGATTAGCTATGGTCCAAATCCTTATTGTCTTGTAATGGAATCTTTGAAAGAAGCTGGGCGCAAGGCAATTTCCGTAGGCCAAAACTAGAGAAAAAATCTTACAGTCTAACTGCTATGCAAAAATAGCAGTTGGTTTGGAATTCTTTTCGCAACAGGTCAGATATTTATGAATAATGAATAGAATAAGAACCTTTTCCAATTGTCTGATCTCCTGGTAATCTTCGGCCATTATCAGGCAAAATTACCATATGTTCAGCTTCAATAAATGAAAAATCAAATGTATGCAGAATCTCAGGATCGCATACTACTAATGCACATTTATGCTTCTGATCTATGTTTAAGCTATTCTCTAAAATTTTTAATCGCTTTTTGATTGATGATTTCATTGAATTTTCCTCTCTTCAAGTTTACTGAGCCGTTTTTCGCAATCATGAGCTTCAATTGCTTTCACATGGACATCGATAATTCTCGATAAAGCCTCTCCTTCACTTGGAGAAATCTCCCCATTTCCTACTGCTGCCGTAATCGAACCTATTGCCTGCAAGACGTGGGAAGAGTTTTGAATTTTAGGAAGTTCAATTGTAATGGGACAATCTCTCCTAGAAGGAAATATCCGATCAAGAACCATTTTGATAGCTTGAATATTGCCAGTTAAAGCCTCCTGTATTAGACGTCGGCAGATGCTTTCTACTTCATCTTTTAACAATGTTTCTGCAAATATAGTTGCCCTATTTTTTGTACCTTTGGCTTTTCCTTTAGGGTTACCCGATCTTCCTTTCTGAAATTTCCCTGTTACCTGCATTTCTTCTGCATTTTCAGACATCTATCCTCCTAAATTATCAATCTCATTATATTGATCAAAACAGTCTTTAAGCATCTTTTGAAAACTTGTAGGAATGAGAAAATATTGATAATCTTTATCTGAAGGAAGATGGGTACAATAATTTTCAGTAAGATGCAAGTCAACCCATTGATTCTTTTCCTTAAATTGTTTTGCAAACTCTCGATTCTTTTGGATGTTGTTTTTCTGCGAGGCATAATTTTCTTTTAATGCCGTTTCTAGCCATGCTTCATGGTTAATCACTTTGTGCATTTGCTCTTCTAATAGATGTAAATTCCCCGTAATGCGATCAATTTCATAAATTTTCAACCATCTAGTTAAAGATGGCTCATAAATTTTTAATTTCTTGTTTTCAGAGTAAGCTAGCAAGGCATAAAGTTTTTCTTTCTGATTATCAGAAAGGGGCGATTTATCGGCGTGTTTTGAAGAAACATTAAGCGCCTCTTTTATATTTTTATCTTTTTTAATCTCTGTTTTTCGTTTGTGGTGGACTAGCTGATCTTCCTGTTGGTCAGAATGCTGGTTGGGTTGCTGGCTAAAATTTTGCTTGAAAGCTGTTGTCACTAGTCTATAAACTGAAAAAGTGCTGGTGCTTTTGGCAACAACTTCTTCTATATAACCAAGGCCCATAAGCTGTTTTAGTCTTGTTCGTGCATTATTTGGAGAAATATTTGCATCCTTTGCGCATTTATCTCTTCCATATATGAATTCGAAAGGCTCAAGAAGCAGATGTTTAGCGGATCTTTTCAAGGCAATCTTATGAGGATAAGTATAAATGCGTTTCATCATCCAAGCGATCAAGCGTATCATAATAGGATCGCTTAAAAAATCTTCTGTCAAAAATTCATCTGGAATTGCTCGGAAAACATAAGGAATTTTATGCATAATTTTCCCTCTTATCGGGAAAATAGGCTAATGCAAAAAGTTGTTGTTTCATGCTAGCCCTCTTGAATCTGGGATTGCTCCCATGCTTCCAGATCGGAATAGCGCCAGCGCGTCGAACCAATTCCTAATTTTATTGGTTTTGGAAATCGACCCTCTTTTACCCACCGCCATATGGTTGGTCGACTAACGGAATATCGATTAGCAACTTCTGTATCTCGCAAAAAAGGTGTTAAATTTTTCATCACATAGCCTCGTTTAATGTTACTATGTGATTTATTATCTCATATGCAGATGCAGCTAACGCCGCTATCTGCATTTATTTTTTTCGCGATGCTTTCGAACATGGTCACAGAATGCGCGAAAACCTATTGAGGCATGAGAGCCTTTTGAACAGCATAATTTATCTCCATCACGATAAACAGCCTCATCTTCGTAACTATCAGGTAAAGCGTTCCACAATTCCTTGTTTATCCATCCAGCTTTAGTTTTGAATTTTCTCTTAATCCATTTAGCAAGAGCAGGCCATGGACGTTCTTTTTTAGCTGCCTCAATTCTTTGGCGTCGACTTGCCTCTAGTTTCATGCCAGCTTCAAACATGGCTAATTCTTGAGACACAAATGTTTTTAAAGGGCTATCAGTCGACTCCTTGCATGAATAGAGCCACATGAGCTTGAGAAGAATCTGAATGGCATGAATATGGGAAGAATGAATATTCAGTTTTTCATAAGGCCAGCTTACAAGCCAACCTACGCCAGGAGAATACTCTTCAGGTATTTCTAACGTGCATTCACCTAAAATTTTATCAATGCTTAATCCTGTTAACTCATGAACCCCTTTTCCAATAGGATGTTTTTCTATAAATTCCAAATGATCGGGGATTGTCAATGCTTTGAAAGATTGTGTCATATCTATTGACCCTTTGTTATTAGCTGATCTAAGTGATGTCCTAAAGCTTCCCAGGCTTGTTTCATTTCAACTTCATAGCCATATCGCTGATAGATGCGTTTTAATCTGTTTTCTTCAAGATGATTTAAGCAGCGCTCTGCAACTTCAGGTAATACACCCAGGGCATTCATCAAAGTTGCAGCAGTTCTTCGCAGATCATGGGGTTTCCATACCCCTTTGGACAAGGTAAGAGCATTTGTATTTTTGCTTCGATTTTTTAAATTCGCAACAGTCCTTTGGCGATCTGTTATTTGTTTTGTGATTGTTTTCGGACAGATATGTCCATTAACTCGACTGGGATAACACCATTCTCCCTCTCCTGAGAGCTCATGCAATTTCAAAAAATGGCGAAGAGCAAAAGGTGATAGATGAACAATGTGTTCTCTCTGATTTTTGCTGTTCTCTGCAGGAATTATCCAAGTGTTACGTTCAAAAGAAATATGATACCAACGAGCTTTTAATAACTCGCCGATGCGACAGCCAGTAGCCAGGGTAATCCAGATAGCTAGTCCGTTCATTTCTGTCATTTGAGAGAGAGGTAACTTTCTAGCTAACTCTCCAATTTCCTCTTCACTCAATACTCGCTCGCGTTCAATGTTGGCTCCTCCAATATTTTTCTTGCTGACCATAGCGGTGGGATCTGATTCCAAAAGATCGCGCGTAACGGCAAATCTAAACATCTGACGAATAAGGCTAAAGACAACCTTTGCCATGCGCTTAACATTTCGTTGGAGTAGACGATCTGTTATCTCTGCCACATGAAGCTTACGCACATCTCTTATATCTAATTCACCAATGAATGGCAGAACATCCTTTTCCATCATGCGACGGGCTTCTGTGCCTTTATCTTTGCGATTAATTAAATCGGTGATTGCCCAACGTTCAAAAAGATCCTTCACAAGAACTGTAAGAGCTTTCTCATTTGCTCTGTTGACAGCTCTCTTTTTTCTTTCTTCAATAGGGTCAGCACCTTCATGCTTCACTTCATTTTTGATCCGTTCAGCTAAACGTCGTGCAGCAGAAACAGTCAAGCCGCCAGCATCATTGCGTCCTTGCCTAAAAGGACCAAGACCGTTTCTTCGCTCTCGCCATTTGTCTCCCTCTTTTACGGAATAGCAAAAGATCCAAGATTTAGAGCCTGTCGGCATGACACGAAGGACTAAGCCTTTAACTTGAGAGTCTCGAATGTAAATAGGTTTTTCCTGTGGCTTGAGCTTTTGACAAAACTCATCAGCAGTTGAGCGGGGAATTTTTTCCATCGACTTCCATTAAGTAATTTAATTTTCTTGATCCAAGCTAATGTTTTGGATGTCATAGGAATTCGTGCCGACTTCTATGGATTTTTGATTCCTTTCTTTTTCCAGTTGTCTGATACTCTTTTCTGCAACAGGCAAGTCTTCGGGCATAGTACCTCCTAACCTCTCAATAGTTTGACGTACTATCGTTCCTACCTCATAGTGAGTTTGATTTGCTTTGTTTTTCCCTTTGATGTTCTCTCGACGAAGCTTATCTTCCGCTTGAGTGGCTCTAAAAAGATTCGCAGCAAGTTCGGTACTTCCCATATGATCTAAAATCTTCTGATTCTTTTTCAGTCCCTTGCGTACATGGATATCCTTTGCATCGAGACCTCCATAGAGACCCTTATAACCATGGTTTTGGAATATGGCAAAATCAAGGGTTGTTTCTACACCAGATTGCTGAGCTGTTTCGACTAACTGTTTATTGTGTTCTCGAAGATCTTTTCGAAGATAAACACGTTTCTCTTCTTCCTTTAGCTGTTGAAAATTTCGGTTATCGGCTAGCTCTTGTCGGCGGGTTTGAATTGCAAAATAAGTCTGTCCGTTGGCAATAACAGGCTTCGCTGGATCACCATTTTGTACGACCAGATAGCAGGCATAACGAGACAATCTTACGTCAGCAGCTTGTCGCAGCCCTCCCTTGCCAATGTCGATCATATCGGTGACATCAACGAAATGATCGACAATATTGTGTCCGCTATTTTTGCAAGCTTCTTTAGCTTTTTCTATGACATTAAGAAAATTACGGTAGTCATTGTATTCCAATACCTTTGCTAATTTACGTGCACTCCAAAATTCACACTCATCTTCTTCTTGTCTAAGTGATTCGAAAGTTTGATGATGAGTGTTCTCAACTAAATCTTTATTCATTGTTTAATCTCCTGTAGTATGGAAGTGATTTTTCCTTATTTTCATGTGGCGGATATGTGGCGGATGAGACCACCTAATAAGTGCCAATATTTAAAGTTACAAAATAAGACAAAGATATGATAAAAATCAATCTGAAATAGCATCATGAATGCGATTTTGATAGCATTGAATGAGACAGGATGATATGGTTAAAAACATGAAAAAACTTGCATGGGGTGCAAGGGGTCGGAGGTTCAAATCCTCTCACCCAGATTCTTTTCTCTCAAGGACTTACAGGCAATCTCGATGAGATTGCCTTTTGTGTTTTTAGCGCAGGTGGTGGATGAGAGCATCATAAACGAATCAATTTTTTTTCATTTGAATGCTCATTTACAAATGCTCCAAATTTGCTGAAAAAAAGGTAAATAAATAATGCGTAAATATTTGATCTCAGGTTCATTTATCATTGAACCATTACGTGAATTCTTAGATTTCTGGGTACAAGAAATACCTTTGACATGCGAAATCAAATTTGCCCCTTATAATCAAATATTTCAAACTCTTTTAAACAGTAGCGCTGACAATGACGCCATTTTTATCGTAATTAGAGACAAGGATTTGCAATTTTCTTCATACGAGGAAAATTTTTATTTTTTTGTTCAGCACCTTCGTAATATATGTAAAACCATTTCTGCCAGTATCTTTGTTATTCATTGTCCAGAACGAACTCCAAGCCTGTGGGGCGATCATCTCAAAAAAGAGATAGATTCTATCTCTGGCGCTTATTACATAGAACTACATGAATGGTTAGATAAGTATCAAGTATCTAATTATTTTGATGTTAGAACGGAAAAATCAGCTCATATCCCTTATACACTTTCCGGATATGCTGTTCTGGGTACATTGATCGCTAGAATAATTTATTCCATGCAATTCCCTTTGATAAAATTGATCGGTGTGGATTGTGACAACACCTTATGGAAGGGTATTGTTGCTGAAGAACCAATAGTCATTCATAGCGAATTTCAACAGTGGCTTGTAAATCTTTATCAAAGAGGAATTGCCATTGCATTGTTCAGCAAAAACGAGCTTGAAGACGTTGTTGCAGTATTTGAAAACCATACGGACATGATACTTAAAAAGGATTTTGTAACAGCATGGCACATTAATTGGAATAGCAAAGGCGAAAATCTAGTTCATTTAATAAACAAGTTGAATATTGGACCAGACTCTGTGCTATTTTTTGATGATAATCCCATTGAATGCGCTACTGTTTCTGCGTCGATTTCAGATGTTGTCGTTGTACAGTTTGATCCGTCTATTTTTCATCATGTTTGGGATATACCGATTTACCATAAAATGACTCTAAAAGATGCTCAAAGAACTAATATGTATAAAAAACATCTTGAGAGAGAAGAATTAAAGAGTTCTTCCAAGTCATTAAGTGATTTCATTAATTCACTTCATTTAAACACGAAGATAAAATTAATTGATGCCGATGAAATAGAACGAGTTGCGCAGCTCACGCAACGCACAAACCAATTTAATGCTTCCAATCGCCGTAGAAAAGCCCAACAAATTCGGGAATTTCTCAAAGTACAAAGGCAATCCATTTACGTTATTTATGCAGAGGATCGTTTTGGTGATTATGGACTAGTTGGGGCCATTTTTATCAAACACAGAGAAGATGACCTAATTCTAGATACTTTTTTACTAAGTTGCCGGGTATTAGGTAGAGGTATTGAGCATCAAATGATGTCTTTCATTGGACAAATAGCACACCGTAAGTTGGTTGTTGTAAATTTTTGTCAGACAAAGCGCAATACACCCGTCAAAATATTTTTGGAATCATTAAAGCCACTAACAACCGATGAAAATGGATATTTCTTTGAGTCAAAACAGTTAATAAAGATCATTTTTGAGCCAGATAAGGCAGTTTCTAGTGAATCGCTGGTATCAGACATAAAGCCAGCTAAATCAACATTAGTCGATAGATCAAATTTTGTGAAACTCACAACGACACTTAAGACAGCTGAGGAGCTTCAAAAAAGGATTAGAAAAGACAGTGGCGATATTCAATTAGACAAGTCTTTAAATACTCTAGAAAGTACCATTGTAAAGTGCATCTCTGATGTATTAAATATTGAGAATATTGATGTAAATGATCACTTCTTTGCTTCTTTAGGAGGGGATTCATTTGATGCAGCTGTCTTAGCTTCTCGTCTTGAAGAAGCAACTAATAAATCCGTTGATATTATTCATATTTTTGATACTCCGACAGCTAAAAATCTGGCCATATTAATTCAACAACTCCCCTACGCTGTTAGCTTGCCCGAAAACAATAAGGATATTAAAGACATTCCAGCAACAGGAGAACAACTGGCTATTTGGTATGGCATGCAAGTGGCAACTCAACCTACCATATATCATATTGAACTCTCTTATAGTATTCATGGCGATCTCGATATAGAAAGACTTAAAAGTTGCTTTGACTCTTTAAAAAACCGTTATGATGCTCTAAAATCACCTTTTACTCTAATTCATAACAATTTTATTCAAACAAAAAATGAATTGTATTTTTATAAATTGACACAAGAACTTTCTCAACAGTGGAGACTTGATGTCATGTTTCATCATATTATTTGTGATGAACAATCTATCGCTTTATTTATGCAAGAGTTGAGCGATCTATACAAGAATCCTCAAAAAAAACTCACTCCAGCGGGTTCCTATGCTCAATATAGCTTCAACCAACAAAAAGAAATCCCTCTTCATACTCTTCTGTTTTGGAAAAATGAACTCCCGCAAACCACCCCCTCTCTAACTCCAAATCGTGATGCGGGGCATTATAGCATCCCTATTTCTCCCCATATAAGAGAAAAAATACAAGACTTAAGCAAAAAATTTGAGACAACTCCTTTTGCATTGCTTCTCTCGGTGTTTTCACTTTCGTATAAGTTGTTTTCTCAAGAGGATAGATTCCTTATCGGAATTCCTTTCTCCACAAGAAAAGCTGAAAAAACTTTCGGGCTTTTTGTTAATCTGCTTCCTATGAAATTTTCATTTCAAAACGAAAGCAGGTTTACACACCTTTTGAAAGTGTGCAAAGAAAAATTAGCAGAAATGTTTTATCATCGATTGACTCCATTTTTTCAAATTCAAGAAGCATTGGGAACACGTATTCATTTGAATGTTATTTTTAGTTGGAACCGTCGCATTGATCAAACACCACAAATAAACGGCACTGAAGTTCAACGCTTAGAAAAACCCTCTCCTTTTACTGAATTTGATCTAAGTTTTGTCATTGAAGAAGAGGAAAATAGATACCGTATATCCATACAGTATGCTTCAGGCATCTATGAAAGCTGGCGTATTAACACGTTAGCAAATAAATTTATGGATATCTTGGAAAAAATACTGGTTCAACCTGAATTGCTGATTAAGGATCTAGGCTCTTCGCTCAATCAGACAGAATCAAACTTCGCGCTAGGTGAACAACCAACCCTAGTAGAGATGATAGAAGGTATTGATCCCAACTTGATTGCCATAGAGAATGAAAACCTATCATTGACCTATCGGGCTCTCAACGAGAAAGTGAATCAACTAGCTCATTACTTTATTCGAAAAGGTATGAGTCCCGGAAAGGGCTCTGTAGTCTGCTTCGAAAATCCTGTTAGTCAAATAATAGCCACTCTAGCAGTATTGAAAACTGGGGGATATTTCATTCCTCTAGATTCCAGAGACCCTATAGAACATCGTAAAAGTATTATTGAAGACGTAAAACCGTTCTTGATCATTGATCATATTACTTTCGACAAGCTTGACAGCTTGCCAAGTACAAATCCAGAGGTAAGAATTTCACCTAATGATATCGCATATGTAATTTATACTTCAGGAAGTACAGGAAGGCCAAAAGGAGTCATTATTGAACATGAAGGAATCAGCCATAGAGCTATACATGCCAAGCAGATGTTCCATATCTCCTCTACTACAAAAATGCTAAGTCATATATCTCCAGCATTTGATATGCACATATCTGAATGGGCATTTTCTCTTGCAAATGGCGCCACATTATGTCCATACAAAGGCGGAATAAATCGTCTATGGAACTTTATGAATGTAATGCAGGTTTCTCATGCACAGTTTACTCCCGGTGTTCTTAATTTACTTCCCAAAGTTCCTTTAGATCATCTGAAATTTCTGCTAATTGGAGGAGAAGCCACACCACAAAGTCTCATAGAATATTGGAGCAAACAGGTTAAGCTTCTTTTAAATGGGTATGGTCCCACTGAATGCACTATATTTACACATTTGCATGCATTCAACACCAATCAATCGGCAAGAATTATTGGCCGGCCCATTTCCGGGATTGAATGCTCGGTTATTGATGATCAAGGAAATCCTGTTCAAGAAGGTGGAATTGGAGAATTGCATCTGAAAGGCATTGGAGTTGCTAGAGGTTATATTCGCGGGGAAAGTTTTTCTAATTGTCAATATAGAACAGGGGATTTTGTTCGGGTTTTACCTGATGGCATGCTTGAGTATGTTGGTAGGAAAAATGATTTTGTTAAAGTTAATGGATCTCGGGTTGATATTCATTTGGTCGAAAGCAAAATCATGTCTGCTCCCAATATTCCTGAAGCGGCTGTTGGTTATGTTAGTGTCAATAATAACAGATCAGCGCTTGCCTGTTACTATGCGGGAAGTGTCGATAATTGGAAAATAATAAGGCACTTTCTTAGAAAACAGTTACCTTCATACATGGTTCCAACGCAATACATTCATCTAGAAAAACTTCCGAGATTATCAAATGGAAAGCTAGATCGGAAAAGTTTACATTCAATAAAAACAAGGGATCATAAAAACTGTTCGATTAGTTTGAACATTACGGAAACTAAGTTGCAAGAAATCTGGGAAAAATTACTTGGAGAATGTCCTAAAGATAGAACTAATGATTTTTTTCAAATGGGAGGTGATTCTCTGCAGTCCGTGCAACTAATTATTGAAATTGAAAAAGCATGGGGGATAGAAGTAACAATGTCTGAACTTCAGGAACATTCAACTATTTCTGAATTGGCGCAATTCATGGAATCCCATCAAGCTAATCCTAAAAGGCAAACTGTTATCCCTATTCAGACAACGGGAAATCGCTTTCCGATATTCATGATCCATCCTTCAGTAGGTTTAGCAGAATGTTATCGACCATTAGCAGAGTGCTTGCCAGACCATCCTATTTATGGAATACAAAATCCTTTTATAACACAAAAAACCACTTCATTTTCCTCGTTATCTGAAATGGCGATATATTACTCTCAAGAAATTAGGAAAATTCAATCTAAAACTCCTTGCATTATTGGAGGGTGGTCCTTTGGAGGAATTGTGGCTTTAGAGGTGGCAAAAATTTTAAAGGAAACGGGTGAATTAATAGACCGTGTCATTATGTTAGATAGTTATGCTCCTGACGCACCCGTTACAGATCTTCCTGTTCTTATATACTCTGAGGATCTTCAAGCCGAGTCGCAACATAATTATAAACTTCTAAAGAATCATCAATCTAGTTACTACGATGGAATGGTCCATTTAGTTCGAGCAGGGGATAGTGTTATGCCTGATAATGGGTGGGATTTTTTACCAAATCTATCGATTAGCAAAATACCTATGGCGCATCATGAAATGTTTGAACATCAACATATTTCTACAATAGCTAAGGCGATTCAACTTAGTTTGGCCTCTTCTAAGTCATTCCGCATGAGTTAAAATCTCTTTTCAATCAGCCAAGCGATCTATTTCGAGCTGTTACTCTTCATAAAATGTATGGATCGATGGAAAAGAATCTTCATGTTGAATTTGATTTCAATTAGAATACAATATGAGAAGTGAATGCGAATTTGAAAAAAACTATCGTCAAGAACGCTTCGGTGCAGTTCCTGTAATTTGGTCCTAATGGGAAAAATCCAAAATGCCTAAACGAAAACAAAAAATAGACCCTTGGCATCAAGACGTCGCTTATCTGTTTCTCCCGTTGGCAACATATAACTAGGGGTGGAAGTACTATTGTGGGCAGGAAAACTCAGGTTATTAGCCATATTATTGATAGTTAGCATTGAAGGAATTGCACCTGACATTGGAAATCCTTTTTCTGGCGTAATGATTTATCAAACGGTATGAGAAAAGCTGAAAAAAAATCAAACTTGACGTTACATTATTAAAGGCTATACACTGAACCCCCTATAACAGACAATTTTCGCAAGCACAGGAATGAGCATTAAAAACAAAATCAAGATTCTGCTTTTGCTGCTGTTATTGATACTATCAACTAGCATTAATGCCGCAGAAAACCTTAAGTGCAATTGCATCATTCTTCTTGATCACGATAATTCGGAAAATGTGGGGCGTACCGAGAGTTGGTTTTTGATAACCAGGCTCCAATCAGCAATTGCTGAACAAACAACTCCAATTTTATTAAATATAAGTCTTTGGAATTCTTTTATTGAGCGTCGAACAAATTTTGAGCAGAAATTGCAAGAAAAAGATTCGCCTCATCATAAAACGTATGATCTTTACTGCGCGATCAATGAAAAGATTGAATATTGGAGTAAGCACTACAATGCACTCAGCAATGATGTCTGCCAAAATAAAAAATTAGTGGTTCACACTATCAATAAGGAGTTTTACATTGATAAACACAATGTAACAGATGAAAGTTTTCAGCTCTTACTCAATTATTATACTGATTTTAATGCTCAAGATTGGGACCTCTATAGTAATAAGAACGGTTTTTATTTATTTATTCCAAAGAAATATAGTGATCAGAATGCGCAAATAGGTTTTAAGACTGATTCTCTTGAAAAAGTCCCGTATCCTGAAGACTCTCCTTCTATTTATTTTGATTCATGCAATCACGCAACAATTGTGAACGCTTTGCCTGATTTTTTTCTCACGTATGATGATTTGCCTGATGTAGAAATGCCATACTCATGGAATATCATTCTCGCAGGTCATGGTGGATCAAAATACAAGGAATCGAATCGCAATCAGACAATATCGTGGATAGGTAAGCCTATTATAGCAGACTTGGACGTAAAAGAATTTAAAGAGGTCCTGGATTTTTTTCAGTCTAAGGTAAAAACTAATCTGTTTCATTACTCAAGCTGCTATGCAGGAGGCAATCATATCTCTCTTCTTTTCAATGATGAACAAAAAAAGACTTACAGTTTTGCAATCACTTGCGATACGTTGACCGATTGTACAAGTTACTGTAAATGGACTAATTTGCTGCCGTCGGACCAGAAAAAATTTTTATCGACCGTTGATTTAACTTATGATTCGACAAAAAATTGCTGGCAACTGCCTTTGAGCCCTGTATATCAATGGGAGAAATTTTTTAAAGGCCTTGCAGCAATTGACTTCTCTATTGCATCTATCGATCGCCTACAAGAAATCATGACGTTCATAACACACCCCATTATCGCTAACATTCCTCTGCTTTGCCTGCCAGGAACTAATGAGTTTTTTCCGTTGCAATCAGCAGATGTGATT
The DNA here is from genome assembly GCA_013287645.1 of Chlamydiota bacterium. GTDB lineage: Bacteria > Chlamydiota > Chlamydiia > Chlamydiales > JABDDJ01 > JABDDJ01. The sequence continues at coordinate 6,598 of JABDDJ010000006.1, read as the reverse complement.
AAAATCGATGACCGTTTAGTTGCTACTGTAGACAAGGAATCTGAATCTATTTCGATCAAAGGAATAAGTACCATATTAGTAGAAAGTAGTTCTATCGAACCTACAATTGTGCTTGACCAAGTAAATCAACTCCGCATCATTTCCATTAAACCTGACAACGCCATCCATTACTTTAAAAAATTAAAAGCCATGCACTACATTGATTTGCCCAGTGCTTTTTGGCAGGCTCAATTTCAATACTACGATAAGACGTTTTTAATAGAGGAATGTGTGTTTCCTTATTCACAGGACTCAAAAATTTTTAAGGAACCGTCCAATGGCGAAAACGAAATCGTGCTTAAAAATGTAATCGTGTCTCAACAAAAAAGTCATTGCATTCGCATCTTTTTTACCTTTAACGATATAGCAATGATGGTAGTAGCTCATAAGCCAGGACAAGCTGAGCATAAAGACAAGGCTTCGATTCAAGAAGTAATTACATTGACAGCTGACGCTAAAGAAAAATACGAAAAATACTATTTATCTCTTTTAACTCAATAGTAATGACTGCTCTATTTTTTTCATTAGAACGGTAAGCTAATCCTTTATCTATGTTTAGTTTTTCCTGCCGAAATAGCTATAGCAATTGGAAAACCCTCAGCTTTTCGTGCTGTAGCATTAGCAAATGGTGCCAACCAGTTCGCTATTATCATTCCATGTCATCGGGTCATTAATACAAATGGTGAGCTAGGCGGCTATGGTGGTGGTCTCACACGCAAAAAATGGTTAATCAATCACGAAAGGAAGATCTCATGAAAGGGGCTATGCATTGTTAGAGAGTAAAAATGAGTTAGCAGCATGGAATAAAATAGTCGCAGTTTGCACAACAGAATCTAAATCTACCCATTCTATAGGTTCATGTAGACCAAATCCTAAGGGGCCTAGGTTCACAGTGGGAATGCCAGCTTGCTGAAAAATCGCAGCATCCGTCCAGACTCCCCATCCAACTAACTTCACTTCATGACCCACAATTGTTTGAAAAGCTTGTTTCACATGTTGCGCGATCTTCTCATTCGGATCGCAGTAAAAAGGAGGTCGATAAAAATACCAATCGATATCTGCCTCTGGACAAGCTTTACGAATCACTTTTTCTATTTCCAACTGCACTTCAGCTCTGTTTTCTGAAGGAAGAGTTCTTCTTTCCAAATGAATTGTGCACGTGGATGCGTAAGTGGAAATTCCAGTACCTCCGCTAATCAGACTTACATGCATCGAGGCTGGTCCAACTAACTCCTCTGTTCTTTTTCTTAAGACGTTATTCTCCAAGTCATCTAATCCAACGAGAATGCTGCCCATTTTGGAAATAGCACTTTCACCAATGTCCCAGCGACTGCCATGTGCACTTCTACCTAATACCTCAACTTTTCCCCATAAAAATCCCTTGTGTGCAATGACCATATTCAAACTGCTTGGTTCAGTCAAAATACAGGCATCTGCACGATGTCTTTTCACAAAGTCATCTGCTCCAATACTCGCGTACTCTTCATCACAAACAAGAGCTAGTATCAGTTTTCCATGCACTTCTTTTTCAGCTAGGGCAACGACCGTGCTTAGCACCGCAGCAAGCCCACCTTTCATATCGCAACTGCCTCGACCGTAGACTCGATTTCCTTCAATAGTGGGTTCAAACGGTGAAATTGTCATTTCTTCAATGCCTACCGTGTCCAAATGAGCACACAAACATAAAGTTGCTCCATTTCCCTTTCCAATTTCAGCGTAAACATTGGGCCTACCTGACTGCACTTCTTCGATATGTGCATTAATTTTATGATCAGTCAACCAATCACGAACAAAAATAGCCAAAGCCATTTCGTTCGTTTCTTTTCCAACAGACAAATTTGGATTGATAGAGGGAATGCGAATGAGCTGACATAATAGTTTCTCAATTTTTGATTTTTCTAAAGATGACATGGTTCCTCGAGAATTTATTGAGATTGAATGCGTGAAAGACTAGCCTGCCAGTTAGACTCAACAGCCTTAAGTGCAAGCGACAGGTCCTTCTTTTTTAAGGCTTTGATAATTTGTAAATGTTCTTCATAAGAACGATGAGCATCCTTAACTTGTGCAAAATAATAAAGCTCTAAACGCTTGAGTTTTTGCTTGATACTCGAAAGAATCCGGCATAGCTCTTCGTTTTGTGAAAGCTGAATGTAAATGGAATGGAAATCATTATCGGCTTGCACAGCTGCTGTCGAATCATTGGATTTTAAAGCCTGCAATAATCTTTCATTGACTTTTGTCATAAGATCTATAGTCTTACTTGTGATGCGCTCAAAAGCTTGTCTCAAAGCTAAATTTTCCAGGGACCAAGCAATGGAATACAAGTTTAAAATGTTGTGAAAGTCGATCGGACACACAAGAGTGGAACAATTCGGTTTTGTCTGCACCAACCCCTCCTCCTCCAGCCGCAATAATGCTTCCCGAATGGGCGTTCGACTGACACCGAGCTGCTCCGCTAATTCCTTGTCGCGCAATTTTCGACCTGGCTCAAGCCTTCCTTCCACAATTTGATCGCGCAATATAAGGTAGGCTTCCTCTCGCACAAAAGTCCGTTGCAGTTTGTCTTGATGCTTCATAAGTTGGCCCTTTCTTGACAGAAAAAATAAGAATCTCTAAGCTATGTGATATGTAATATATCACATATCACTTTATCAAAACAATCAAATTTTAAGGAGAGCTAAGATGGAAAAGATACAGTGGCAAAGAAATCCACATAAAAATCTTCATCCTCAAACTGCTGCTATCGCCAACTTTAGGGAGATGGAGAGGGCCATGAAATTTCATCGGACACTGCCGGATTACGCTCCCACTCCTCTTGCTTCATTAGAATCTCTCGCAAATTATTTAGGATTAGGTGAAATTTTTGTTAAAGATGAATCGTATCGATTCGGTTTAAATTCCTTTAAAATTCTGGGTAGTTCATACGCAATCGCCAATTACTTAGATGAGGAATACACGAAAGAATTGAATTCTTTTAGCACTATAAAAGAAAAAATCAAAACACTACCCTCTCGAGTTTTTGCGACGGCTACAGCAGGAAATCATGGATTGGGTTTAGCGTGGACAGTGAAACAGTTTGGTCAACAGTCTGTCGTCTTTATGCCTAAAGGATCCTGTCTGCGTAAATTAGATAATCTCAGGGCATTGGGTGCTCAAGCGGAGATCACGACTCTCAACTATGATGATACAGTTCAATATGTCTCTCGGTTAGCCCAAGAACGCAATTGGATTCTCATTCAAGATACGGCTTGGGACGGTTACGTGGATACTCCTAAACTGATAATGCAAGGTTACTTAACTATTCTTGGCGAATGCCTCAAACAGTTGAAAATCATCGAAAAAGAACAGCCTACCCATGTTATCTTACAAGCAGGAGTAGGTTCATTTGCTGGGACGATCGTTGAAGGGTTAAAACAGCTGGTGAGTACATCGATCATTTTTATTGTCGTGGAACCTACCAAAGCAGATTGTTTCTTTCAGTCAGGATGCTCCGCAGATGGAACAGTTAAAAATGCTTCTGGAGATCTCTCGACTATGATGGCAGGGTTAGCTTGTAGAGATCCCAACCCAATTGCTTGGAATATTTTGAAAAATATTGTGGATTGCTTTGTGACGTGTCCTGATCATGTAGCAGCCAAAGGAATGCGTATTCTTGGAAATCCTTTAGATAAAGATCCAAGAATTATTTCTGGGGAATCCGGAGCAGTTCCTTTGGGATTTCTGGTTGAAGTGTGTAAAAATCCTCTGTTAAAAGATCTCAAAAAGGCTCTGGAATTGAACACCACCTCACGCATCCTTTTGATTAGCACTGAAGGGGACACTGATCCAGAAAATTATCGAGCAATTTGTTGGGACGGCAAATATCCGACATTTGAAGAATGATTGTTAGGTAAAGTTATGCCTTATACAGGCACGGCCCCTTTCATCTATAGCTGACGATAGTGTAGAAGATTTTTAAAAAGCTCGTTATTGAATTAGTTGAGCTCGTCTAAAGACGACCGATTGAGCATGAGCTGCTCTTTGAGCAATCTGTGGATCATGATAATAATCCATAATGGCTCTTTGAGCTTGTATATAGCCCACTTCACCATTAAATCCATGTCTTCCCATAACGGAAATATGTAAAGGAATAAGGATAGTCAAAACAGCTCGTCTTTTCTCGATCAGAGATGCCTCAGGCTTGAGAGATATTATTACACGGTCAATTTGTGTTAAAAAGGTTTCAGAAGTCATTTCTTGAGCTATTTCCTCTATTAATTTCTGCGCTTCTTGCAGAGAAATCTCTTTGAATTCAATACCACCGAACGTTTTGTCAAATATAAATAGCCATTTCTCTTTATTCAGCTCAGATAAAGCAACAGATTCAGGTGAACAGCGAGTATATTCTGCATTAAATTTTGACAGTCCAGATTGATTGTCTCCAAGGTTATAAGCTTTGATTACATCCATCTGAATAGGTAAAATGACCTGGAGTAATTCTTGCCATTTCTCAATAAGAGAACTTGATTTGTCTTTAATGAACCGTAGTTTGTCTTCGTTAAGTTGAATTTTTTTGTAAATCTCATTCTGAATAGTTAATAGTTGTTCAGTGTCAAGATACTCATCCATGATACTCAAGAAATCCCCTTAATTCTTTTGCAAATGAGGTTAATTCCTCATGTTGAGAATCAGCTCTACTTCCTGGACGATAAAGAAAAACGCGTGGTTCATATTCTGTTATACCAGCATCTCCTTTTTTTCTTGGAACGATGTGCAAATGTAAATGCGGGACTGTTTGTCCTGCAACAATACCTTCATTCCAAGCGAAATTAAAGCCTTCTATTTTTAGAGCTTGCTGCAAAATCTTACAGACCTTCGTTTTCAACAAGAAAATATGCCTTAATTCTTCATCAAGAAGTTCATGACTAAAGGTAATCGAACGTTTTGGACAAATGAGTATGTGTCCTGGAACAATAGGTATCTTAGTAAGAAATGCAAAAGCATATTCATTTTCATCAATCATCCTATCGCTAATATCAGAATTTTTAAAATCAAAACTATTTAGCATGAATTTTTCTATAATTAAACAAGTACATCATACACTAAAATGAATTCTTTTTCATGCTTTTTTAGTCCCTCTCTAATCCAAAAATGTTTGCAATTTGGTCTTATAGATAAGCGTCGATGGTTAGGTTTTCTTTGAATAGAATCCATTAACAGGTCTATACTTCTAAAAAATAAGAAGGTTTTTTATGAAAAAGAAAATCAGTCGCTTACAAAATGTAAGCGACTGAAATTTTAGATTTCGTTCATCAAAAGGTAATGTAGTGGTTAGATTATCAAAAGAAAAGGAAAGAGCATATCAAAAGCAGAAACACGTAAGAAACCGTCAAAAAGTTTTAGATTTTTTAGGTGGGATGTGCGTTTGTTGTCGTCATTCAGATTATGACGTATTGCAAATAGATCATGTTATTCCTATCAATTTACCTTCAAAAAAGAGAATGCCAGCGTGTCAGATGTTTTTTCATATTTTGAATGGAAATCTACCTAAATCAGATTTTCAACTTTTATGTGCCAATTGTCATATGAAAAAAACGGTAATAGAATTAAGGAATAGAGAAAAAAAACCGGCTGAAATTGAAAGCCGTAGATGGCAAAAAAATATCTTACAGACTCATTAGCCTATTTTCTTGCGAGTTCTGGTTTTATTGAAAGGGGCCGTGCCTGTATTAGGCACATCTTCTTCCTGATTCAACGATTAAATAGTTTGAGTTAACTATCAACAAACTACATTAATTAAAACTTGCAAATAATTTCTAGATTTGTAATAATATTCAAAAAAAATGGTGCTAAAATGAGTATTGAAAGATTAAATGCAATATTAACAAAATGTACTACACATTCTCTTCTAGTTAAGCCTTATCAAAAGGGTTACAAAAATTTTTGTTTTGCCTTTTCCTGCATGGCCCAGCCACAATATAATGTTACACCCTTGTCTCAAAGAATAGTATTTTTCATCAAAGGTGTTGTCTACAGCCTACCCATTTTTAATATAGCTGTACGGTTACTCGCATTATCGTTGAAAGAGAAGAAAGAAGTCGAAAGCCTAGAGGGAAACGCTACATATCATATAAAGATAATAGAACCTAAATTAACTGAATATGGCCAGGAACCACTTAGCTATGATAAAGTAATCGAGTTTGCAGAGAAATATTTTTTAAAGCCTATGGGTTATTCAGAACATGTTGCAAGAGAAAACCAGAGTAGAGATGAAATTTTAGAAAGACTTAAAATAAAACTTCAAGAAGCAGGATATCAAAGGGCTATTGATGAACGAAAGACCCCAGAGATTAGACTCAATTTTGAAGATTTTGAATGTTCCCCTTTAGAAGTTAATTATAGAACTCCAATAACATCTGTTACTAAATTTATAGAACGTCTAGGTGGTGTAAAACTTTTTATAAAAAGATTGACCTATGACGAAGTAATCGAAAAAGCCAGACTAAAGTTTGCTTATATTACCAATAAAGACAGAAAAAATGCTATTATTCAACGCATTGAAGGAAAATTACAGAAAGCC
>JABDDJ010000005.1 GCA_013287645.1 Chlamydiota bacterium | reverse complement strand
TCGACTTTATCAAACTGCTCAGTGTGTTTGTAGAGTGATTAACCAAATGTCTTTAAAAGAGCAAAAATATAAGAATACAAGTATAAAAATAAAATCTAACAAAAAGTTTCCATTTTATCCTTGTGGAGTTCCAGATCCCAATTTTAAATTTGAAGTTACTCCAGTAGAAAATTTTTGGGTTGAAATGCCTTTGGACTGCAAGAGTTTAGAAATATTATTTTATAGTAATTCATCGAAAATTCGAATTCTTGGGAATAGTACTTATAAGACTGTTTACTCTGCTCATCAATATACGCTATTTTTTAAACAAAAAATAAAAGAAATAAAGCATGAGTATTATACATATATGGTGCTAAAAAGTGCTCATGCTGCTTATTGCATAAGAGGATTTGATATACAGAGAGCGCTTTTAGAAAAGTATCCTTCTATTCCTATATTTCCTGGTCCTCAAAAGAGGCTTCCGAGTTTGAAAGAGGATGGGGAAGACATTGAAGAGTGGAAGCAACCGCGCTTTTTATCAGAATTAGAAAAAGTTTTTACATCTAAAACAATTAAATTAGATTTTCATCCACAAACAAAAAAAAGTAAGTGGTCTTTTCAAGATTCTTTAAAACGAATATTGACGTGTGCTCAGGGACTTTTAATTATACACTCTGAAGGTTTAGTACATCATGATATTAAACCTGCTAATATTTCAATTGGAGTTGATGTCAACGCGTATCTTAATGATTTTGATCAATGCGAGCTAATTGGCAAATCTACTATGAAGGGGTACTTTTATTATTGGGACCCATGCGCTATTGATAGCAAGCTCTTCCCGTCAGCAGATATTTTTGGTTTAATATTCAGTTTGGTACAATCAGTTTGTTCTAATTTACGAGAATTGCATTGGAGATATAATTTCTTTACTGATCCAAGTCGTTTGAATGCAATTAAGGCTGAACTTATCAAAACTCATATGAAAAATTTGAGTGATAAATATCCTCAGACTAATCTGTCTCAATTTATTACAGTTTTTTCTTCATGGACTACTGATCAGATATCGAATTATTTGAATACATTACCTGAAGAAATAAGACGAATAGCTAATGTTTATCTACATGAGTGTATGCTTATAGATATGTCTTTTAAGTTATTAGTAGATGTCGTACATGGCTGTAATGCTTTGTATAAATATACGACCGACCATAAGGCGGAGGTAGACGATATCCTGATAATAGGTACTAAAGAGCAGAGATTGGCTTTATGGGATTCAATCGTGCAGCAGGGTATATTTCCTTCGACAGCGCAAATAGTTCAGAGATTGGAAGAGATACAGAGTTTCGCTTAACGCTCATAATTCCATAAAATCTAGTGATTGTGTTACTAGAAAATATGTATGGAAGTGGGGGGCATAATGTCTTCTGTTATTGAAGCTCAGAGAGTTGGAAGGTCAAGTTCAGAGTTATCTATAGATGCAATTCAAAATATTTTTAATGATTTAATAAAGGATGTTCCTTGGAATCATTTTAATTCGGGTGTATTGATTCGCCAGCTTTTGGATGGGTATGGGGCTGATGATTTGAGACGGATCTATGAGGATTATCAGAGAATTTCGGAAACAATCTTTGAGGGAATTCCTTTAGAGAGAAGTATTGTCGTTTTAGCAAGTAATTATAAGGTGGGTCAGTCTATATTTTTCAAAAAGTATCTTGCCCTTACTCAAAACTATGCTCTTATTAGTCAGAATGAAATTTGCATGAAGATGCGAGAGTGCTATGGGGAGGATATTAATAAAAACTTGAGAACAATGGATGAGGCGGCGAACTATTGGATAAATGCTGCTGAATTTATTTCTGAGGTGCTTTTTGCACGTGGATTGAATGAGGGATATTCTCTTGCCTATGCCTCTTTTCTTTATGAGAGGGAATTGGATATAGCGTTAAGGATGATTCAGGATGAATATAAGTATTCTGTATCGGTTTTTCATATGACGTTTGATAATAGATTGACTCAACTTTACCAAAAAAGAATCCATCAAAATAAGGCGATTATTTTGCCCTCTTATCAGAACGGATGTCATTCGTTATCATTTTTTTTTGAAAATGGAAATGATTGTATAAATGCTGCAGAAATAAAATATAATTCTGATTTGAAAATATACGATCTACCTGCTTTTAAGTATATTCAAGAGCAACTTCGCACAATTAGGATGGATGGTAGTTTTCTATCCTCTAGATTTAACTTTTCCAGCTGAGGCGATCTTTTTCTTAGCGTCATTCCAAATTTCTGGGTAGTTCATATTATTTTTGACCCAGAACGCGGGAGGAAGAGGGCTTTTGTTAATATGGGTGAAGAAGTATTTTTGCCATTGGCTAGACAGGTTGTCGATAGTTGTCTTGAATTTTTGAACTTCATCTGCTGTGTTTAGATTAAATTTCTTTAGGGTAATAGTATCTGCATCGTCAAACAGTGATGTAAGTTCTAAATGTTTTTCTTTTTCTTTGACATAGTACCCTACCATGGCTTGGAGTACTTTAAGGAGTTTTTCATTTTTGGGAAGTTTCTTGATTATTTCGGAATTCTTAGAAGAGGAGATTTCGATGATGTCCTCTTTTTTAAGAAGTTTATATTTTATTAATTCGTCGACAAGTGCATTGAACTTTTGGCTCTTGAGTATTCCAGGAAGATTTAATTGAGGATCTTCTAGTCTATCGATGATGGCAGTAATAGTTGCGATGGAGGAGCTTGTAAAAATCTCTTTTAGAAATGATAGTGATGCTTCACGATTTAAATAGTTTCTGCGTAAACATTTTTCTAAATTTTTTGCTTTATATTCAGCTTCTTTTATTTCTTCATAAAGCGCGGTAAACTCTGGAGGTAATTTTTGATTTTTTGGGTAATTTGTAAAATATAAATCCATTGCTCTTCTTTTGTTGCGAATAGTTCTGTAGAAGTATTTGGCTGAAGCAATGGGACTATTAGTATCAAGAATTTTATGTAAGAATTGTGTATTTTGTTCATATGCTGCGAAAGTGAGCTCTTCTAGAGTGGGTTCCTCTCTCTTTTTTTCTTCTGAGTATGTAACAGGTAACCCCTGTTTTTTTTGCTGTTTTTTTAATTTATCCTTTTTTTTGAACTCACTCTGTTGCTGTTGACCTTCGGCGCGATATAGGGTAACGTTTCCCTCTCCTCCTCCAAAGGTACCTTCAGGAAGAAGTCTGTTGAGCATTTTGCTTAAAGTATCTAGCTTGATGATAAGTTTTTGTCGTTGATGTTGGAGTGATTTATCTTCGGGATTAGTTTTTAATAGATTTTCAAGCTTTGTGATTTCTTTAGTGAGTGCTTGAGCTTGATCAGCTAGATATAACATTATAGGGGTTCGATAGTTGAGAGTAGTGTCCTTATGTGTATCGGGGGATTGTTTTTTCAATTTATGGGCGGTGGCTTTTATAGCCTCAGGACTCATCTTTTCGACATCATAATGAGCTTTTTTAAGCATCAGAATGTCGATATCCCTCTCCATTATATTATGCCATTCATCAAAGTATTCAGTAATAATTTTGATAGTTCTTTGGTTTTGTGGACTTTGGAAATTATCGGCCTCTTTTTTAAGCCATTCTTGCAGCTCTTTTTGATTTTCTTGTAACCCAACATGGGCTTGCTGTAGTGCCATTGAGAGTTCTGATAGGATAAATTGTTGGGAATATGTCTGGTAATTTAACTTTTTAGCAGTCTCATCTTTAGCAGGGTGAGGTGTATAGCCTTCTGTGTCTAGTTGGACGCCGGATAGGCCTTTAAAAACATATGTGTGGGCTGTTTCTCGGATGGATTTGATGGTGTAGGCATCTTTAAGTGAAAGTGGACCTTTTTCGTAGACTATAGAGGTATCCACATCGGAGGCATAGCTATCGTTTCCAATGGCTGTCCAAGTCACTTCGGGTAGTTTTAAAGCTTTAGTGGCAATTGTGACGAGTTCATTCACAAATTGATTAGCAATTCCTCGGAAATCTTGCAGCGAGGGAGTATCTTTGTCTGGGAGGAGTAAGCTAGAGGTTATATCGTTCTTGAGTTGAGCCCAAGATTTGGAGCGAATGATGAAAAGTGTTGTTGAGAAGGCGACGGTTTTAATGAGATTAAAAAATGTATTGGCGTAAATGCGAATTTTTTGGCAAAGAGAGTATTTTGCATAGGATTGAGCCATGCGGAGTCCGAGTTCTTTTTTTAGTTGAATCCAAGATTTATTTTGGATGAGCTGAATGTTGTAGTGATATTTTTTTTGGAACTCTTGAATTTTCTGTAGAACTTCAGGCTTTTTGTCAGTAATAGTTTTCCAGAAAGACTCGCTTCTAGAAAGAAAGCTAGTATGAGAAGTACTACTTAATTCATTTAGTAAGTTATTTCTTGTTATATTATTAAAAGACATAAATTATAGTTAAATATTAGTTAAGATAATAAAAAAATTATTACTAATGAATGTTTTGATTTGTTAAAGATATTGTTAAGATTTGATTAAGATATGGAATAGACTTCGCCAAAAAAGTGCTATTTGATAAAAGGATCTAACCCATTTTTTTGGAGGTGGCTATGGGACTAAGAGTTACTACAGACCGCTTAAATCCTGTTCTTGCAATAAATCGTCCTAGTGATATGGAGTTAGCTTTTGACAAAGTTGTTAGAATTATTCCCAAAGATCATTTTAAACCCAAAGATGAAATTCGTCAGCTTCTGAAAGATTACACAGAAGAGGATCTTACTACAATTTATGAAGATTATAATGCAATTTTTACTGAGACATTTAAGATGATGCCATTCGGTAGGAATTACATTACCACTGTAGCCGGAGGTGGACCTGATATTAGTGCTGCAGAGATGGACCTCTATTTTAATGAATTACCAGATACTTACGTTAATTTAGAGGCAAGTTTTTTGCTTCAGATGAAGGCTAGTTATCAATATGATCTTGAAAATCAGTTGCGAACGCATGAGGAAGCTTCTATCTACTGGAAGCAGGCTGAGACTTTTATTCGAGAACTTATACTAGTCACTGCTTTAATAAATGGATATTCCATCATACAAAAACCTTGTACTGAAAATGCTCCAGAAAGATTTGAGTTCATACGTAATAAATACAGTTATGAGACGACTCTATTTCATGTAACCTGTCGGTCACCGGAAATACAAAGAAAAGAAAAACAGTTTAATCCACTGTACGATGAATTTGAATCCATAAAAAAAGCTTATTATAAAAGTTTGCCTCGATACTTGTTTATAAATGATAAGATTGTTTTTTTTTATCAGGATGATAGGGGGAATGTAGTGCTTGCAGGTGAGAAAAATCTAAGTAGCGTTGAAATTCATGATCAAAAAGCATTAGCAGAAATAGAAAGGATTCATGACGAAAATACTCAGGAAGGATTCTGGGAGATGCATGTCGGAGTGAGTGCAAAATCAGCGGAAGAGAGTAGCTCTTGATCGCCGCGGCTATCTCCATAGGCGTAGAGTATATAAGAATCTCTTGGGATGTCACTTAACCATTCGAAAAGACGGCGTTTTTTTTCGGGACCCCAGCAGTTGGGACTATCGAGTTTGCCGGTAATGCGCCCTTCGTGATCGGTGGCAAGTCGGGAGCAGATTGTGGCAGAAAAGCCATTTTGTTCGCTCCAGGCATTTAGGTAGACGTCGAGATTAGCGCTGACAAGGATACAGGTATGACCCTGTTCTTGGTGCCATTTAAGTCGTTGGATCATGATTGGTCTGAGTATTTGATTAAGCTGGGTGGAAGCGAATGCTTCACCTAGAGAGAGTAAATCTTTTTTATAAATTCCTTTATAGAGTGAAGCAATTAGAGCCTCTTTGGCCTCTTGCCGTGAGGCGAGTCCTAGACATGTGCCCAGAAGAGTCAGAGAAGATTTAAGGATAGCGAATAGTGTGCGTTGAGTGCCCGAGGTGTAGAAGAGAAATTGTAGAAGGCTATCTCGCGTGGTGAGAGTTCCGTCGAAGTCGAAGGCTGCAATAACTTTTTTTTTATTTTGTTCTGGCATAGAGAAAGTGTATCTGATTAATATGAAAAATAAAAGTTGAATGAGGGCTTTATGATAGGGACGTTAGTGTCTGTTGTGGTTGCAATCTTTATGTTATTGCAAAATATAGAAATTCCGCCAGAAGCGAATTTGACTGCTTATGCTGCAGGTGTGTTGATTATGGGTGCAATAGGAGGGGCATTGATTGCACTGCTCTATATGAACATTTGGGGTGCGCTGCAGCGAGCTGAGTTGAAGGTGACTCCGCGGGTGACGGAGCTATTTCACTCCGATAAACTATTGATGTATGGGCGTATCTGGGGGGTGCTTTTTCCTCTGTTTTCTTTCTTTATCGCCACGGATCTAGCTCTTTGGGGGACATTTAGCAAAACCATTTTGCTGGCGGTGATGGTCGTATTGATCGGAATTACGATGGATATGATTTATCTTTCAATCAAGCGTATGGGAGATTATTTGAGTCCAACGGTAGCATTAAGTTACTTTAATTCTGCTGCAAGGCACTGTGTGCAGGATGAGCGCTATGGTGATTTTTGTGCGTGGATTGATGCAACCTCTGAAGTAGGTGTAAGGGCAGTTCAGGGGATTAGGCTATCTTTATGCATGCAGGTGCTGGATGATTTGCATGAGATGATTCGCCATTTTCTGCAGGCGAGCAAGAGCATTAGCCATCGCGTTCCGTCGCTGCCAGAGGGAAATAAGGGTGGAATGGACACAGTCTCTTATATATTATTGTTTGCATTTCAGAGATTTGAATTGATCAATGTGAAGGCAGCTGAAGCTAAGTTAGAGCCTATTTGTAGCCATATTGTGAATGTGCTTGGCAAGATTGCATTAGATGCTGCGCAATATGATATAACGCTTGCTCAATATCCGCTCCTTTATTTAGGTAAATGCACACGTGTGGCTTGCGATTTGGGAATTACGGAAGTGGCATCGAAGGCAGCCTGTTCGTTGATAGAGTTAGCGAAGGCTGTCGCTGCCAAAATAGATCTTACATATTTAGAGATAGCACCCTTTTACATATCGATCACGGCGTTAATGGATGAAGATACAAAAATTTTATTTAGAGAAGATAAAACACAAAACTTTAAGGTACTTCTACAGCCTTTTTATGACCTTAGGGCTCTTTTTGAGACTGAAAAATTGGCTAGTCATCAAGACACTCCAGCGATCAAAAGTGCAATCGAAGGCGTTTTAACGCAGTTTGAGGCTGTAGAGGGAGTAATGGCTTCGATGGTGCCATATAAAACAGGACAAGCTCAAGAAGTGAATGATGAGGGGTTGAGTACAAAAATTATCGATGACTTAGAACAGAGGCTTAAGGCTAATCCCTCAAGTGCCAGTACGGCGGGAGAGGCGCCTTAACGGTAAGTATTTCTTGTGTTATAGGATGAGGTAGGAGCAAACGCGCATGGTGTAGAGCGATGGCCTCTCCATTAACAAAAGGGTGAGTACTTTCGTATTTTTTATCACCGATAATAGGCTGTTTATGAGCGCTTAATTGAGCTCTTATTTGATGGTAGCGTCCTGTGATGAGGTGGATTTCTAAAAGTGTTAATTCATTATCTGTATTGAGGGTACGATACGTTAATTTTGCGAGTTTTCCTTTTGAAGGAGTAGTGACAAATGCTTTGTGCGCTCTTTCATCGTGTCCGAGATAGTGAATTAACTCCCCTTCTATTGGTAGAGGACTGCCCTCTACTATTGCCAGATAGTACTTTTCGAGTTTAAATTCCCGTATCATTTGCTGGATTCTGCTGAGGGCTTTGCTGGTCTTTGCAAAGAGAATGATGCCGCTGACGGGTGTATCTAGGCGATGTGTGGCATGTAGGAAGACATTTCCAGGTTTGCCAGTTGTCTCTTTTAACCAGCGGCGACATTGTGCGTCGAAGCCTTCCCGATCTGGTGTGGACTGAGAAGGAATTCCTGCAGGTTTATTTGCCGCTAAAAGATGGTTATCTTGATAAAGAACTTCAATCATGTGTGGCGTTGTCTTAAGGCTTCATAGAGGAGAAGTGTTGTGGCTGTGGCAACATTGAGGGAGTCGGCAGTGCCGCGCATAGGGATGGCGACTTGAATATCAGCTTGCGACATCCAGAGTTCACTGAGTCCAAGCTGTTCGGTTCCTACTACGATGGCAAGTGGTTGGCGCATATCTACAGAGGTAAAATTAGAGTGAGCATGGGGTGTGGCAGATAAAATTTTAATTTTATGCTCTCTTAACCATGCTAAAGCCTCTTTGCTGGTTGTCTCGACGATGGGAACAGTAAACAGCGTTCCCACGCTGGCACGGACAACATTAGGGTTGTAGATATCGGTGCACTTGTCACAGACAATGACGCCTGTGGCTCCTACAGCATCGGCGCTACGGAGGATTGTGCCGAGATTTCCCGGTTTTTCAATCGCTTCAGCTACAAGGTAGAGCGGGCATGCAGATATGGAAAGCTCATTTAGTCTGAGATGGCGCTGAGGGGCTTCGGCCAGTAGTCCATCGGGACGATCGCGGTAGGCCATTTTGGAAAAAGCCTCTTTAGAGCAGCGGAAGATGGTTGTGCCTTGCTTCTGTATCGCCGAAATAAGAGCGCCTTCATTTTCACCCAGAAAGAGTTCGGGGCAGTAATAAAGAGTTTGGATATTCCACCCAGCTTGTACGGCCCGAAATAGCTCGCGATAGCCTTCGATTAAAAATAGTTGTGTCTGATCACGTTCGGAGCGGTCTCTTAAGCGTACTACACCTTTAACACGCGGATTTTGCATGCTGGTGAGTAGGGCATCATCCGGCATGGTGCCACCATGCGTAGGTGCCGCTAGGCAGTGAAAAAGTATCCGGAAGATCACTTTCAAGAAGGAGTTCACCTGTGAGAACTTTTCCTCCCAGTCCATTGAGAGCCTGTTCAACAAGCTTTTGCATAATAATCGGAGTAAATCCTGGCGTATGGCAGGAGAGCGCTAAAAAGAGGGGTTGATCACTGAGTAAGGCTCGACATTGTGCCAGTAAAGGATTAATTTGCTCTTCGATTTTAAAGAGCTCTCCTTGAGGACCTCGTCCAAAAGTGGGAGGATCAAGAATAATGGCGTCGTAGCGTCTGCCTCGACGCTGTTCGCGCAAAAGGAATTTCATCACGTCATCAACGATCCAGCGGATAGGAGCATTCTCAAGGTGGTTTAAGGAGGCGTTTTCACGTGCCCATGTCACCATCGGCTTCGAAGCGTCCAAGTGACACACTTCGGCCCCCTCTTTGGCAGCTGCTAGAGTGGCACCCCCTGAGTAGGCAAAAAGATTGAGGATTTTAGCCTCTTTTTTTCTAAGAAGTGGACGCATCCAGCGCCAGAACATGCGCTGTTCTGGGAAGATGCCCAGATGGCCAAAGTCAGTAGGAGAGAGTTGAAATTGGATATCGTCAATAGAAACCGTCCAGGAATCTTCGAGCGTTTGAGGGGTTAGCCATTGGTTAGAGCCTTCGCGCGTAAAGGTAGCGTGAGCAGTGTCCCAGAGGCTTTGCGGTTGTTGCGGCTGCCAGACAGCTTGAGCGGCAGGGCGTATTAAGATGTGCGAGCCAAAGCGTTCCAGCTTTTGACCGTTTCCACTATCAAGTAGAGAATAGGAATAATGATCTTGTGATTTCATAAAAGTGCTAATATGATACCCTATTGAGAATAAATATTAAAGAACAGGATGAGCAGGATTGGCAGGATAATGAAAAAATTTATGTTTTCTTAATAGTTTATTAATAATTGTTTTTTACAATGGGTGCACTTTACTGTAGTTTTTACTTAGGAGATAACAATGTCAACGTTAGATAAAATAATGAATAGTAACATCGTTCAAGCTTATTATGATGGTAAGCCTGAAGGATCCTCAAATGGATTTATTCCACAATGCCAAAAGCTTGTAAAAGAACTTGGTGCTAAGGGGTTGAGTGTGTTCAATGATCAGAATAAAGACAATCGCGATTTAGTGATATCCATTGCTTTAAAGACCTTCGGTTTGGTTTGCCTCATTCCTGCTGTCATTGAGTTTGTTCCCTCAATCATTGCAGGATCAACTTTAGGTGTTATTGGTAGTATTGCGCTGGGTATTATTGGATATGATAGTGCAATCATCGGAAAGAATATTGGAGATACATCACTATGGAGTAAAATATCTGAAGTATTTCAGAGTTTTACAGGCATAACTCCAATAATCCTTTCAAAAGAAGAATTAGAACTAACTATTGCTAAAAGGAATTTATCACGAGCCGATCAAGCCGGGATTAAAATCTTCCATCGAGTAAATGGTTATTTACAAGGCACTATTATTGCAAAGCCTATAGCTGAATTCACACACTTTACGCTATTGAGAATAGATGGATATCGTTCGCTAGCTTAATTTGCAAATGGTGCTCACAAATTCTTTTTTGCTAAGCGCTAAGTCAACATATTTTTAATGCGAGGCTTCACCGCCTCGCATTAAATAACAAAGATTTCTTTTAGTTTTTTTTGAATGCGTTCTATGTCTCTTTCGGTTAGCTTTCCTAAACGTTCTAAAATCAATCTATGATCCAGAGTAAATAACTTGAATCGTATAATTGATGGATATGGAAGTCCTGTAGATTGCAAGTCTTCTATGGCTATATCTCCAGGCCAGGGATCCTGTTTAACTTTTTTTGAAGTAATCATAGCCATTACACTTACCCCAATCTTTGCATTAAACTGTTTTGCAGAAGATAGTATAAGAGCCGGACGAACTTTTGTTGTTTCTATATCTGCAAAAGGAAATGGAATTTTTACTACTTCATATTGGTCATAAGTCTTTGTAAGCGTGCTCATCTTCTTCCGATTCCCATTCATTCATGACAGTGTTAAGTGCTTTGAGATACTCTAAATCTAATGGATAGGATTTTCTAACAATTACTGTGTTATCAGGTAAAAGTTCATATAAAATCTCATCTCCACTTTCAAGATGCAGATGTTTTCTTATTTCTTTGGGGATTGTTGCTTGATATTTTGATGTAAGTTTCGAAGAAAAGCGCATTTTCGCCATTCTTCTCTTCTTTGTAACCGTTTTCATAGAATTTCTCCTCTCTAAGTAAGATTGTAATACAGTATTACTTTAGAAGCAAGTTTTTACAAAAGGAGAGAGAGTTTATGGAGGAGGGCTTCGCAGGAGGCTTGGATGATTTCTAGGCGGCTGCCTTTGAGCTGAAGCTGCCATGCTTCTGTTGTAGTGGGAGTGGAGATGGCGCACCAGACAGTGCCGACGGGTTTGTTGGGAGTTGCTCCGCTTGGTCCTGCAATGCCGGTTACTGCTAGTGCATAATCAGCGTTAAGTTTATTTTTTACACCTTCCGCCATGCTGAGGGCGACTTCTTTACTGACAGCTCCATGCTTAAGTATCAATTCTTGTGGGACATCAATAAGGATAGTTTTAGAGCTGTCTGAATAAGCGACTACTCCACCTACATAATACTTTGAGGCTCCTGGATTAGCTGTAATTAGTGCTGCAAGAGCTCCGCCGGTACAGGACTCTGCTGTAGCCAGGGTAACGCCATTTTCAGTTAATAGCTCATGGAGCTCTTTCTTCATCATTGTATCTGCAATTGATGTTTTTGAAGCTGCGGCTCATTCTTAATCCACTCTGTGCATTTTTTTCCTAAACGTATTGCTGTAGGAATAGCTTTTCCTTCTACTATAAAGGTAATGGGCAGGGAATGCTGTCTTAGCCATCTTTGGAGGGTTTTAAATAGGCTTCCATTGGGATGTGAGCCTTCATTGGTCTGTTTGACCGTATTTGTCGTCGTATCTAGATACATCTGCGGATAGGAAAACTGGATTCCCCAGCTGATGATATCTTTGCCAAATACCATGCTGCGCATCTTTTCGTCATGGGGGGAATAATTCATTGTATGATGCTGAAGCTGTATGATGGGCTGTTTTGGGCGCAAAATATACTGTTCTTGCTGTGCATCTTGGAGGTAGACGGCATCGGAGGTTTCTGTTAAGCACGCTGAAAAATATGTTCTACACTGTGTTAAATCGGGCATTTCTCCATTTTTTAGCTTCTCTACGTAGCTCTGATAAAATTCGAGAAATACTTTTTTGTGTTCTTTGAACTGTTCTTGTGTCCACAGGCTACCGCAAAGATAGAGCTGGGGCTGTTCTAAAATGGCAAAAAGCTCTTGCATTTCACTAAAATCTAACAGGGCTTGTTGTGCCATCCACTTCGAAGCCTGCAGCTGTGGTGATGCATGGGCAGAACTAACTGGGGGTATGTTTTGCATGTGTTTGGTTGGTTTTTAAGGCATTCAGGCAGAGTAGGAGGACTCCAATGCTGATTGCTGCATCTGCAACGTTAAAAACAGCAAAGGGATGGCCCCAAAAGGTAAAGAGAAACATGTCGACGACATGTCCGTAAATAAAATAATCTAAGATGTTTCCTATAGCTCCTATAGCAATGAGCATTAGGGGCAGTGTACGCCCAATAATGTGATTGTAGAAGAGTATATAGGCTAGTAGGCCGATGACCGCAATCATTCGTATAATAAGAAGGGTGTTTTGCCACGAGGAGAGCATTCCCCAGGCTGCTCCAGTATTAGCGGTATAGGTAATAGAGAGGTCTATGCCAAAAAAATGGCGGAAAACGGGGTATTCTTCAAAAGAAAAGAGGCTTTCTTTAAAGGAAGAATAGACAGCGTATTTAGTCCAAATATCTAAGGATAAGAGGGATACAGCCAAAAGACAGAGGGCAGTTATAAACAAATATTTAGATTTCAAAGCTGCCCTTTTTCCATCTGTTCTTGGACTTTCACTGTCACACATGCATAAGGTATTGCATAGAGCCGAGGTGCAGGAATCTCTTCTCCTGAAACATCGCAAATGCCGTAGGTATTCTCATCAATCTTCTGCAAGGCGCGATTAATCTGCTTCAAGGTATTGAATTCTTTACTTGTCAACTCTAGGTTGATAGTACGGTCAAAGTCATCAGTCCCTTGATCTGCTTGGTGCTGCGAATACCCTGTTGCTTCATCAGGGGTTTTGACTTCAGCAGCGGAGCCTTGCAGGGTTTTGGTTAGTTGAGCGCGCATCGCGAGCAATTTCTTTTTAAACTCGGCAATTTCGCTTTTTTTAAGTGGCATACTCTCTCCTAAAGTCCATCATTTCTTGGTAAAGAACTTATTTAATTTTAACTCTAATTACTTTTTATTACAAATGAGTCTACTTTCTCATCTTTTGCCTGCAGAGAAGACATCAGGTTTTGCAGCTCATCGAGCTTTTTAAATCTCCTATAAACACAGGCAAACCGTATATAAGCTACGGGGTCTAGCTCCTGGAGATGGCGCATGACAATATCTCCTAACTCGGTAGTAGTTATCGTTTTTACAGTACTCTCCATTAGCTCAGCCGTGATGGCCGTAGTGAGCTCTGTGACTTGGCCATTGCTAACAGTAGTATGACGGCAAGCAGCAGCGATACCATTGAGCAATTTTTGCTTCTGAAAGTCTTCGTAGCGTCCATCTCGTTTATGTACTTGCAAGGCTAATTCTACAGTTTCAAATGTTGTAAAGCGTCTGGCGCATTTCTGACATTCTCGTCGGCGGCGAATAGCATTATGTTCTGCTGCTTCGCGAGAATCAGTTACCTTGAGTTCGTCATGTTCACAGTATGGGCAGCGCATAATGAATTAGCAAGTGTTATCATATAAATAAAGCGCTAAAATGACTGAAAATAGAGTTTTTTGTCACGAATAAAATGTGATATTTTATTGAATTGTGAATTTTTAGTGAGTCTGGTATGTTTTGCTGAGTTTTAAGTGGATATAAAAATAGTATGACATATCCAAATTCTAAGTATGCACCTATAGGTCAAAATCTATGGCCTAATCAACTAGTTCCTCAATGGAATCTTAATTTTGCCTTAAGTCAGTGGGTAGTAGAGGGTTTTTCAAAAAATCCTTACAGTAATTTACTATGTTTAGATTATAAAGACTTAATGTGTTTGCAAGCAGAGATATTCAAATCTTTTATTTATCATGTTCCTCCCTATTCTAATCTAAATTTACAAGATTTATATCGGCTTATTTTGAAAAAAGTTAAAAAAGTTAACGAAATTTATATTTGTGGAAATGAGTTATTTCGCTTTTTAGGATATGAGTATTGTCGACGAGTTTTTAAATCGATAGGGTTTACTAGATATTTTGATTATAATGAGTATGTTTCTATAGTTAATAATCGAACATCTCATAAGCAAATTATTATTGAAGTATCTTTCGATAAAGGAGGATGTTTACCTCAATTGCAGAACAGTTTACCAGAACTGCAGCCTTGGAGTCTTTGTCTTAAGCCCCCTTCATTAAAGACTCAAGTCATTGACAGAGACCATAATGCTCATTCAATTCGAGAAATTATCATTGCAAAAGAGGGATTTTTGTCGGAGTATGGTATGCAGGCCCTTTACTTGCCTATCTCCTCTTTTTTCAATAAAGCGCACACGTGGTTGCAGCCTCTCTCTTTGAGTAGAGAGGTGAGTGCAGTGGGTTTAATGTTAGATTATCTACTGGGAAGTCAGAAAAAAGTATCCTCTAAAAGAGTTTATCAAGAAGAAATCATTGAAAGAGATTCAACGGATACTTTGCATTATTTTGAGGAGGTGATTGAAGGAAAGCAGGAGTTTGACCCTAAAAAGCCATTGTGTAGTCGATTTTGCAGCGATCAGTATGTTCATGATATATTTGATCATTTTCATAAGCTACTTAACGTGAGCTCTTCTAAGGCTATCGCTTTTGCAATGCAGGCATGTGCAAGTTTATTAGAAATTCGTCCAGAAGAATCCGAAAGGATTAACAAAACATGGAACTTTATCAAGGAATATATATCGCAAAACTGCAGGTCGTTACAATATAAAGTTACTTTTTTATTTTGTGATTTATCTTTTTTGGAAATAATTGCAATTTTTTCTATCTATAAAAGAGGTTTAGGTAGTACTCAACGATTAGTAAAAGTAATAGATGATCTAACAGACAGTTATTATCTAACTATTGGAAATATGTCTTGGGAGAGTTGTTTAGATCAATTATTTCATAGAAAAGAACGCTATTCTCGGATACTTCCTGCTTTTAAATTAATTTTTGATCTTAACCCTGAAGTCTCTTTTAATGCTATTCCAGATAATGAACTTATTCAATTTTTGACTTGGCATAATGCCAATACGCCAGATGTAGAGAATGAGTTTTTCTATACTATGGCACAGACATTAGTTCCTAGAATTATTTATCAAATTGAAAACAATCCCAATAAACTCATCGATCCTGAGTTTAATCCAATTTTGTCTGTTTTGATTAGCATGCTAAGACCAGATCAAGCGTTAGAATTTTTTATCGACCTCCTAAGGTTTAAATGGGATGATCTCGAAGAGTCTTATCAAGTAGCGCAGAGATTAGTGGTAGGAAAAGTTAAATATCTCAAGTCGCATGAATTGGAAGAGTTTGGGTTTAATTTACATAATGCATGGAGAACCAATCAAGAGCTATCCAAGAAGAGGAAATATTTTAATCTATCTAAATCGATTATCCAAGCTCTATCTAACCTACCCGGACATGCAGAATGTTATTTAGGTCAGATCGAAGAGAGGGAGAGGAAGTTATATCATCTATCAAAAATCAATCATCTTCCTATACTATTTTTAGACCTTAGGCCTAGTGAAACAGGTAATCCATTTATCCTTGAATCTAGAGATCTTGTTACTAGGAATGTAAATGAAGAAGACTGGCCTCGTCAGATTATTCCCGAAACGTTAGTAAAGATATGGGAAAAAATCGAAAGGAAGCAGGATAAGTCAAATGGATTTTTAGCAATGGTATTTGATACTATTACTAGAGTGCCTGATTTGCAGGTGATTATTACCAAACTTTATAGATTCAAAAAATTTCTTAAAGAAGATTCAGACGTAACGTTTTTAGGCATAGTGGTAAAGCTAGACCGTGTGTTTAACATCTATCAAGCTATTACTGAATATCTTAAGCTTGATAGAAAGAATTACGATCTATTTCTCTTTTTTCAGAGGTTTATCTCTATTTTTAAACAAACACTTAAACTTGAATTTGAGGTGGAATTGTGTGTAAATAAGGGTTGTCATTTTTTTCTTACACATTATAAAAAATTGATCATGACTATTCCAGATGCAGACTTTTTGCTTTTTTGGAAAGAAATAGAGAAATTCAATATTCTTCTTATAGAAGTCTCTGAAAAAGAAAAAATGAACTTCATTGAACAATGGCTTTTGGAAGTTACTCCATTACTTTTTGAGCGCGTTATCGATCGTTTCAATGATCAATTGCGTATATGGATTGAATATTTAATAAAGTATAAACTTTTTAAAGAAGTTCTTCCGTTTTTAGAACCTCGTATCATGCCTTCTCTATTAGCGTTTATTAGTACAGAGAAAAATAGAATTCGCAAGGCCTGTCTTCATGATTTGATTAGTTTTCTTCACGCTAAGATGAGTGATAATGCCTATTTAGGTGTCATTATAAACAATTCTGATAAAATTGTAGGTAATCCTGTAGAGAATGCTGAAAAAATACCTAAGCTTTTAAATAAAGCCGAACTGAGTATTTGGAGTAAAGCTTTTCTGGCTGGTTTTATTGATTTTGATGAATGGAATAAGAGGGTTCCAGATTTATTTAAGAGATGTTGTGACAGTAAAAATGTAGATGATTTGATTGAGTTTTTCCAACTTGCGTGGAATAAGACAGATAAACTTAAAAATGTCCTTGAAGGGTTAGCAGGTCAATTGCAAAAGAATTATTTTAAGAGTAAGGATTTATCGGATAAAGAGCTTAGTCTAAGTCTCAGTTTGTTAGATTATAATTCAAATAATTTACATATGTTTACAAAAAAGATCATAAAATTAGTTTTAGACAGTAACAAGCAGTTATTAATTGTGAAATTATTTAATTTACTTAATCAAAATAAAATAGTCATATTACCAAAACTTAAGAAAGAGTGGTTTTTACATTGGGGTGAAGTAATTAAGCAACACTTTTCTTTTCTCATAAATGAGACTATTGCCTGTTTACAAGAATTTAATTGGTCAAGCGATTTCAATAATAGCCTACATCAGATTCCCAACTGTATCCAAGCATTTGAGAATTGTTTTGAGAAGCTACTTGTTCTAAAAGACGACAAAGACTGTGTTACTATTTGGAAATACTTTATTAAAGTTTATACTTCTAAAAAAGTAGTTCTAAAAACTTCTATTATTAACAAAGCATATACCTTTGTGCTTAAAAATTCTGCTTTGATCATAAACTCTGAACCAGAATTTTTATTAGCTTTTCTGATGTGGTTTTTGATTGAGAAAGAACCAGAAGTTTTAACACGTAAATTGATTCAGTTAGTCAAGGCCCTAAAAGACAACAGTCGTTTTGATTATATCTTTGGACGTCTTGGAAATTATTTTAAGACGAGTTTTGAAAGTCATTATCATTTATGGGACCTAAAAGAACTGAAATTTTTTGATCAGCTTCCTAATTCAGAAGATCCATTAGCGCGTAAACAGTTTTGGGAACTCATTCTATTGGCCTTTAAAAATAAAAGTAAAGGTTCATTGACTAAATTGGAATTATTTAACTTTATTAAAATTTTCATTTCGAATACACAGTATAGTCTTTTAATAGACCTTTTACCTAGAACAGAAACAGATTTCGATTTTAATCATGATATTAAAAAGCAAATTAATGAAATAATATTGTCAAAAATATTTTTGTGCTTCGGAAGGGATGGTTTTAATTTTCAGATGGATGAACTGAAACAGGTATATAAGCAAACTAAATTGATTATTAAAGATTTAAAAAGTAATGAACTTTTACAAGATCCGCATAAAGAATTTTTCATCAACGTGGGATCATTTTCAATTATTTTATCGGACTCTCTCATTGAAGATATATGGGATATCGGTATCGATCTTCATCTCTTTTATTTAAAATATTCCATTAGATTGATTAAATTTTCTTCTGATGCTTTTGATTTATTGCAAACCCATTTGATCAAACTTCACGGAAGTATACGTTCTTCACCTCATCATTTAGACATAGCAACACAAACATTTTCTCAGTTAAGAATGAAGATACTGTTAACCGATCAACAGATTGAATTTATATTTGAAGAGATGTGTTTCATTTTGGAAAATATAGAGCTTCTTGGAGGAATTTCTTATCAAAATTTCATTAAAGAATGTAGGAGTTTTTATGAAACGTTTTTATGTTCTGATATCGACAAGAGCAGAAAAAATATAAAGAAGGAGGCCTTTTATAATTTTTGTCTTCATCTTAGATTGCCCTTTTTCAGAAACAAAAAAGAGGATCACGAACTTCAATTAGAGCTTTTACATTCTTATGGAAAACGATTAAGACAATCATCAATGGCTCATTGTTTGGATGAACATGGACTAAAATATGCATTCTATTGCTATGCTAAATACTGTAAATTGATCCCTACTTATCTGGATTTAATTTTGTCTAAACCAAGTCATCAGATCCATCAAGAAGAGTTTTTCTGGCAAATTCGGAAATTTATTAAGGAATTAGATAAAAGTCTATGGCTTAAGCCATCCAACAACAATCGTCCTGTAATTTTGTTTGCGTTGCTTTCTGTGGTAAGAATAAAAGATAGATCAAATGAAAATTATTTAGCTGTTATACAACACAGTGTTGAACTTTTGAACATGCTCATTACTGGATTAAAATCTATAAGCGAAATCCCTTCTGACTCTTGGGATTCAATTAAAAATAAAATGAATACGATTATTCTTTTCGTCTTAGAGAATCTGCCTTCAGAGCAGACTAGTATTTTTGTACCAAGTTGTTTAAATTGGATCGTACTATTAGATGCTCGAAAAATGAGGGAAGAAAAGGCCATGATCATCGCTTTAGGGAACGATATAAATAATCATGTAGAAAAGTGGAACCTAGACAAATTCTGTCCAATAATACTTCTTATTAATTCTTATCTGAACCGTGCCATAATGGAATTGAAATGGTATGATGAAATAGAAAAAGAATTAGAGAAAACGGATAGTTATTTTACCGAAAGCGATGAAGAGTTGTGAAATGACCCTTTTTAACGACCCAACACTGTTAGAAAATATTGAAGAGCTGCTAGTTCATTGTGGAGGCCATCCTGGGACATTAGAGGATGAGCTGATATCACAGATGATCCTGAACAGTTTAAAGCTGTTAAAAGGAGAGCATGATACAGGGCAGATTAAGTTGATGAACCGTGCCCTCAAAGAGATGCGGTACGCATTTCGTATTTTTAATGGTTATCCTGCGGTGAGAAAAGTCAGCATTTTCGGTTCTGCGCGTACTCCTGTAGACCATGCGGACTATGTTACAGCTCGGGAATTTAGTGCTGCCATTGCGGAGAAGGGGTGGATGTGCATTACAGGTGGTGCTCATGGAATAATGAGAGCAGGATTAGAGGGACAGAGCAGCCATGCCCGCTTTGGATTGTCTATCCGTTTGCCTTTTGAGAATAGTGTGAACGATCTCTTAGAGGGCGATACTAAAGCGATTATTTTTCGCTATTTCTTTACCCGCAAATTAATGTTTATGAGTCATTCTGATGCGATTGTGGTGTTTCCTGGAGGCGTAGGGACAATGGATGAGCTTTTTGAGGCTTTGACATTGATGCAGACGGGAAAGGGAGAGATTGTTCCTGTAGTGTTGCTAGAAGGTACTGGAGGGGATTATTGGAAGCATTGGCAGAACTTTATTCAGGAGACGATGTTGTCGAAGAAGATGATCGATGAGGCAGACCTGAATTTTTATTATCGGGCTTTGGACGTATCTAGTGCAATTATCCATTTGGAGACATTTTATAAGAAGTATCATTCAAGCAGATATGTGGGAGATAATTTAGTGATACGCTTGCAAGAGCCTTTGCAAGAAGAACAAGTTAATCTTTTAAATGAAAAATTTTCTCAGATTATTGCCAGTGGACAAATAACCCAGTGTCCAGCGTTGCCTGAAGAGACAGAGTATATGGGCTTACCGAGGCTGGTGTTTCGGTTTGTGCGGCGTCGCTTTGGGTTACTGAGAGCATTAATTGATCAAATTAATGCTATTTAATGCAGAATTAAACGCAAAGGCGCAAAGTCGCAAAGAAAACAAATAAATAAATTTCTTTGCGACTTTGCGCCTTTGCGTTTAATTATTGCTGTATAAACGCTATCACGACTTGCATGAATTTTTCGAGGAAGTCGTTGAGTGTGAGTGTCCCGATTTTCCATTGGTTTTCTTCGGAATAAGTAACCGTAGTTTTTAGGTCAGAGCTCTCTTTGTTGGGATCATCGGAGATGCCTTGGAGAAAAGCTAGGGTGCTTTTTACACTTGCTGGGTTGATGATGGGAAGCGGAGGAGTAGTTTTGTCATCGACTTGGATTTTGTTATAGACAGCAATGACTCTGTTGGCATAGGCAGAGAGCTGTTCAATGAGCTGTTTATAGTTTACTATTTTAAGAGTGCCGTTAAATGTGGGGTGTTGCATACCATCAGTTGTCTGTGCTTCACCGCTGAGTGATAGCTGATAAGGTGGAACGTCATATTCGACAGTGTTGACGGTAAGATGAGCTTTGTTGACATGTTGATTTTCAACATCAGCAGTACCGATAATATCCCATTTTGAATCTAGCTTGTGGATAGTTTCAAGCGAAGGAACTAAGCCTATAATATCATCTTGATGAGCGATGATTTTCTTATATAGCTCTTCGTTGTTGTTGAGGATATCTTTTTTGAATTCGGGATCTTTTAGTTGAGCTGCTAGCTGTTTTTTGATTAGGGTTTCATATTTTTCGGTTAAGACGGAATTGTCATTGAGTTTAAATATTCCTGTCCATTTGGTCTGTTCTTGTTTTAAAGAGAGTATAAAATTGTTCCATTTAGAACTTCCAATGTCAGATTGAAAGTTGAGGTGGTTCAGTTTGATGCAGAGTTCTGCGTCGCGTGGGGCATAGGGGGCTTTTTCGATAGAAGCCCAGAGGGCGGGATCTGGATAGCAGATACTTCCATCAAAATCAAAGTTCATAGTGCCGAGGTCGGCGATCTCTGTGGAGTTAACGGGAGGACCTTGGATAGTTAAATCTTTTTGAGAAAGGGAGAAGGGATATTCTAGTTGATCTTTGCCGTAGGAGCGTTTTGAGACAGAAAATTCGAAAGGTCCGCCCTTTACATCGACAGGCTCTTTTTCATCGGCTTCATTTAAAAAAGAGAATTGATTGAGATTATTTTTGAGTGAGACAAAGGAAATTTGAGAACTATCGATGATGTTCTCATCTGAGGAGAAGAGGATGAAATTCAGGATTTGGAAGTGGGTGATGTTATGGTCGGAGAGGGTTAAAGTAGATTCACCATTCCAAGATAGCTTGGGAATAGATTTTTCATTTTTAGAATGGGGAAAAAAGCGGGTTTTAGTGTCGCCTTGAAGAGATATAATGCGTTCTTTGCTCCATAGAGGTACGGAGAGAGAGAGCGATCCTTCCGTTTTTAGATCGAGTTCTTTAGAGGAGAAGTGAGGATTTTCAATGCGTAGATTAATATGAGTGGGAAAGCCATCTTTGGTGATTTTGTCGTAGGTGAATTGTCTAGAGTTATGTTCGTTTTGCCAGCTAGCTAAATATTTTTTGAAATCTTCTTCTGCTTGGTTAGCGATCACATACCAGTAAGCAGAATAGCCAGCGATGGCTGCGATGAAGACTATGACGAGAATATTAACTATTTTTTTCATGATTCCTCTATTTATTCTTTGATGCCGACACCGCGTTCAAGAAGGTATACGTTGACTAGAGCCAGCAGAGTTGCTAACAGTATTAAAATGACAATACCGGTAAGGATGTCTATATCTGTGATCCCATAAAATCCATACCTAAACCCACTCATCATATATAATATGGGATTTAATCGTGAAATACTATTCCACGGAGCTGGGAGGAAGTCGATGGTGTAAAAGACTCCTCCTAAATAGGTTAGTGGGACTAGGACAAAGGAAGAAAACATAGTGATATCATCAAATTTTCGGGCGAAAATAGCGTTAAACATTCCTCCTAAAGAAAATACTAAAGACGAGACGATCAGGTAGAAGATGACGATTGTGATATCGTAGAAATGAGGTGTCCAGAAAAAAAGTGCTGTACATAACACCATGACTCCTGCGATGAGGCCTCTAAAAATCCCACCACAAATGTATCCTGCCATAATGACTTTCATGGTCATGGGTGAGACGAGTAGTTCTTCGATCTCCCTTTGAAATTTGGCGCTATAAAAAGAGTAGACCACATTTGCAAAAGCGCTATTGATGACGGTCATCATGATTAGTCCAGGTACAATGAAGTCTAAATAGGGTACTCCTAAAATGGGTCCGATGCGTGCCCCCATAAAGTCGCCAAAGATGATAAAGTAGAGAATAACGGTGATTAAGGGCGGCAAAAGAGTTTGTGGCCATAGCCTAAGGATGCGTACAATCTCTTTTCGCAATATGGTGTAGAAAGCAATAAGAAGTTTTTTACGATTCATCTTCAAATGTGGTATTAAGGTTTAAAAATAGCTGCTCTAACCGATTTCTCTTAGGTCGTATGTCTTTGACAGATATGCCTGCGTTATGCATTGCGGCTACAAAATGAGTAAGAGTGTCTTGACTTTCTAAAATAACTTCCAAAGACCCATCGTTGAGCAGGGTCATTTCGTAGCCTTTCACATTTTCTATTCCATCAGCATGCGATAATTTAGCAATATAGGACTGCTTCTCTAAGGAATGGATAAGGTTATCCACCGAATCGTATTTGAGGATCTGTCCTTTATGAATCATGGCTGCATTGTGGCATAACTGCTCGATCTCTTCCAAGTTATGGCTAGTGAGTAAGATGGTTGTCCCTTCACTGTTGAGCTGATTTAGGTAGTCCCAGGTGCTGTGGCGCATGCCGACATCTACGCCTACTGTAGGTTCATCCAGAAGCAATAATGGAGGTTGATGGACTAATGCGCGTGCAATCATTAAGCGGCGCTTCATCCCTCCTGAAAGGCTTCGAATCTCTGCTCGGCGTCTTTCCCATAATCCTACTTTATGGAGGAGAAAATTCGCTCTTTCTTTGGCCTGGCTGCGGGGGATTCCATAATAACCCGCCTGATTGATGAGTGTATTTTCAATGATCTCAAAAATGTTGAAATTAAACTCCTGTGGAGTCACTCCAATATACTGTCGGGCTGATTCAGGGGCTTCATCGATCGAAGTTCCGAACACCTCTACTGTTCCGCTGGTTTTGCGGACAAGCCCTGTCAATATACCTATTAAGGTGCTCTTACCGGCTCCATTGGCTCCTATCAACCCAAAAAAATCGCCCTGGTTAATAGTAAAGTCAACATCTTTGAGCGCAACGGTGCCGTTGCGGTAAACTTTATTGAGCTTCTTGATATTAATAGCTTGCATAGAAAAATACGTGAGGCCTGTTAAAGCCTCACGCTGGGATGCCATTTAAGGGCTTGGTATTATTTCAACAGCCTGGAAATGTAATCCTGTGACTGTTGTATCAGTTTGTAATTCGATAAATCCTGCTCCAGTGCTGAAAATAAAGGTTGGCGAAGCTGGTGCAGAAGGTGCCACGGGTGTCACATTTAACGTTGGGCTGATGAGATCAGCAAAAGTAATCGTGACTCGTAACGGATTATCATTGGTTTGGACATAGGTATATCCAAGCCCTTCTCCAGAAGATACCGTTGTATCTATAATTCCTTGCACGTAGCGCAACTCGGCTGCGCCCACTGGCAAGAGAATATTGGATATACCGGATCCTTTAGGTCCTTGGGGTCCTGTTGCGCCAGGTGTTCCAGGTGCTCCAGTAGCGCCGGGTGTTCCAGGTATTCCAGGTACTCCTATATCACCTTGTGGGCCAGGAGCGCCAATATCACCTGTATCTCCTTTTGGTCCGATTGCTCCTGTTGGTCCTACATCACCTTGTAGGCCGGGAGCGCCAATGTCACCTGTATCTCCTTTCGGTCCGGTCGCTCCTGTTGGTCCTACATCACCTTGTGAGCCTGTAGCTCCTTGAGCGCCATTTGGTCCAGTTGGGCCGACTTCACCTTGTAGACCTACAGGTCCTTGATCTCCTTCAGCTCCTATTTCTCCTTTTTCTCCCACTGGTCCAGTAGGGCCAGTATCACCTTGTGGGCCTATAGCTCCTTGGGCGCCATCAACGCCTGGGACGCCTGCAGCTCCTTGAGGTCCTGGGAGGCCTTTACTTCCTTGGGGGCCTATAGGGCCTGTGGGACCTTCGGCTCCTTCAAAGCCTTGAGGACCTTGAAAGCCTTGAATACCTTGAGGACCTTCCGGACCTTGAGGGCCTTGAAGACCTTGCATTCCTTGGGCACCGTTTGGACCTCTGGGTCCAACAGGACCTGTGGGACCGGTGGGTCCGGGGATTTGCACTTCAGCAATGTAGGCTTTAATTCCTGGAGATGAAGCATTTCCATCATATAGGGTAGCTTCACGGAAAGAGTCACCGAGTCTGATGATATCTTTTTTAGTGCTAGGGACTACGGCATCGAGAGTATTGAAACTCAAGAATGAGATGCCGATAAATATAAAAAGATAGAGACGTTGGATTAAATATGTTTGCATAGCAATCCTTAGGATGAGCTCTGTTGAGCTGTTTCAATTTCGAGTGTCAAGTTATATTTTTATTCTTTTTGAGGCAAGACCGCCGGAGTTTTAGCTCCGGCGGTCAAAATTTAAAAGGATACGATTAAAGATCCGTTTACCAAGATGGGTTCAACAGAGCTATTAGCTTGTTGAGCCTCGTTGGTAGAGGACCGCCTTAGGACGACCAGATGAGGTTCTTGGATCTGATGTGTTGTCAGATCGTCGAGGCCCTCTTCGTTGAGGTCGTTGAAGGCTAACGCAGAATTGTCAAGGTTCACTGTGTTCTCCATCCACCCAAAAGGGTG
Source organism: Chlamydiota bacterium (assembly GCA_013287645.1). Taxonomy (GTDB): domain Bacteria; phylum Chlamydiota; class Chlamydiia; order Chlamydiales; family JABDDJ01; genus JABDDJ01. Next base: position 48,386 of record JABDDJ010000005.1, on the reverse strand, counting down.
GTAGAAAGGCCATAGAACCTTAAAGGCTTATGATTAGAGCGAGGCTCCTGGTTAAGCTGTTATTTTTTAGTATCATCATTAACATACTCCAGAAAAACACTATTAATCAGAAAGCCCAAGAGATTCTCTCGGCATTTCTATCATTTTTTTCGTTCAAATGAATGAACGCTTTAATTCCAATTTATAATCTTCGTGTACACCCCAAAATGCGTGGTTTCGAGCGGATAACGGCTAGTGTCACCTCCTTTTTGGCTCTGGCGTCCCACTAGTATCAGGGCGAGGAGGGCGTGTAAAAACACGTCTCCTGTTTAATGCATTAACAGTTTATCTAAAAAAAATCAATCCGTCAAACTTTAGTATCTAAAATAACTTCGAGGTAGGGCGGGAATTTTCCTGTGGCGTCGCGACGTAAAGAGAGTTTAAAAGGGATGGTGACATTACCGATGAGCTTTTCATGCATGAGCTCTTCCCAAACTTTTTTCTTTAAGTCATCATTGACGGGTTCGTGCTCATATTTTTTTAGTAGGTTTTTGATATAGGTCTGCTCTTCCTGGCGGATGACATGCTGACCATAAAAAGGGTGAGATTCTTCTTCAGCGTCGGAGGACATTGCGTTTTCCTTCTATTTTTGGTAAATTGTTTATGCAACCTTAAGGATTTTACTATGTCTGAAGCTACACATATAGATACGCAATTTAAAGAAAAATTTCTTTTAATAAAACCGTGGATGAGCGACATGCTCAATCTAATAAAAAAGGATTTACGCCAAGAGCACCTTTCCCAAGATAGAGAATTTTTTAATTTTTACTTTCGCGGAAAGACTTTGAATAAGTTAACAACTGAAGAGTTGGCGAATGCTTACATGCATGCGATTCAGCACAATGAGCGCAGTGAAGAGATTGGCGAATTTATTTTTCATCGCTGGTTATTAAAAAATTCCGATATCTATCACTTTTTTGAAAAAGAGCTATCAAAGCTTAGCGAGGACTATACTTCTATAAAGAGCATCTCAAGAGATGTCAGTATAGGGATAAAAGATCGCGCAGCTGAGAAATTTGGTGTAGAGGATGTCTATATCTTCTGTTTATTCAATGGAGTAGCTTTTGATCCAGAACTGATGGAAGAATTACGCGCAGAAGCAATAAAGACTCAAAATGAGAATAAAGAGCGTTTAGTGGAGCAAAAAGCTACACAAGATCTTGAGAGCAAATTCCGCGAGTATGAAACTCAGATTTCCCGCTTGACAGACCGCTATGAGAGTCGTCTTGCAGGGCTCGAGCATAAGTATGATAAGGATGTGACAGCCCTCAAAAAGCAGGTCGCTCACCTACAACGCCAGCTACAAGCGAAGTCATGAAGGAATTTCCCTTTGCACTACACCCATCGAACGATGATGAACGCTTTATGCATGCCGCTCTAAAAGAGGCTTGGAAAGCATTTCAAAATGATGAAGTGCCTGTAGGAGCTGTTGTAGTCATAGAGGGAAGAATCGTTTCCAAAGGGTCGAATCAGGTCGAGATGCTGCAGGATGCTACCGCGCATGCAGAGATGCTCGCGTTAACATCTGCAGCAGCTGGGCTGCACAATTGGAGACTTCAGGGAGCAACGCTCTATTCTACTCTTGAGCCTTGCAGTATGTGTGCAGGAGCGGCTATTTTATCGCGCGTAGAGCGTATCGTCTGGGGAGCGCCAGATGTTAGGCATGGAGCGAATGGGAGCTGGGTAGATCTCTTTGCTCTTCAGCATGAGATTCATCAAGTAAAAATTTCAGGTGGCATCTATGCAGAAGAATGCGGCCAGCTCATGCGAAGGTTCTTTAAAAAGCGACGAGAAGAGGGGGCGAATGAGGCAGGAACTGAAAACTCTGGATGAGCTGATAGAACATCAGCAGAAGGTGCTTTTGTCGGCAGGGCTAAAGTTTGTCCCTAATTTGACGATGGACGATATCTTGCAGCCGAATGATTATCCTGAGTTAGAGGAAAATCCCTATTTTAGATATGAGGAGGGTATTTTAGCAGGGCTATTGACCGCTAGGACAGCTCTATATGCTGCGTTGAGGGAACGAGAGCTACAACAGTAAGTTTTTTTGAAACATTGCAGCGAGGACGCAAAGACAAAGGACAAAGACCTTCAGGACAATTAGGACCTTGAGGACAAGGACGATGAAGATTTTGAGGCAACAACATTAGATCAATAGTCCTTGTCCTTAAGGTCTTAATTGTCCTTAAGGTCTTTGTCCCCTGTCTTTACGTCTTTGTCCTTTCTAGGACAGCTCTATATGCTGCGTTGAGGGAACAAAAGTTACAGTAAGTTTTTCTTTGAATAGTTCTAGAGTTTTTTCAAGTTGATTTTCTAAGATTTCCAGAAGATTCGCGGTTTCATAGAAACGTTGACGGCGCATCAGAGGTAGCCCTCTCAGCCGCTGTTGCTCACGATAGGCAGTACTGAGAGCTTTTTCGATATTTTCTTCAGCTTCGTGATAATAGAGACGGTGCAAATTTTTTAAGGGATGTTTGAGCGAGGTACCCTCGAGAGATCTCCAACATTTGAGAAGTCGCTCTTTTGTTCTTTTTTCCATGGAGATCACTTGTTCATTGAAGGGATTAAGCTTAACGGCTAACGTTAAAGCCCACAGGCTGAGACTTCCAGAAATAGAGCCGAAGATTGTTTTCATGACAAAAGACGACAGGATGAAAAGAGAAAAGGTGAGGTAGAGTTTCGAGTGGATGATTAACAGGGTAAGTGCTGCAAAAAAGAGGGAAAATAGGACAAATACTGATTTATATATAATGGCCTTTCGTTTGGCTTGTGTCCAGAGAAGTACGCCATTAGAAAGGGCATGAGTAAAGGATAATATTTGGAAAAAACGGGTATGCGGTTCTCTTGGAGTTTGAGATAGTAATGTATCAGTTGCTAGATAGTATGATTTTTGTTTCATAAAAGTAATTATAGCATATTAATTTTTTTAAAATCAACTAAAATTAAAAGTCTGAGGGGAGTGGACATTTATGGACTAAAATGGACATCTATGGACAACCATGGACAATGTCTATTGCTGTCCATCCGCTTAATTATGCGTCGTTAGACCAGGTAAGCAGTTCTTGGATTTTGTCAAGTGGCAAACCGCATAAATCAGGATTAGAAAGAAATTCTTTAGCACCATCTTCAGTATAATCTACTACCGATTCGAATCCTCCGTCGGGACTAGATCCATCTTTATTTCGCTGTTTATCATTTTTGTAAATAGTATAGGTGTTGTCATCGTTTTTATGGACAACAACGACCTTTACGCTTAGGGGATACTGATTTAAACTGTCAGTTCTAATGCGACCTTTTGAAACCATAATGCATCTTTTAAGGGACTCATTTCCATTACTTAAAGTTTCAACTGATGAGAGCTTTTCTGTGTCGCCAGCTGCAAGTTCAATGTATGCACAGCTTTTTTCAGGAAACTGAGGAAATCTAGATAAACAATCATTGCAAAGATCATCTAACTCAGGTTTAGCATAAGTTTTTGTTGAAGCGGGAAGCAATGAGACTAGTGGAGTCACTAGGGTTTCTAACATTTGAAGCCATAGAGATCTCTTTTCAATGAGAAAAACAGGTTCATTTAGGATCTTTAAGTTAGTTATAGCGTCTAATGTCGAACCATAATAAACATTCTTAAGTTCTGCTAAGGATGGATGAGTATTTGCACTAGAAGAAGAGGGAGTGTTTTTATAATTTCGACTGTGTTCAATACATTGTTTATCATAATTGTTTTCAGCAATGCGTTGAAAAACTTCGACTTTTACATTTAAATCAAAATTGGATAAAAATTTCTCTGGTATAATTTTTTGATAAAAATAATTTTCTAATTTATTTAACTTAGTATTAAACTGCTCTGATGGGCTATCTTTGTATTGTGTGAAATCAGGCATGAAGCGGAGAGTTACAGTATCATGTTTAATTTCAATGTAAAGATTTATATAGCTATTTTGTCTAATATTAGAAAAGTTATAGCTTCGTAGTTCTTGGCAAGTTTTATAGAACGCAAATCTTGCTTTATCTTGGGTTGTTTGTATTTTTGCATAAAATAGAAGTGTGAGAAAGGGATAAGCAGCTGCAGCCTTAATGTAGGTGAATGTATTTCGCCAATTAAAAGCTGTTAACTTGGCATATTCATTATAAGCACTTACAAGTGGATTTGTTACATACGAAATTTGATTTAATTCAACTCCACAAAAACGACTCTGATCTACTGACATAATAATCCCCCATTAAAGAAGATAATAATAATTAAAAAGGGAATTAATTACTAGATTTATGACGTTTTTTTATAGAAATTTCTTGAAGTCGTTTTCTCTCGCTCCATGAAAGGGACTCTTCACCAAACTTGGCGATCTTCGTTAGCATGGTATCGACAAAGAGGTCGTCATCCATCATCGGTTCACCCGTACGTAGGTCGTAAATCTTAGTGGCTGTATCTTGCTTCTTTAGATGAATGAGGCGATTGAATCGATAAAGAAGGCGGTCGAAGGGATGGAGGAATTCAAAGGGGGCTGAGAGTTGCCATCGGACTGTACCGCATAGGTAAGCGCTAAGGACAGCAATGAAATAGAGTATGAATGAGGAGAGGTCGAGATGGGAGAGTGTAATCAAAAGAAGTGCAGCTGTGACGCAGACGAATAACCACTTTACTTTGATGGGGATTAAAAAGAAGAGTAATACTTCATGGTCTGGTCCTAGCATAGCCCACAAGGTGAAAATTGCTAATAAGCTAGCCCAAGGACCTACTAATATGTAGTTATAAGGGGTAGCAACTAGGGATAATAATCCTGCAATAGCTCCAGAAATAATATAAAAATAGACAAAGTTTGCAGTACCTAATCGTTCGCAGATTTGGGCTCCAACAATCCAAAGAATGTACATATTAAAGCCGAGTGTAATCAAAAAGGAGAGGGTGATCCCTCCTGACCAGATGTCATGGACAAAGAGATAGGTGACAGGCTGCCACAAAAAAATCTGGTGTAGGCCCTCTCGGGATAGGCCAAAAAGATATTCAAGTCCGGGAAAATGATAAAAATAGATATAGACAGGATCTACTAAAGCGGTGATTAAGGAGACAGTTAACGTCAAAAAAATCAACCATTTTAAGCCCTTTGGAGTTTCTAGCGGGCCAAAGTTATAAGGCATTGTATAAGTCATGGACTATCTATAACAAAAGTTGTTATATACCGTATAGGTAGAAAGAGGTCTTTAATGAGCACGCTATCTGCACTTACTTTGCCTTTAGAAGTCTCTCTTTATCAAGATTATGAATATCCGATGGTATCGGTTATTTTGTTGACATGGAATAGTGCGCAATCTTTGCATCAGACGCTTGACAGTATTCTTTCGCAGGATTACCCCCTTTATGAGCTAATTGTTGTGGATGCTGGATCGACGGATCGAACGTTAGAGATCATTAAAGAATTTCAAAGTGAAAAAATCCATCTTCATACTGTTTCGGTATACCAGTGGTACGAGATGTTGAATAAGGGTATTTCTCAGGCTAATGGAACCTATATTTGTATTATGTTTCCGGGGGATTTCTATCTCTCTCCTTTCACGTACAAAAAGATGATGGAAAAAGCGCTCGAGCATAATCTGCCGCATATGCTCTATTGTGGTACATTGTTGAGGGATACTCGAACGGATGTACAGACGATTTTGAGGCCATTTTCAAAAAAAATATTGCGTTCAGGACATCAGCCTACGAGTTTACAAGCGTGCTGGTTTCATCGTAAAATTTTTGCTTTAATCGGAAAATTTGACGATTCGTATCAGATGCGTGGAGGATTTGAATTCATGTGTCGAGTGATTACTCAAAGGAGTCTCCGTACGGTTTTTGTGCGGTGTGTGTTGATTGATTCTGAAATCCGGGTGACGACCAAACAGGAGATTACTCTTCACTTTTTAGAGAATGGGCGGGCGATTTGGCACCACTTTGGGTGGATGACCTTTCTGTTTTGGCTGTTTACGCAAGGGGATACAAAGCGGTTATTCTATTTATGGCTTCGTGGGATAAAGTTGGCTTTGTTGGGGAAATGACGCCCAGCTGAGAGCTGGACGTCGTAAGACTATGCGAGGTTAATGTTGACTTCGCCTTCTTCGTCAGAAGCGAGAAGAGTAGCTTCTTCTTGTCCTTCTTCGTCAGAAGCGAGAAGAGTAGCTTCTTCTTGTCCTTCTTCGTCAGAAGCGAGAAGAGTAGCTTCTTCTTGACCTTCTTCGTCAGAAGCGAGAAGAGTAGTTTCTTCTTGGCCTTCTTCATCAGAAGCGAGAAGAGAACATTCGCCTTGGCAATCTTCTTCACAAGCGAGAAGAGTAGCTTCTTCTTGGCCTTCTTCATCGGAGGCTAAGAGAATAGAAGCATCATCACCAGAATTTTCACCTTCTTCAGAAACTAGAATGATTTGTTCGTTGTTGTTACCGTTATCTTCATCTGAGATTACAGGTGCAGTAGCTAGTGCAAAAAGAGAAGCGAATAGAATAGCTTTTTTATGCATTGTGTCCTCCAATAATTATGTTATAAGATCAACATTACCGTCATTTAACGGTTGGAATTACTTTCTAGTAACTATTATTTAATGTCAATGTTATTTCATTGGTACATTTTCTTAATGTTTGCTACTATCATTATTTTTCAAACACGAGTATTTATGCATTTTTTATGTAACTATACCTTTGACGCTTTGGTGAGAGAGATCTCGGGAAGAGGCGAGCCATTATATATTGTAAATCAAATTTTAAATTGGATTTACGACAAGAATATTACAAGTTGGGATGAGATGAGTAATATTAGCGTGGAACGTCGTAAACAACTTAGCTCAGAATTGTTATTTCCATGTTTGAAGTTAATAAGGGTGTTAGATCTAGGTAGTAATTTATTTAAATTTCATTGGGAACTAGACAAGAAATCGATTATAGAATCTGTATTAATCGGATCTACTATTTATATTTCTACTCATGTTGGGTATGCTCCTCGCCACACTTTTTGTGTGCCTGAAAAAAGAGGTTTTAAACGCAATTTGAAGGTTGCTGAAATTGTTGAGCAGGTCATTCTTTCGAGTCACTGGCTAAAGGAAAAAGGGAAAAAGATCTCTCATGTTGTGTTTATGGGTATGGGAGATCCTTTAAAAAATTATGATGCGGTGATTTCAGCTGTCAATATATTGTCAGATCCTCGCATGTTTAATTTGTCTGAACGTAAAATATCTATCTCTACTGTAGGTGATGTGGAGGGGATTAATCGTCTTTCTCATGAGGGTGTAAAGCTAAACTTGATCCTTTCATTGCATGCGCCTGAGGAGCGTTTGCGAAAAAAGGTGGTTCCTTATGCTCTTAAAGATCCTATCGAAAAAGTACTTTCAGCTATGGATGAATATTATGCATCGACGCATGGTGCGATCCAGTATGACTATACTCTTTTAGAAGGAATTAACGATCATCCTGACCAAGCATTCCAACTTGCAAATCTACTAGGAAGGCATAAGGGAATGGTGAATTTAACTCCTTTTCATACTGGTCCTGGCGGCAAGCTGAGTCCTTCTCCCAAAAAAAATATAAAGGCTTTTAGGTCTGTCCTCTATGGATCAGGGATAAAAAACTCTATTGGCGAATGAGAAGCGCCGGCGTGTAATGCATGTTGCGGTCCAGATTAATCAGAAGATGGCTTTTATCTTGAGTGGGTCCTTCTAATGGGGAGATAAGGATACGGTCGGTGGGTTTCCACTCCCAAGTTTGGCCCTGGTAGCGGTTCCACCAACTGATAGCCCATTCAGAGCCGTCGGTAAGGATTAATTTTCCACCTGCTTCTAACGCATTGCGGATGGTCGGTAGCAGATCATTTGCTACTCGTACGAACTGTACAATGGCAGAGCCTTTGTAGGAGCTGTTTTCGAGTTTCCATCCATCTTTTGTGCTATTGACGATAAGGATTTCGTCGCCGATAAGCCAGCCGATTTTGACGGGATTATTATGGACATAGCGCCAGACAGTTCCGTTGCTGAGTTGAAGAAACACTGAATTATTATCTTCGTAGATGGCACTCAGTCGTAGTGTATAGGGGGCTTTTTGTCGGGATTCAGCAGCAGGTCTACCTGCGCCGACCTGTTTAGGCGAGCTAGGAGAGAGAGCTGACAAAGAAAGAGCAAGAGACAGTATAATAGTAGATAGCATAGTCTTAGTTGCTAATATGTGTTAAAATTTTTACTTTATACTATATGGAATTTCTATTCGATACTTCTCAATTAAATAAGTACTCTACCCAGTCTGGCGTTTACCTCATGAAAAATCGTGAGGGATTAGTCTTATATGTGGGTAAGGCCAAAAATGTGCGCCAGAGAGTAAAACAATATTTTATTCCAGGGCGCGATGGCCGCTTTATGGTCCCCTATTTAGTCAGTCAAGTGGCGACGATTGATACGATTATAGTCCATTCTGAAAAAGAGGCGTTGCTTTTAGAGAATACATTAATTAAACAGCACAAGCCCAAATATAATGCCCTTTTAAAGGATGATAAGACCTATTTAGCGATTAAGATCCCTCGCAAGCATATGTGGCCCTCTTTGCAGATCGTGCGCATTAAAGGAAAGGCTTCGGATGATGCTCTCTATTTTGGTCCTTATACTAGTGCGATGGCTGCCCGTAATACAGTGGATCTATTGCAGAGGCTATTTCCGTTGAGACAGTGTTCTGACGCCGAATTTGTACGCCGTACACGCCCTTGCATACTTTACGATCTTAAAAGATGCATCGCTCCTTGTGTAGGTAAGTGCACGGAAGAGGAGTATAAGGGGCATGTCGACAGAACGATTGCTTTTTTGAAGGGAGAGACCAAAGAGGTGATCCAGCAGCTAGAAGTTGCTATGTTAAAGTATGCAGATGCACTGGAGTTTGAGCAGGCGGCTCTTTATCAAAAGACGATTCAACAGATCGAAAAGACTGTGCAAAAGCAGCATGTTGATATACCCTATGGAGGCGATTCTGACATGATAGGCCTTTATCGTGAGGCTGATGAGGTGAATCTTTGTCAAATGTTTGTGAGAGGGGGGAAGTTGACAGGTAGTCGAATTTTTTCGTTCTCAAATGCTGCTCAAGAGAATGCCGAAATCATCGAATCATTTTTGTTACAGCATTATGATCAGCAGACAGCTCCACCCAAGGAAATTTTGCTTGCAGAACCTGTTGAGGATGCGAGTGTGATTGAAGAGATTTTGTCTAATCTGCATTCTACCAAAATTGCGGTGCACTATCCTCAAAGGGGCTCAAAAAGAAATTTGGTCGCTTTGGCAGCAATCAATGCAAAGACCGCATTTCATCAAGCGAAAGATGCAGCTGCCATTAAAGAAAAAACATTATTTCAACTCCAAGAACATCTACGCCTCTTGCGCTATCCAAAACGCATAGAATGCTTTGACAACTCGCACTTGGGCGGAACTGAGCTAGTTTCGGTCATGATAGCCTTTACAGAAGGTTTTAAAGACTCAGCACGTTATCGCACTTACAAAATCACCAAAGCGTTAGCTGGAGATGACTATGGCGCGATGCGCGAAGTCTTGCTTAGGCGATATCAGAGAGGCAAGGATGAAAACGATTTGCCTGATCTTGTTATTATTGATGGGGGAAAAGGTCACCTAAACATGGCACTAGAGATCTTTAAAGAATTGAATATTGTTTCAGTGGATGTGATTGCACTAGCAAAAGAAGAGTCGCGGCATGATAAAGGCATTACACAAGAGCAGATTTTCTTGCCTAATGTCAAAGATCCTATACTCCTGAAACGCAATTCTCCAGTTTTGTTCTTACTGCAGGAGATCCGCGATGAAGCGCACCGTTTTGCGATTAACTTCCAAAAGAAACAGCGCTCCAAAAAACTGGTGCGCAGTACGGTAGATGATATCCCAGGGATTGGCCCTGTAAAAAAACGGGCGCTGCTTGTACATCTGGGAAGTGTCAAAGCTATGAAAGAGGCTTCTATCGAGGAGCTGTGTCATGTACCAGGAATTAGTCGTTCGAATGCAGAGACTATTCGCGCTTATTTTGCAGATAATTTAAAGTAATGTTTATGGCTAAAGCTAAGCAATTAATTAATGTTCCATTTTTAGAAGCATTGACAAAGAAAAAATTGCCTTTGGACATGCTTGTGGAAAAAGGTCCCCTTAAAGGAATGAGGAGGCAGTTAGATCCAAATGGATTTTTTATTTATACGAAAGAGTTACGAAGAAAAAAAATACTCTCTTACCAGTTGGAGACCCAGCTTTCACTTGTCGAACGAGATCATCACGTCATTTCAGAGATCGCTAAGACATATCATGCCGATCCCAAAAGCTACCAGATTAAGCAAGCATGGCTTTTTTTGGCAGGGGTTATTGCCACGCTCTTTCTTACAGCTACCTCTATTTATCTCCTCTATTCGATGTCTGATCTTTTTGATAATTTAGAACAGCGAGGAGGATTTTTCTTTTTGCTTTTATTAGGGTCTTTTCCTGTGATCGCACTAGTCGCCATTATTGTTGTAGTAACACTGGTCGCTTGGTTTTCGATTATTTACCGGCTCTGGCATACGGCAAAAACCAATCTACTCGGTTCATTTACAGGCAGTAGATACTATGATCACCTTAAAATGGCTTACGTTATTCGTAAAGACATCACGCAGTTTAGACAGCTTGCCGAATCGATCAAAACAGATCTTGATCAGTACATCGAAGTAGAGATTGATGCTGAGAAAACTCTTAAGGCCGAAGATCAATTGGCCCTCTTAGAGCAACTCATTGCCAAGTGCAAAGACCAAGAAGCGCTTGCGGCAAACCTTCCACCTCTCAAAGAAGAAAATAAATACTTCATCAACCTCGCTAATTTCACAACAGAGAAAACAGAGATTATAGAGAAATGAAGAGGATTTTTCTTGCAAAATGACATTACTAATGTCAAAATGAGACTCAAAATGACATTAGAGATGTCAAAATGAGACCCAAAATGACATTTGTTCCGATAGAAAGAGTTTTTCAAGAACCGCAAATGAGTTATTTTCTTTTTGGACCAAGAGGAACAGGAAAGTCTACTCTTGCTTCTTTGAGACATCCTCACGCCCTTTTAATAGATTTAAGGCTAAACAAAGAGCGGCTCAAGTTTATAGCGGACCCTGATCAGTTAAAATTTTTAGTTTATGCTTTGCCAGAGAAAAGTACTATTGTTATCGATGAGATTCAAAAAGTTCCTGCTCTCTTATCTGTGATCCATCTTCTCATTGAAGAAAAACGTGGGTGGAAATTTATCCTCACCGGTTCAAATGCACGAAAACTCAAACGTGATGGAATAGATTTGCTAGGAGGACGTGCGTTAAAAAAAGTTTTGCATCCTTTTATGGCTGTAGAAATAAAAGACAAATTTCAACTTGAAGAGGCAATGCTCTATGGGCTGCTCCCTCTTCGTTTTGATTCTTCAAGTCCAAAGGAAATATTAGAGGCCTACATTTCTCTCTATCTCGAAGAAGAAATAAAAGCTGAAGGACTCATTCGAAACATGGAGCCATTTGTTCGTTTTCTACAAACAATGAGCTTTTCTCATGCCTCTGTCATTAATGTGACAAATATTTCAAGAGAATGCCAGGTTAAACGAACCACGGTTGATAGCTGGATTACAATTTTAGAAGAGATGTATATTGCTTTTCAAATTCAAATATTTACTAATCGTTCTAAGCGAGAATTGAGTTCTCACCCTAAATTTTATTTTTTTGATTCTGGAGTCTATAGAGATCTTCGACCCTATTCTCTGAAAGATGTTCGTTCTGAATTGGACGGACAGGCTCTTGAGGGATTAGTTGCACAACATTTAGTTGCTTGGAGAGACTATACATCTGAAAAACATACTCTACACTTTTGGAGAACTCGATCGGGAGTCGAGGTGGATTTTGTAGTATTTGGGCCTATAGGCTTCTGGGCAATTGAAGTGAAGCATTCAGAATCCATTCTTCCTGAAGATCTAAGAGGCCTTAGCGCATTTTTAGAAGATTATCCTGAAGCAAAAGCTATTTTGCTTTATCGGGGAAATGTTCGCCTTGTTAAGAAAAATATCCTTTGTATACCTTGTGAGGAATTTTTATTAAACCTAACTCCAAATTATCCACTATCTTAGAAATTAGAATATTTTTGCTTGCATCTTTCGAGAGGGGAATGGTATATTCGCAGACGTTTTATAACCGGGGTATTAGCTCAGTTGGTTAGAGCGCCACGTTGACATCGTGGAGGTCAGCTGTTCGAGTCAGCTATATCCCAACCTTGGTATATGTCTAATACTTTCTCACCTCTACTTAACACTGGCTCTCTACTTCTTGCTCTAGCTGTCAAGAAGTCGCTCCCTCGTGCTCGCTGGGTCGACATGGGTGCTCGAGGCGAGACTTTCTACGTAGACTTCTATTTGCCTTCTCCCATTAACCAAGCCATCTCTGAAGAAGTCGTACAGCAGTCTTTACGCTCTCTTTCTAACCTCTCTTTCTCTTCGAGAGAAATGGTCCTTGAGAATGCTCTTGCTTATCTAAAGCATCATAAAGGAATGTGGCCGGAATCTATCACGGAAAGCATCTCGCAGGAAGTTGTCTCTGTTTTTGAAGGTGATGGGGAATTCCTTCTCGGAAAATCTGGAGAATTTGCTCCCACAAATAGCGCTCACAGCTTTCGTCTTTGGAAACTCGTCGAACTACCCGCCGAATATGACTTTGATAATGAAATGGCTGCTGTTCGTTTAATTGGCTACGCTGTCCAAGACTCTGCAGAGCTCCCTACAATACGCAAACAGTTAACAACCGCAAAGAAGAACGACCACGTTACTCTTGGAGAGGAACTAGGGCTATTTATAGCTCCGTCAATAGATCTTGGAGCTTGGATATGGCTCGCTAAGGGTCTGCAATGGAAAGAGGCTCTTTTAAAATGGATTGTCAAGTCCTCTAGTGCTGAAATCATCGAAGGTAGCGTCGACACAGGAGCTGACAACTGGCAAGCGGAAATCCGCGCTGAACATCTTCTCTGCTTCCTAAAAAATCGCTCACATCACTCTTTTGGCCAAAAAATTTTCCTCTACCCAGATCCAATCCCCTTTGCCTCCGCCTGGGAACTCTACGGCTGCTCTCGCAAAACATCTTTTGTCACGCACTCTTTTTTTTCCACAGGGTCCGCCGTAGAAAGTCTGATTTCTTCCTTGCATCAGATTGAAAAAACCTATAAGATGCTTGGAGTTGAGTATTATTGGGCTTGGCGATTCGCGAAGCCCAAAGGACGTCTCAAGCAGAACGTCTGGGATGAAAAACGACAATTAGCTCTAAATGCGATCCAAAGATGCAGTCTGAAAGGGGAATCTCTCCCCAGTGAAGAAGGCCAGCGCGGACCGCGTTTTGACCTACTAGTTAAGGATCGCTTCGGCCAACCTTGGTGCGTGGCGAGCATCACGATTGATGCAACTCCCATCCCTGACTTTACAAATGTCGTGCTTGTAGAAGTAAATGCTCTTGTGTCGCTGGAAACTTTGATGGCGCTGTTATTAGAACAGCACACCAAAGATTTCCCAAAAGCGCTCCAATGGCTAATAGAGGAGTAGAAAAAGGGCTTGAAAGCGAATAGAGAAATCCGAGCGCCCAAAGTGCGATTGATCGGCGCCAGTGGAGAACAGGTTGGGGTTGTGCCTTTATTTGAGGCACTCAGAATGGCTGAAGACGCTGGATTAGACCTGGTGGAAATTGCCCCCAACGTGATCCCTCCAGTTTGTAAGATCATCGACTATGGTAAGTTTCGTTATGACCAAACGAAGCGGGAAAAAGAGAGTAAAAAGTCTCAACACCAGATAAAGGTCAAAGAGGTAAAGGTTAAACCCAACATTGATGATAACGACCTGAAAACTAAGACTCGTCATTCCAGGGAGTTTCTCATCAAAGGGAATAAAGTAAAAGTCACCTGCACCTTTAGAGGACGCGAAATGGTGCATCCGGAGATCGGCGAAAAAATCGTAAAGGATCTTTGCGACGAATTAAGCGATATCTCCGATATCGAGGCGCCTGCGAAACGCATGGGACGCACCATTACAGTGGTTTTGGCGCCCTCGACGAAAAAGAAGAAGGCAGCGGCAGCTCCCGCTTCTGCAGAGTAACCTTCTTCGAAAGAGAACACAGATTAGGAGAGCAGCTGTGCCTAAGATGAAAACAAATAAGTCCGTAGCATCCAGGTTCCGCTTAACAGCAACAGGAAAGCTGAAGCGCGCATGCCCTGGCAAACGGCATATATTGACCAAGAAGTCTGGAAAGTTAAAGCGCCATTTGTCGCGTCCAGCTTTGGTCGATGACACACTACTCAAAACGTATAAACGGATGATGGGTGTCGAGTAATACTAACAGGCGTCATGATGATGCCGCTAAAACTGGAGATAAGCTATGGTTAGAGTAACCAATGCTGTCGCCACGCACCGTCGCAAAAAAAGACTGTACAAGCGCGCCAAAGGGTTCCGTGGAGATCGTAAAAACCACCTGCGCCTCACTATTACCGCTGTGCTACGTGCGTTGGCATTTAATTATGAGCATCGTAAACAAAATAAGCGCAACTTTCGCAGCTTATGGATCCAACGTATTGGAGCAGCAGCGAAGATTAATGGCGTCTCTTACAGCAAGTTTATGCATGGATTGAAGCTAGTTGGCTGTGAATTAGACAGGAAGGTCTTGGCTGATTTAGCAGTTAGAGATCCAGATGCTTTTGCGACAATTGTGGAACGAGCAAAAGAAGCTTTGGCTTCTTAAATTCTTTTGCGGAGGGGTTTCCCTCCGCACTTCTTTTTGATTAGCAGTGGGTAGCACCATGCAGACGTCTCTCATTGATATTCGTAGTCAGTTCGATAAAGATCTCAGCACAACAAAGACAGCTGCTGAAGTCGAGGCATTAAAGATAAAGTTTTTGGGAAAGAAGGGATTAATCCAGGACTTGATGAAGGGGCTTAAGGAGGTGGATCCTGCGGAGCGTCCTGCAAGGGGAAAGGAGATTAATGACCTTAAGGAGACGATTACTCGGCAGATTGACGAGCTGTTTTTGTCACAATCGAGTTCAGAGCTTAAGGAGCGGCTGGCTCGAGAGGATATTGACACTTCGCTACCGGGTAGACGCCGCTTTTTAGGCAAGAAGCATCTTATTTCTCAAGTGGTTGATGAGATGTTGCAGATCTTGGGAAAAATGGGTTTTAGCGTACAGGTTGGACCAGATATTGATTCTGAGTTTTACAATTTTGAAGCGTTAAATATGGGTCCAGATCATCCTGCGCGCGATATGCAGGATACGTTTTATATTGCTGATCAAGTTCTGTTGCGCACGCATACTTCTAATGTGCAGGTGCGCGTGATGGAGAGTCAGCGGCCGCCGATTCGGGTGGTTTCTCCTGGAAAAGCATTTAGGAATGAGGATATTTCGGCTAGATCGCACGTTTTCTTTCATCAGTTGGAAGCGTTTTATGTCGATAAAAATGTTACTTTTGGCGATCTGTTAGCGACGTTGGAACAATTTTTTAAACAGTTGTTTCATCCTGATGTTCAGATTAGGGTACGACCGAGTTACTTTCCTTTTGTAGAGCCTGGGATGGAGGTCGATATTAACTGTATATCGTGCAAAGGAGCAGGCTGTTCACTTTGCAAGCAGACAGGATGGTTAGAGGTTGCTGGAGCGGGAATGGTTCATCCAGAAGTATTGCGCTTTGGCGGAGTAGATCCAGAAGAGTATACGGGATTTGCCTGGGGGATGGGGATCGACCGCATGGTAATGTTAAAGTATGGTATTACGGATATTAGGATGTTCACGGAAAATGACATCCGCTTTTTAGAGCAGTTTGCTTAAATAAAAATTTAAGAACAGAGGCGCAAAGTTAACTATTTAGTCTTTGCGCCTTTGCGTCTTTGCGTTTAATTAAATGCGAGATTGTTTGTGAAGAGTCGCAAAGAACAAGATAGCATGGGAGAAGTCGAAGTCCCCGCTGACCGCTATTATGGGGCTCAGACGGCGCGTTCTTTGGTGCATTTTGAGATTGGCGAAGAAGTTATGCCTCCTAGCATGATTCGTGCAATGGGTATCATTAAGAAAGCGGCTGCAGAAACTAATTTGGAGCTTGGGTTATTAGACCGTCAGAAAGCGGAATGGATTATTAAGGCAGCTGAAGAAGTGCTGGAGGGAAAGTTGGATGACCATTTTCCTTTGCGAGTTTGGCAGACGGGCAGTGGCACTCAAACGAATATGAATGCGAATGAGGTGATTTCGAACCGGGCTATAGAGTTAGCAGGAGGTGTTTTAGGAAGTAAGCAGCCTGTCCATCCTAATGATGATGTCAACAAAAGCCAGTCATCGAATGATACCTTTCCAACAGCGATGAACATTGCTGCTGTAGAGGAGCTAAACCATCGGTTGCTTCCAGCGTTGAAGAGGCTGCGCGATGCTTTAGCAGCAAAGATGGACGAGTTTAAGGGGATTATTAAAATAGGCCGTACACACTTGATGGATGCGGTTCCTATCGCTCTTAGTCAAGAATTTTCTGGATATGTAACTCAACTGGATGACAACATTCGCTGGATTTCTCGTGCTAAGGAAGAGCTCTATTCTTTAGCACTAGGTGGCACAGCAGTGGGAACGGGCTTGAATGCGCCTCCTGAGTTTGCTGAAAGAGCGATTAAAAAAATTTCTGAGATGACACACCTTCCTTTTATTCCAGCAAAAAATAAATTTGCAGCATTAGCAGCGCATGACCCTTTAGTCTATGCTAGTGGGACGCTGAAGACGCTGGCGACGGCATTATTGAAAATCGCGAATGATATCCGATGGATGGGTTCTGGGCCACGTTGTGGGTTGAATGAACTCTTTTTGCCTGAAAATGAACCAGGCTCGTCAATAATGCCAGGAAAGGTTAATCCGACACAGTCAGAGGCGATGACGATGGTCTCTGTGCAGGTGATTGCGAATGATGTGGCGATTACAATGGCGGGGTCGCAGGGAAATTTTGAGCTGAATGTCTTTAAGCCTTTGATTATCTATAACTTTCTGATGTCTGTGCGACTTTTGACAGATAGCTGTCGTTCATTTACTGACCACCTTATTATAGGTTTAAAACCGAATAAAAAGCAGATGGAAACCTATTTGGAGCATTCGTTGATGTTGGTGACAGCTTTGAATCCTAAGATAGGGTATGATAAAGCGGCGAAGGCAGCACATATGGCGTTTGAGGAGAATATCACGCTTAAAGAGGCATGCCTAAAGATGAAATTGCTTTCGGCAGAAGAGTTTGATGCTCTTGTAGACCCTAAAAAAATGATTTAACAAATGTTGAAAAAAGGACTTTTCATTACTTTTGAAGGGGGTGAAGGAGCTGGAAAGAGCTCTCTGATCGCTGCCATAGCCAAACTTTTTGAAAGTAAGGGAATCACTGTCCGCTGTACCCGAGAGCCTGGCGGCACTCCTTTGGGTGAAAGTATTCGTCGTCTTTTGTTGGAATCTAAAGAAAATGTACTGATTGATTCTACGGCTGAGCTGTTCCTTTTTTTAGCATCACGCTCACAGCATTTGGAAGAGGTTATTTTGCCGTCTATTGAAAATGGATGGGTGGTGCTTTGTGACCGATTTAATGACTCTACAATAGCGTACCAAGGCTCTGCTCGGGGCCTAGGTGTTGAATACGTGCAAAAGTTATGTCAGTTGGCTTGTCACGGTAGAGAGCCCGACATGACTCTTTTACTGGATGTGCCTGTCGAGGTAGGTTTAAAGCGTACGCGAGCAGCTCATAAGGAAAATGCAGCCGAAGGGATGGTGGACCGTATTGAGTCTGAAGCGATGACATTTCATCAGAAGGTGCGCGATGCACTTTTGATGCGAGCGAAGCAAGACCCGCAGCGGTGTGTGATTATAGATGCTTCACAGAGTCAAGAAGCTGTTTTAAAGAGTGCCATAAGTTCACTATCAGATAGGTATAATGTTTGACCAATTGATAGGCAATCCATCTATAAAGAAATATCTTCAAAAACTGTTGAAGAGCCAGGCGATCCCTCATGCACTATTATTTTCAGGACCTGCAGGTGTTGGTAAGGGCTGTTTTGCCCGAGCCTTTGCTATAGAACTTTTAGGAGAGGGGTTGCGCTCTTTTCATCCCGATTTACATGAATATTCTCCAGAAGGAAAAATTGGCATCCACAGTATCGAAACGATGCGTGCATTTAGCGAAGAGGTCACTTTATCTCCTTATCAATCGAAGTGGAAGGTGTTCATTATCTATGAGGCGGAGAGGATGCTTGTTTATAGTGCAAATGCTCTTTTAAAGACATTTGAAGAGCCTCCTCCACACACTATGATTATCCTTGTGTCGAGCTCTTCGGAACTGCTGCTTCCGACCATTCTTTCGCGTTGTTATACGATTCCATTTAAAGCAATTACTTTACATGAAATGATCCCCTGGCTCCAGACTACACGAGGATTGGACTTAGAACAATCACGCACAATTGCACGAGCAAGTAAAGGTTCTATTTCTCATGCTCTGAAGCTATTAGAGAGCCAGCAAGATCCCTTCGAGACTTTTATAGTTCCTGTGTTGGATAGAGGCGGTTTTGATGGGTATCACGAACTTACAAAAGTGACTCATTCTATTGCTGAACAAATTGATGCTTTAAAATCGAATGATGAAGAGGTTTCAGAATCGGACCTTACTGCGGTTCAGCGGGACCAACTCGAAAAACTGCAAGCGGGTGCAGGGGCTGTACAGCATGCCGAGCAGGCACATCTGCTTTTTGAACAAATCTCTGCTTGGTATCGTGACATGGTTTTGTTACATTATCATGGTGATGAGCA
The DNA here is from genome assembly GCA_013287645.1 of Chlamydiota bacterium. GTDB lineage: Bacteria > Chlamydiota > Chlamydiia > Chlamydiales > JABDDJ01 > JABDDJ01. The sequence continues at coordinate 29,523 of JABDDJ010000005.1, read as the reverse complement.
GGGTCTTTGGCATGCAAAGCATAGGGACATGTTGGTTCAAGCCATCCAACGTGGAGCTATGTTAGAGATGGATTTTGTCCAAGATGCTGTCAAAGAAGCTTCCACGGGGTTGCAACGTTCTGTGCCTCTTCAAAATGTCCTTGAAACACTTTTTATTCGCCTTAATCTTGATAGGAGAGTTCCATGCGAAAAGTCAAGCTAGTTATTATTGGTTCAGGTCCTGCAGGATATACTGCAGCACTCTATGCAGCGCGTGCTAACCTGGAGCCGCTCCTTTATGAAGGCTTTTTGAATGGGCCTGCAGGTGGACAGTTGATGACGACAACAGAAGTTGAAAATTATCCAGGCTTTCCAGAAGGTATTACAGGGCCTGAATTAATGGGATTATTTAGAAAGCAGTCGGAACGCTTTGGAACGACGCTTTTAGTCGAAGATGTTGTTTCAGTTGATTTTAAGCAGCGTCCCTTCAAGATTACGGGAAGAGAGACTGAGGTTTTTGCTGATGCGGTTATTATTTCGACAGGCGCACGCGCAAAGCGTTTGGATATACCAGGCACACGCGACGGAGAGTTTTGGCAAAAGGGTGTGACAGCCTGTGCGGTGTGTGATGGAGCTATACCTATTTTTCGCAATAAGCCTCTTTTTGTGATTGGAGGGGGAGATTCTGCTGTTGAGGAGGGAACCTTCCTGACAAAGTTTGGTAGCAAGGTTTATATTGTGCATCGCCGCGATGAGCTGAGAGCTTCAAAGATTATGCAAGAGCGCGCCTTTAACAATCCTAAGGTAGAAATCCTGTGGGATAGCGAGATTGTGCGAGTTGAGGGAGATAGCTTAGTGCGTAGTGTAGTAATTCAGAATATAAAGACAAAGCAGGAACAGTCTCACGAGGCAGGCGGAGTCTTTTTTGCGGTGGGCCATATCCCTAATACCGCGTTTTTGGAAGGGCAGATAGATTTACATCCTAATGGGTACGTTCGTGTGCAGCCGGGTACGTGTAAGACAAGCCTGCCGTTTGTTTTTGCGGCGGGTGATGCTCAAGACTTCGAGTATCGCCAAGCGATAACTGCAGCAGGAACAGGCTGCATGGCAGCGCTTGAGGCTGAGAGAGCTTTGTCAGCCGCAGGCCTGGCATAAATTAAACGCAAAGTCGCAAAGCCGCAAAGAAAAAAATATTTTTTGCTTTTTCTTTGCGCCTTTGCGTTTAATTAGGAAAGAATTTCGAGGACTTTTTGTTCGAGGATAGCTCTAAAATGAGTGGGGTCATTTTGCTCTTTGAACCAGATGTTATATTGGCCGATGGCCTGTTCGACAAACATGCGGTAGCCATAGACGACTTGGCATTGTTTATCTAGGGCATGTTGTAGAAAGGGTGTGACTTTTGGTTGGGTTTTGATGTCCATGACGAGTGTATGAGGAATAATATACTGTGGATCGATAGGTAAGGGCAAGGGTGTGGTATTGATGAGGATATCATATCCTGTCTGAAAGCACTCTGCCATATAGTCTAAGCCTTTGCCGACAGCATGTAGTTTCTTTGCCAGTTTCTCTGCTTTTTCTACATCTCTGTTGACAATGGTCAGTTCGCCTCCTCGTCGATAGGCTTCGTAGGCAATCGCTTTGGCGGCACCTCCTGCTCCGATCATGATGATGCGTTTTCCTTTAACAGGCCCATACTCTTCGAGGGCATTGAGGGCTCCCATTGCATCTGTATTATAGCCTGTAATTTTTCCTTGATTGAAGTGTAGTGTGTTAACAGCTCCCATTTCTTTGGCAGGAGGATCGATCTGGTCGAGGAAGGGGATGATTTTCTCTTTGAGGGGCATTGTAACACTTAATCCTCGAATGGGCAGTTTCTTAGCGAGTTGTAAGAACTGCTCGAGTTCATCGGGTTTGACTACCATTTTAATGTAGATGGCATTCCATTGTGAAGCCTTCATGAGGGCATTGTGCGAGTGATGTGATACGCTCTGCTCGACAGGGTCGCCAATGAGGCCATAGATGGCTGTTTCAGGATTGAGAGTATGGTAGCGATACTGATTCTTTAGAATGTGTAGTGGAATTTGGCCTGGAGCGGACTGTAGGTTTTCTTGTAGGCATGCGTAAGAGATAGGAGAGCCAATAACTGGGCCAAGAATGCGGCTGATATACCCATGAGACCCCATGCTCACTGCGACGAGTTTTGGTTTTTTGTATGACCAGCAGAGGAGGCGAAAAGCATCAAGAGTGCTATTGGCTTTGACAGCTACTTTGTAGAGGTCGGCGGAAATTTTTTGCATTTGTTGATAAATTGCTTCCAGGTCGTGGGGAGTTTGGTTAAAATCATGGAAGGAGAGCATGAGTTTGATTTTGGGATATTGACAACTTATATTTTTAATAAATTCGGAGGGGACATGGCTTTCAATATCGAGATATTCAGGTATTAAGCTGGCTAAATTTTGGATAGTATTTAATCTCTCATGCTCTGAGAGAGTACAGCTTCCACCATGTGTAGTACTCCTTAGAGTAAAAATCATGGGGATAGAAAATTTCGAACGGAGTTGTGTAATACCGGATGCATCAAGAGATTTAAATGCATCAAGGCGAAGTTCGACTAAGTTAGCATCTCCTGCGATTGCCTGAGATATTTGCTGTGAGGCATCTTCGAACGTAGGTCCCTTAATCACTGCGCAAATCATGATTCAACCTAATGTGAATTTGTGATAGGTATTAGTTTATGGATAAAATTCTGCCGCTTAGCGTTTTAGTATTCAATTGTATTTTTTGGGTGAATTCACTTTTTGCGTTGGACTATGCTCCTTGGTTTTCGCGTGTATTTGAATTTTATCCTTCGTTTAAATACCGGTTTCAGAGCTATCACAAGGTAGAAGAGCAGAAGGGACAAACGGAATTTTCAGGCCATGATCATTTCTGTACGGCCGGTTTGGGATTAACTTTTTGGGAAAACTGGAATGGGCAGATAGCCTTAACTGGGGCTCAAACTAGCTCACATGACTACTTCCATTATAATGATATAGCATTTTTGCTGCGCTACCAGCTGACGGATGATGTAGTGGGTGACTGGTTTAGTTCTGTGGTTGGAATTACACTAGTGAGCGCCTCAGAAGCAGCCCATACCGATATTGGCGAGTTTTTGCATGGAGATATTAATAGTGAAATTAGCTTAGCTTTTGGTAAAGAGTATGCCCCTTTTAATGCGTGGCTATTCCGTCAGTGGGCTTTGATGGGCTTTGCGATTGCTGACGTAGGGTCTCCGATCGTGAGGTTTGAAGCGGCTTTAGAGACGCAATACTGTGATATTTGGCGCAATGCTCTTCATGTGCGTACTCTTTGGGGCTTAGGAAAGGATATTCTTTTTTTGGGGACTTTTGATGGGTATGGGAGTATTCATCATCAATCTGTAGATATCGGTTGGAAATCTAAGCTCTCTTTTCCGGAATTTAGTTTTGAAGGGGGTGTATTTTATCGTGTCTATGCGCGGAACTGCCCCAAAAATGCAATTCAGTATCTCATTTCTGTAGAACTACCCTTCTCGCTTTGAAAGTGTGGCAAAGGCCACTGCATAGCTGTCGCAATGGCTAATGCTGAGGTGGAGCATTAAGCCTTCCAATAGTTCTTTAAAGCTTCCATGAAGATGAGCGTGTGGCTGTCCCTCCGGCAAGTTAATGATTTCGATATCGTGCCAGGTAAAGGGGGGCCGTAATCCTGTCCCAGCTGCCTTTAGAATAGCTTCTTTGGCTGCGAAGCGTCCTGCATAATGCAGGACGCTACGCTGGTAACGTGTACAGTATTCAATTTCATTTTGTGTAAAAATTTTTTCAATAAAACGTTCGCCTTGTCGTACAATTGCAAGCTCAATGCGTGCAACTTCGACGATATCCGTACCAATGCCTATAATCATGAGTAGAGGCGCTTAATAGGCTCTCCGTCAACTCTCAAGGCTTCTTGGGGTAGTAGAATGTCATCATGAGTCATTCCCTCTTCTAAGGCATTACAAAAAATCATGCGGCCTGAAGAGGTATGTTTTACGGAAAGGACTTGTGTGCGAATAGTATCACCAATAAATCCTGCTCCTCCATTGACGACGACCATAGTGCCATCGTCAAGATACCCAACGCCTTGGCGCGGCTCTTTCCCATAACGCTGGATCTTAATGGTCATGTATTCGCCATTTTGGGTCAGAGGCTTGAGAGCATTTGAGAGGGAATGGATATTGATAACGCGCACGCCTTCAATGGCGGCTTGCTGCACACGGCTGATGTCTGCAGTAAGGATATTGGCGTCTAGATGGCGCGCTAAGCGTGTTAAGCAAGCTACAGGGTCTTTGATTTCGGGAAAGGTAACATCTGTATAACGCAAATGTAGGTCTGGGAGAGCTTCTAGCTTTGCAATAACTTCAAGGCTACGGCGCGCTTTGATGCGGCATCCCTCATCTTCAGCCTCTTCACTGGCGTCTTGAAGATCCATGACGATATAGCGAGGCAGAATGATATGGTTATCCATGAGGCCGGAGGCGGCGAGATCGATGAGTCGAGGATCGTGTAAGACAGAGCCGTCAAGCAAGATGTCTTTTTTGGTGGGTGCAGTGGGTTTGAAGCGCATGAAAGGGACGGTGATATAGATCTCTTGAGAGGCGCGTGCGATGAGTACTGTTCCGAAGTAGGTACAGGAGAGGTAAATGATGGCATTTACGATAGAGCTGGCTTCTGGAGAGAGCATTAGGGTAGAAGATTGGAGAATGGAGGAGATGAGGGAGTGGATTGCTGTTCCAAGAAGTATTCCGAAGAAGATGCCCAGAGAGAGGATGTTAAGTCCACGGAGAGAGGCACCGCGTTTTGCGATCTGTTCGAGGATGAGAAGTAGGCAGGCGAAGGCAAAACCACCGAGAGATCCGATGAATAGGTGTGCGAGCAGAGTATCGGGTTGGGCGGTTGAAATTCCGATAGAGCAGCCGATAAGCGCTGACAAGAGGACGAAAGCAGTTCTTAAAAAAGTCATAGAAATGTTCATTTGTAATTCTCAAATTCGAATTTTTATAGATTATTAATTTATATCCTTTAGAGATAATTTTGTCTAGAGATTTTGAACTATAGATACCCTCTTAAAGAGAATTTTCTTTCTTTCATTTAGTGGAAAGATTTGTTAGTCTCTAATCCAAAAATTGGAGGTCTACCATGAAGTTTTCACATAGAAACTTGATTATTTTTTCGGGGTTAGTTTGGTTGGCCGTGGGAGTATTTTTGTTGAATATTGGATTAAAAATGCTAGTAGAGCCGTTGATGGATGTGTCAAAGGTGCGAAATGAGTTATTTCTTACTTCGTTAGGTCAAATGGTGGGGGGGGAAGGATCTAGCAGTTATTTTTTTAATCGTACTTGCTCTTTTTGTGGGCTATTTCAAGGGAAGATATGTCTTGGGCAAGTCAGCGCGTCAGGGTGTAAAGCGCATATTAAGCTTTCCCAACCCAACGCCTTTTCTGCACGTGTATAGTGCTAAATACTATATTTTATTGGTCTCGATGATAGGTTTAGGAGTAATGATTAAGGTTTTGGATGTACCTACAGACTTGCGTGGATGGATTGATACAGCGATTGGAGCTGCTTTGATCAATGGAGCAGTGATTTACTTTCAACATGCTTATCAGCTCAAGCAGGAAAAAAGTTAAATCTCTTGCCCGAATTTTAACCCGTGCCCGTGTGCGTGCCCGGGTTAAAATTCGGGCAGGGGCAAGGGCAGGGGTTTATTTATGATAGGGGGAGCCTTTTGCGATTTCGAAAGAGCGGTAGATCTGCTCTAGTAGGATAAGGCGTGTGCATTGGTGAGTGAATGTCATCTTAGAGAGGCTAATTAGAGGATGTTTCTCCTTAAGCTCCTTGGGGAGTCCTAGGGGCCCTCCGATCACAAATCCTAGCCGGGCACCGCTATTTTCAAGTTCTTGGATGAGATACTTTGAAAACTGTTCACTAGTAAATTCTTTTCCTAGAGGATCGAGGCAGAGTAATCGCTTCTCCTTGGAGGTTGCTTTGATAAGCTGTTGATCATCGCGCAGCCATTCGGTCTGGACGATGGCATCGGGGGTTAGGCGTTTGATATATTCGCTGCATGCTTCTTCTAGCCATTGTTCTTTGTTTTTTCCTACGGAATAGAGAGTAATGATCATTTGTAATCTTTCATGATTCTTTGCATATGTCGTGTATCGTCTCTCTCTTTGATGGCGTGGCGTTTATCGACTAATTTTTTTCCTCGGGCAATGGCAATTTTTATTTTGGCTGTACCATCTTTTAAATAAAGCGCTAAGGCTACGACAGTTAGTCCTTTTTCCTGGACAGCTAAACGGAGACTCTCGATCTCTCGGACGTGAAGGAGGAGTTTACGGTCTCGTTTTTCTTCGTGATTGTAAACATTGCCATATTTATAGGGTGGGATACTGCTTCCTATGAGCCAAACTTCTCCTTTGAGGGTTTTAACGTAGGCTTCCTGGAGGCTTCCTCCGTTCTGGCGTAGGGATTTTATCTCAGTTCCTTGTAAGACTAGACCTGCTTCGAAGGTTTCGAGGATCTCATAGTCGTGCCAGGCTCTTCGGTTGGTAATAAGATCTTTAGTCTTTTCATTCATTTATTCACCATTTTACTAAAAATTTTACCAAAAATTGAATTAATTTAGGGATTTTCCCTCTTTACAGATATAAATTAAAAAAATATGTTGAGCTTTGTAGCTGTAATTAAACCAATAACCTATCTGGAGGTTCTTATGAAGAATACAGTTTACGGCATAGCGAAGACAGAAGATCAAGTCCGTAAAATTGTTGATCAACTCCGCAATATGGGTTTATCAACACAAGAGATTTCTGTGCAAGTTCCTCGTTCTGCTTCTGGACAATTGCCAAGCAGACCATCCAATCCTAATGAGAGACAATCTCAACATCAACAGAACCCACAACATCAACAACAGTCTCAACATCAGCAGCAGTCTTCTAAAACTCCTCAAAATTTTCCTAATACAAACATTTCGATGAAAAGCCTAAATATTCCTGACATGGAGATTAAGAAGTTTGAAGAGTCATTAAAAGCTGGTCAATATCTTATTGCTGCTCAAACAGATAATAATGAGAAATTAGACCGTGCACAAGATCTATTTAAAAGAGAAGGTTTAAAAGACATCTCTACAACACGTGAAAAAGCAAAAATGCAAAAATAATCTTTTTAATCCCTTCTTTCAGTGACTGGAAGAAGGGATTCCTGCAATACATGAGATTTCAATACGCGCATTAAGAGGCAGTTTAGCTACTTGGATTGTTTGGCGAGCCGGAAAGGGCGGAACTGTAAAAAATTCATTGAATATTTCGTTTACAGAAGCAAAATCATTCATATCTGCAAGAAAGAGTTCGATTTTGAGAATATGCTGTATAGAGCTGTTTGCAGCGATTAGTATGGCCTCGATATTTTTTAGTGTTTGGCGTGTTAGGGTTTGTATGTTGCCTTCTATCATCTTTCCTGTAGAGGGGTCGATGGGAAGCTGTCCAGAGACAAAAATAAGACTTGAAAAGGTAGAAACAATGGCTTGTGAATAAGGGCCAATGGCTTTAGGAGCATTTGAAGTTTGGATAGCTTTTTTCATCAAGGCATACTCTTATATTAGGACCCGGTAATATAGCTCATAGCCATTTCTAGGAAAGAGGGAGCATATTTCTTATATACTTTATGATCATTTTTGGAGGGTTCTTTGCCTTTTTGATTTTTTTGATAAAACTGAATTACTTTAACAGCTTCATTAAGAGCCTTTCTTTCAAAAGTGTCAATAGAGTCCGATTGAATAGAATATTGACAAGCTTGGTAAACAGGTTGAGTATTCTCGATCGAAAGAATAGCAGTAGGACGAGCTCCAAGAGGTGTTAGTCGACTATCATTTTGAGTCTCTTTTTTAATAAGAAAAGGTTTAAGGCCAAGGAAATAGACTTCATGAAATGTATGTTGCCGGCTAATGCTTGGATAATTGTTTAGCCAAATGTGATTGATGATGTCGAGATAAGCGTCAAAAAGAGCTTTAGAAAGTGTATAAAATTTTTTACATGCCAGCCGACTATTGGCTAAATCAAAAAAATCTAAATCAAAAATAATGTTCTTATAAATAACAGTCAGTTGATCAGCTTCAGTAATCTTAATTATTATAGGATGGCGGAGTTTTTCAGAAGGATTTGATTGATCGTAAGGTCTTATTGATGTCATAGAAATAGAGTTGAAAATTTATAATGCCAAAATGTTAAAGAATGCTAAATTTTAATGCACGCGATTTCTCTATCTTCGATTGGAAGACCGCACTTTTAAAAATTACTTTTGGAGTATCCTATGCACGCATTTTTTCGAATCGCTTTATTGAGTTGCCTTCTGCTTTGTGTTGAGCAAGAAAGTTTTGGTATGGCTCAGGAACCTATTAAGAAAACGAAGACCAAAGCTCATCCTACACCTAAAAAAAAGCCTGCCTTAAATAAATTTTCTGAGAGCGCATTAGCACATCAGCTTTTAGATGGCTTGAGAGGGATAGAGATAGGAGCTTCAGCGCATAATCCATTTGGACTTAAGACTTTAAATGTAGATTATTGCGATGATTATACGACAGATTTTAAACAGAGTGAGCTTAAGACTTGTGGAGAGTATGCTCCGGTGCATATTGTTTCGCCTGGAGATGATCTGCCTTTTAAGGATAATGTGTGGGATTTTGTGATTAGCTCTCATGTTGTTGAGCATTTTTATGACCCTATCAAGACAGTAAAGGAGTGGCTGCGTGTTGTTAAGCCGGGGGGTTATGTGTATATTATTGCACCTCATAAGGAGAGGACATTTGATCGAGACCGTCCTAGAACGAGTTTTGAGGAGTTGTTAGATAGGCATGAACATCCTAATCCTCCAGAGGTGGATCTTCATGGGCATTATTCTGTGTGGATTACAGAAGATTTCTTAACACTTTGTGAGAGAATGCAATGGAAGGTAGTGACTTTTCAAGATATCGATGATAAAGTAGGCAATGGGTTTACAGTAGTTATTCAAAAGTAGTTTTGTGTTACGGAGGCGAGAAGCATGTTTACTGAGCGACAGCAGTTGATTAATCGCTATATGGGTGAGATTTGGAACCGCAAAAATTGTTCTGTAATTTACGAAGTTTTTTCTGAGGATGCCTTAATTCATAGTCCAATGGGGGAGGCGCGTGGACCTAGAGCAGTAGAGCAGGCGCATCGTCAGTGGCATGAGGCATTTCCAGATATCCGTGTGATGCTTTTAGATATCTTTGAGATGAGAGATAAGGTAGCGGTTCAGTGGAATGCTCGGGGGACACACAAGGGGCCTTTTTTAGGGATTCCTCCTTCGAATAAGCCCATTATCTGTGGAGGGACTTCTATCTATCGTCTAGAGAATGAAAAGATTGTTGAGTATTGGGCGTATATTAATTTGCACCATGTGATTCAACAGCTGCAGAGCGAGGAGCCAGATTATAGTGCTCATTTAGCTCCATTGTGAAAAGGACCAGGACACACAGGACCTACAGGACACTCACGACAAAGACTATTTTTGTCCTGTGTGTCCTGTAGGTCGTGTGTGTCCTGGTCCTATAAATTTTAATCGTTATCTTCTAATAATTCTCTTCTTTTTAGTACTTCCTTTTGGACGCCCTTTGTTCGCAGGTACAGGTGGTGCCTTGACAGGAGGCTTTTTCTTTGGAGGAGGCTTTTTGATAGGCGGTTTTGGTAGGGGTTTTTTCTTTGGAGGTGGTGGTGGAGGAGGTGGCGCTTTTTTGAATGGTTTTGGTGGAGGAGCCTTTTTAGCGGGAGGAGGAGGCGGAGTGGGTTTTTTAGGCGGTTGTTTGGCAGCTGCTTTAGGGACAAATTTTTCTTTGACATCAAGCTTTTCTTCATTATCTTCTTCATCATCCCATTCGTCTTCAATGCGCTGAGATTTAAGAATTTTTTTACCTTGAGGCTTTTGAGAGGCTACTGGACCATGATCAACTTTGGCCCAGCTGGAGGAGAGAGAGCGCAGTGATTCTAATTTGGTTTGGAAGTCTTCGATGCGGATAGCGCGCTCCGATTGAGTTTGACGACGGCTTGCGAGAAGGCTTTCTTCGCTTTCGAACTTGGATGAGAAGCTGAATGCATTGGAAGAGCCGTGATGATCAGGTGTAAAGAGGAAAGGGCGGATGGGGATGGAGACAGAAATATAAAAATCTCCAGTGAACTGTGGTTCAATCTCTTGTTTTATGGCTTGTTTAGGTGGTCTTCCGCGCTTTGGCCTGGGGTTGAGGGCTTCGTTGGAGTAGTAGGTTTTTGCTTTGGTAAAGAGTATTTTGCGTGCGTTTAGGATGTCTTTTCCAACTTTTGTTTCGAAGAGGTTAAGTTTTAATTTTTCGACGACGCTTTTGGCAAGGTCGAGGTCTTCTTCAAAGACAAAGTGGAAGTTGTTATTTCTTAGCCATTCGATGATGCGGATACGAGAACGTTCTTGATAGTACTGCTGCCATTTTTCAAATTCGGAGTGATGGTCGTAGACAAATTCTAGAAAGTTTTCACGCGCTTCTTTGGATTGGATGATGTCGAGAAGTTTTTCTTTTGTGTCGATGTCGTAAACTTTTTCGTTGACGAAACCCTCCATGATTTTTTTGGTTTCGTAGAAAGTCAGTTTAGGGATGGGTGCATAGCGATCGGGTTGTGAGTTTAATTCTTTGAAGAGGATGTCTAGTTCTTCTTGAGATTTGTCTAGATCGATGTAAATTAAAAAACCTTCTTGACGATCTAGAGCAAAGTCGCGCTCGTCATCAGCTTTTGCAAAAGCTTCCATCAGTCGATGACAGCGGAGGATTAGTGGGTTTTGTGCTTCAAATTTAGCTTTACTAGCCATTCGATTCCTAAAAGTTGAAGGGTTATGAGAATAGTGCGTAAGAGGCTTCTCTAAGAGATTTCAGCTTATTTTCCTGAGGTATTTGGATAGGCAGCTGATAAATCCCTTGGAAGTTGCGACGCGCTTCTCCTCGCATAGTAATCTGTTTTGCTTGACCTTGATGGTTTTGGAAGTGATAACGCAAATGGGCTCCGGCACTAGTACGGACATGGATGGGAGAGCTTAATTTGTAATGTAAAGCCGCTACTATAGCTGACGCGGCGCCACCAGTTCCACAAGCAAGGGTTTCCGCTTCGACCCCACGCTCATACGTACGTATAGCTAGAGTGTGTTGGTCAAGCAGAGTAATAAAATTGACATTTGTGCCTTCAGGCTGAAATTGCTGACTATGCCTAATTTGACGGCCGACGGTAGGCACATCAATAAATTCTAAATCGGGACAGATGAGGACGACATGAGGAACGCCTATGCGCACAGAGTAGAGAGGGAAGCTGGGAGCTTCGGGGGTGCGAAATGGGCCTAGGATAGGGGCAGCATCGCCTAGCATGACTTCGACATCATCTCCACAAAGCTTGGCATTATATACTCCTGCCATTGTGGAAATCGTATAATTTGAGCGGTCCAAGCCTAGATCTTCGTGTAGGCAGCGGATAACGCAGCGCAGGCCGTTGCCGCAAAGCTCAGCATAAGAGCCATCAGCATTATAGATGGTGATAGAGACGTCAGAGCCTTGTCGGCCATTCTGAATTAAAATGACACCATCGGCTCCGATGCCTTCATGGCGATGGCATAGATGAGTGATGTGTGAGGCTATTGATTCTGGAGTATCTGAGGAGCGATCATCGATTAAGATGAAGTCGTTTCCGCAGCCGGAATACTTATAGAATGTCAATGGGTAGTAGGAATATGCCATTTATGTTAAGTCGCGATAAGAATTTACAACTGCATCAAGCAGCCCAAACTCAAGGGCTTCTTGAGCAGAAAGCCATGTGTCTCGGTCGAGTGCATTGTCGATAGTTGCTTCATCTTTTCCAGTTTTTTCCATATAGAGTTTGACGAGGGCTTTACGTGTCTTTAGTATCTCTACAGCATGGATTTCCAAGTCGGTAGCCTGTCCTTGAATGACTCCAGAAATGTGCGGTTGATGGATCATGAACCGTGCATTTGGAGTTGCGAAGCGACGTTTGGGCGCTGCGCAGAGGCTTAGGACGGAGCCCATAGATGCGGCAAGCCCTGTGACTAATGTGGTTACAGGGGAGGTGATCATCTTGATTTGATCCCAGACTGCAAAGCCGGCGTCTACAGAGCCTCCAGGACTATTAATGATAAATAGAATAGGTTTTCCTGGCCCTTTATTTTCGAGGTACCAGAGTTTTCGGATCAGGTCGTTACAAGAGTTTGTATCGATTGCATCGCAGAGGAAGAGCCGGCGCGAATTGAGCAATGTTTCATCGATCTTGTCATTTAAAGTTAGGAATGATTCGTTCTTTTCATTATTTTCTTGTGGCATAATAATCTCTCGCTAAAAAATCTTTGTTCCTCATTATAAGGTCGTATCGATTTCTGGATAAAGAGGAAAACGCACTAAAAGTGCTTTCACTCCTTCGCGGACTTTTTCAACCGTTGTAGGAGTAGTAGTGTATTGTGCTTGGCTTAGGCCGCCATCCTTTGCAGGGGCTGGTTTTGTGTTGGATAAAATTTCATGGATGAACTCGGCTACCATTGCCATCTCTTTGGGTCCCATACCTAATGTTGTTAAGGCGGGTGTTCCAATACGTACTCCGGATGTATACCAAGGTCCATTGCGGTCAAAAGGGATCGCGTTTCTGTTGACTGTGATATGCGCTGCGCGGAGAGCCTGCTCGGCTTGGCGTCCTGTGATGCCAAAAGAGGAGAGGTCGATGATGACCTGATGATTGTCTGTTCCACCGGAGACTATGCGTACTCCTTTGCTCTGCAGGGCTTGCGCTAGAGCGCGCGCATTTCCGACAATGCGTCGCGCGTAGGCTTGGAATTCTGGAGTATTAGCTTCTTCAAAGGCGACGGCTTTGGCAGCGATGACATGAGGGAGTGGACCACCTAGTACAAGTGGGCAGCCTTTATCGACGATTTCGCGGAACTCTTCGGTACAGAGGATGAATCCTCCTCGTGGTCCACGTAGAGTTTTGTGAGTGGTCGATGTGATGATGTGAGCGAAGGGGATAGGATCTTCGTCGCCAGTGAAGACTTTCCCGGCGACCAGGCCAGAGAAGTGGGCCATGTCGACCATGAGGACAGCGCCTACTTCGTCGGCGATGGTGCGTAGAGTGGCAAAGTTGAGCCGGCGTGTATGAGCTGAGTATCCGGCGAGAAGAATGAGTGGTTTTTCTCTCTGAGCGATCTGATGAAGGACACTGTAGTCGAGTTGTTCGGTAGTGCGGTCAACATCATAGTGCGTTGCCTGCATAATTTTGGAGGAGACGTTATGACGGTAGCCGTGAGTAAGGTGTCCTCCTGAATTGAGTGACATGGCTAATAGCTTTTGCTGTACCATTTCACGGCGGATTTTTTCGTAGTCTTGGGGAGTTAATGCATCGACAGATTTTACGGCTAGTTTTTCAAGTTCTTTGTTCTGGATGCGCTGGACAAGAATAGCCCAGAAGGCTACGAGGTTGGCATCGGCTCCTGAATGGGGTTGAACATAGGCGTGATCGCAGCCATAAATGGTTTTGAGTAGTTCTTGCGCACGTCTTTCGACTGTATCGACATTTTCGCAGCCAGCGTAGAAGCGGTGTCCGGGAATACCTTCAGCATATTTGTCGGTGAGCAGATTTCCCATGGCAAGTTGGACGGCGAGAGAGGAGAAGTTTTCTGAAGCAATCAGCTTTAGATGGGATCTTTCATCGGCTAATTCTTGCACGATCGCTTTGGCGACTTGAGGAGATTTTTCTTCTAGATGATCAAGGGCGGCAAGGTAGGCGATGACAGCTTTGTTGCGGGAAGATGAGCTGTATTTGCTGAGGTATTTTTCAAGGCGAGACATCAGAGCACTCCTCGTAAGAATAACGGGTGCAGTTTGCCAATCTTTAGGTTAAAAATCAATAGCCAATAGAGTGAGGCGCAGCAAAAATACTTGCTTTAACGCGAAGATTAAACGCAAAGTCGCAAAGGCGCAAAGAAATTATTTGTTTCTTCGCCTTCTTCGCGAACTTCGCGTTAAATAATTTTTGATTTAAAGCTTCTGCAGGAGATTATTGTAAATCTCTAAATACTTATTTGAGGGGACGTTCCAGCTAAAGTCTACAGCCATTCCGTCGATCATCATTTTGCGCCATTTTTCTAGATGGTGGAACCAGCAGTCGAAGGCACGACTGAGAGCTGATTCGAGCGCTTTATTTGTAGGATCTTCAAAGACATATCCATTGCCCATATGAGCGGCTGGTACGTCATTATCGATATCATAAATAGTGTCACCTAGGCCACCTGTTTTTCTGACAAGGGGTATAGTGCCATATTTTAGGGCGATGAGCTGTGTTAAGCCACACGGTTCAAAGAGTGAGGGGACAATGATCATATCGGCGCCGCCAAAAATAATATGGCTTAAGTCTTCTTGCAGGTGCAGGGTGATGTTAATATTTTGATCATCTGCATAGGAGTTTTTAAGTTCATGAAATTCTTTGGCGATGCTGGGGATGGGGCATAAGCCAAGAAGGACAAATTGAGCGTTGTTTTCAGCGGAATATTTAATGGCATGTTTGATCAGTTCGATACCCTTTTGAGGAACTAAGCGACAGACACATCCTATGATGGGTCGATGCTCTTCAGGCATGTTTAATTTTTCGCGCAGATATTTTTTGACAAAGCCCTTTGCATCGAGAGTTTTGTGATCTTTCTTATCTAGAGGTTTTTCTCGGGGTGAGTATTGTGTGGGTAGGTAGCGGTCAACTTCAGGGTTCCAGTAGGAGTAGTCGACTCCATTTAGAATGCCGGTAAATTTGCTAGAATATTGAATTAAAGTTTTTTCTAAACCTTTTCCCTGTACAGGAGTTTGCACTTCACGCGCATAGCTAGGAGACACTGTTGTGACAAAATCGCTGTAGACAATACCACCTTTTAAGAGATTGATAGATTGATCATTTTGATTATCTTGCAACTTATTGGGTACTAGATAGTTAATGCCATGCATGCCAATGCTATCAAGATTGTCTTTAGTGCACTTTCCTTGATATTCAATATTATGGATGGTAAAGACAATTTTTGCGCTATTCAAACCTAAGGGAACATACATATCTTTATAGAGTGGAGCCCCTACAGCTGTTTGCCAGTCGTGAAGATGGATAATATCGGGTCTAAATCCACGCTTGAACATAAATTCTAGAGCAGTGCGAGTAAAGTAAAGGAAACGATCGATATCGTCTTCACATCCGTAGCAGCAGCCACGATTAAAGAAATAGCGAGGATGATGAGGCTCTATAAAGTAGACCTTTAAATTCTCAACCCATCCCATCCAGATGGTATTAGGATACCATCCTCCCTCAAAGAAGGACATTAAATCGGGGTGAAAAATCTGCAGATCGCGAATTTCGGCACTATTCATGCAGTCATACTTTGGAATGATGATATCTACATCATGGCCTTTCCAAGAGAGTTCTCTAGAAAGTCCAAGTAGGACATCTGCAAGGCCGCCCACCTTGGCGACGGGAGCGAGTTCAGAAGCGAGATTTACAATGTACATAGTATATAAGTCCTGGATATAGAATTTTATTTTACTATAAATGTCTTTACCGAGACAATCGTTTTAACCAGAGAATCCGTGCCCGTGCCCGAATTTTAAAAGAACGGGTAAAACCATGAAACCTCAAATTTTAAGTCTACTTTTTGTCTTGGGATGTGCCGTGCTCACAGGCTTTGCCTTTGTCGGCTATCTTCTCTACATGCATGGCCCAACGGGACGTTATTTAGCAGCTAACATTATGTTAGAGCCCTCCATCTTACAAGATCTAACGTTTAAGGATTCTAGTTATGGGCGTGGTAAAGAGGGTACTTTCGTGCTGGATTCAATAGATTTTCGCTATTTTGACGAGAAGACGCATGCGTGGAAAAAAATAACCCTTAATCAAGAGCAGTATGCAAAGATCTACTCTCTTTTGAAAGAGGATGTAAGTCTTGCTACCGTTGAAGACGAAGTAGTTGCTAACTATGCCAAGGGAAATCCCACTCTATTAGAAATTAAAGTAAAACCTTTACTTAGTGACCATTCACCCCATTCTAGCCATGTTCTACAAACAGTAAACCTTTTGGTAGATAGCTACCGCGTCAAACTTCGCGCTTTCGATGGCACAAATGATTATGCCTATTTTTTACATCCTCAAGCCAATGTAAAGGTACTAAGCATTGTCCAATGAAACCGGAAAACTCTTATTTTTGGGGACAGGCGGCTCCTTAGGTATTCCTATGGTGGGGTGCAACTGCCCCATTTGCACTTCGGAAGACTTACGGAATAAGCGCATGCGCTCCTCTGTCCTTATTCAATACAGAGAGCAGCTATTTTTAGTCGATGCAGGCCCTGACTTTAGAGTGCAGGCCCTAAAGCACCATTTGCATTATCTAGACGGATTGATTTTTACTCATGCACATTATGACCATACAGGTGGTCTGGACGATCTGAGGCCGTTGTTGTTCCGGCGAGAGGCGCCTTTGCCAGCATTGATGTCAAAAGATACTTGTAAAGAGGTTAAAGAGAGATTTGCCTATTTTTTAGGAGCAACTCCACCTAAGATAATTGTTAATTTACTTCCGCAAGAAAGAGGAAATTTTCAATTTTTTAAGCTGCCTTTAAGCTATTTTACCTATAACCAAGGAGGCATGGAGGTAAATGGTTTCCGCTTTGGAGATTTAGCTTATGTCTCGGATATCAAAGAGTATCCCGATTCGCTTTTTGGGGATTTAATTGGAGTTAAGACGTTGATTATTAGTGCTTTACGTCATAGTTACTCCCCCCTGCACCTAACAGTTGATGAAGCTGTTTCCTTTGCTCAAGCCTGCGGCGCCTCCATTACCTATCTCACACACATCTCACACGAACTCGATCACGCCAAAACTGAAGCCTACTTGCCTCTGAATGTGCGTATGGCGTACGATGGTTTGGAGCTTTCGTTTACTATCTAAATAAGGCTCTAAGAATAAGAAGAAATATAACATGATAGGCAGGATCGCTTCGCGGCAGGATAAGAAAGATAAGTATAATTATAAATATATATGTTTACTTATTCTTTAATTTATCCTTCTTATCCTGCCGCGAAGCGATCCTGCCTATCATGTTATATTTCTTCTTATTGTCTTTGTATTTTTGTTTGAAGTCCAGCAGAAGGTATAAAGAAATTTAAGGAAAACGTTGAACAATAAATTGCAACCATAAACATAATGAAACGCATATATAAATTGTAATTTCCTTTTTAGTTATAGGTTTTCGAAAAATTAGATGATATAATAACATTGCTAGCGTATACCCGAATAAAAAAATTATTAGTATTACTAGTGTGTTAAACATGCGAAATTTCCATGTTAATATTAAAGTATCTAACTTTCCTTCTGCATTCTACCAGTTTAAAAAAAAAAGCGAAACATTAATTTTTTTGTTACATTGAATTTTTGAAAGTCTTATTCAATATTGAATTTTTCTCATTTTTCTCATAAGATCTCAGCGATTTCGTTGATCTCAGTGGTAAATAAATATATGTCCGAAAAGCAAAAAGCACTATTAATCGCCGCCTATAGGGGCGCGAAGGAACTACCTACTTGTGAAGAGCACCTGGAGGAGTTAGCCCTACTCGTCGACACCTTTGGGATAGACACCGCTGCCAAGTTTGCCTGCCCTCTGCGCAAAATTGACGCTTCGACCTATTTTGGTAAGGGAAAACTCGAAGCCTTGGTAGATGTAGCCAGAACAGATAATATTGATATCATCGTCATCGATGAGGAGATTAATCCCAGCCAACAGCGTAATTTAGAACGCGTTTTTGGCCGCACAGTGCTTGACCGCACAGAAGTCATTTTGGGAGTCTTTGGACAAAGGGCCCGCACACGCGAAGCACGCTTACAGATAGAGCTCGCTGAGGTCAAGTACCAGATTCCCCGCCTTAAAAGGCTGTGGACACACCTTTCACGCCAAGCCGGTACTGTAGGCGGTGGCGGAGCCTACCTCAAAGGTGAAGGCGAAAAGCAGATTGAACTCGACCGCCGCATTTTGGATAAAAAGTTGGATCAGCTCAAAAAAGAGATTGAGGTTGTCGAATCTCAACGCGCCACTCAAAGAGGTTCGAGACAACGGTCAGGAATTCCCACATTTGCCATTATAGGATATACTAACGCAGGAAAGTCGACACTTTTAAATGCCTTAACCAATGCAGGCGTATTTACCGAAGATAAGCTCTTTGCTACTCTAGATACTACTACACGCCGTTTTGTCCTCCAAAATAACCAAGAAGTTTTGCTCATCGATACAGTAGGCTTTATCCGCAAGTTGCCTCACTTACTCGTTGCAGCCTTTAAAAGCACTCTTGAAGAAGCCTTGCATGCCGATATCCTTATCCATCTCATCGATGCCAGCCATCCCATGGCAGAAGAGCAGGCCAAAACAACCTTTGAGGTCCTTAAAGAGCTCAATGCAGAACAAAAGCCCATCATTACCGTGTTCAATAAGATCGACAAAGAAGAGGCCAAGAGCAATGCCATGCGCTTACGCCTGGTCTATCCAAAAAGCGTTGCCCTATCAGCCACCCAAAAAATCGGATTTGATCACTTAGAAGAGGCGATTGTTCAGGAGATAAAAAATCAGCGCACACAGGTTAAACTTCGCATTCCCCAGAGCGATTATGCTATAGTTTCAGAGATCATTCGCTTGGGCAAAATCCTCCATCAAGACTATATCGATGATCTGATTGAGATACGCGCAGAAATACCCCTCTTTTTGAGCCATAAACTCCAAAAGTATCAATGACCCATTCCCTCACCATCCATCAAATGCCCAAGGAGGAGCGCCCCCGCGAACGATTAACGCGCTATGGCTCACAAGCGCTCTCTTCCAGTGAGTTAATCGCCATTCTCCTAGGAAACGGTACCCGAGGATCTTCTGTCATCCAGCTGGCTCAAGTATTGCTTTCACACTTTGGCAGCTTAGAGTCCCTAGCTGATGCCACAGTCATCGAGCTCTGCCAGGTAAAAGGAATAGGCCAGGCCAAAGCTATCCAGCTAAAGGCAGCCTTTGATCTAGGACGCAGAGCATTAGTACCCAAAGAAGAAACTAAACCCCGACTCGATACACCCATTCAAGCGTATAAACTCTTTCGCGATAGTTATGCCTACGCAAAACAGGAGAATTTTATCGTTGTCTTGCAAGATGTAAAAGGATATTTGATTTGCTGGGAGGTCGTCGCAGTAGGTACCCTGACAGAAACACTTGTCCATCCCCGCGAAGTATTCTATCCCGCCATACGCCACAAAGCAGCTACCCTCCTGGTTGTCCATAACCATCCTAGTGGAGATCCCGAGCCCTCCGAAGAAGACCTCGCTATCACTCGCAAGCTCTGCGAAGTCGGTAAAGTGATGGATATACCCCTCGTCGATCACCTAATAATCACCCCTACAAAATACGTTTCTCTCCGAGAGAGAGGAATTAAATATTTTCACTAAGTGATCTTAACATTATATTAATATGAAAGTTCTATAATTAAGTTATAAATTAAACCTTATAGCTCGGAAGCAACATGACTTTTTACAACCTTTTTTTAGTCTCTTCAGGTGACAAAGTGCCAGTACCAACCACTGTACCCTCTGAGAACGTGCAAACCCCTGAGCAAGAATTAACAGAAGAAGAATTCTTTGACGCAACAGAAAGCTTGAATGATCTAGATGCAAGCTTAACAGATAGCATGGTAATTATTGATCCTTCTTCTAGTGAGACCGTTCAGCAAACTCATTCCTATGTCCCAGGAATATTCAGTACTATCGGTAATGCTATATATAATGCGCCTACAGCTATAGGAAAAGTTTATGCCGCAGCTCCCGAAATGGCATTAAACGCCTTTTTAACTACGGGTGCCGCAAAAATGACACTGCAGTTAGCTACTTACGGATTTGATTATGAAACAGAAGCATCCAAACATAAACAGTTTCTTAATGAAAAAACAGGATCAGATAAACTTTATGATATCGTTTTAGATCTTGAGCCTCCTATAACTGAAATTATTAAAGATAAAATTTGGAAATTAGATCCTTCACAAGCAATACCTCTACTTGATTTAATTAGTAGTAAACCTAATTTTCTATGCGAATTTACTAAAGTTGTACTTTTTCGCATCTTACATCAAGTTATTGAAAAGGCATATAAAGACTGGGAAGCTGCAAATAAACAACCACCTACCTTTATTTCTTTTTTATTCGAATCCATGATTATACTTTACAAATCTTTTGAAGAAAAGAGCCAAGAAGTCTTGACTTATCCTCAAGAGCAGCGAAAGGCTAAGTGGAATGAATTAGTTGGTGCTCCGCTTGTAAAATTAATTATCGAAAAGTATTTACCCAATCCTGAATCCATAATAACAGAAACCACCGGGATCGCTTGGATAACACGAAAAATCTTTAATAATTTCGCTCTTCCAGCAATTTCTTCTTACCTTACAGATTATCTCGCCCAAGGTAAAGAGTTTATACATAACTCTGCTCGCCCCCGTATTGTACAACAAGATAAAGAATATATAGAGAGCCTTGAAGGTGGAATAGTTCTAATGGGTGACATTGAAGCCCTCGTAAAGGGATTGATGAATCAATCACCCCAAGTTGTGAAAAAGTTTATTGCGCCACACTATTCTAAAATAGCTGCAGACTTTCTAGCAAAAAGTTCAAGTAAAGATGCTAGTTATTTCCAAAAGTGGATTCTCGATAGCCTTGAAGAAGTGTATAAGGTAGATGGAAACGGTATCCAAATAGGTGTAAAAGAGACAAAAGAACAGCTAACTTCTATATTGATCCAAGGTGTAGCTAATGTTTTAAGGAAAAATCCACCACAAGAAGGTTCCACTGCAGCAAAAACAATTTTTGATGCTCTCTCTAGAGAAGTCAACAAATTCTTTACCCAAACTAACACCCAAGCCGATCTATTAGCCTTTGAAGAAACTTTAAAAACAATGGATGAGGCTCAGAAAGCTGCTGCAATTAAAGAAAAGTATGCACCATTTTATAATGCACTGCTTAAGCTAATGGATCTGCAAGATAATGAACTAGTCAAAAAAGTAGATGTACAAAAGTTTATCGCACCATACCTTCGCGCAATTTTCTTGACTGTAACTGTCCCTACACTCAAAAAAGATGAATTAATTCAGACAGTTCTCACAAAAGTTACTGGCGCGGCTGATGATGCCAATAAAGAGTTTGCTCAAATGACCTCTGCAACACTTTCTAATTTCATTACAGTAAGTGTTCAAGAACAAATTAGACATCCTGCCAATCAAGGTAAAATATTTGTTGCTATCGAAGAAAAACTAGGCAAGCCTCTTGATGAACCGACAAAAAATCAAATAAAAAAATCTTTAAACTGGCTCGCTCAAAATGAGACTCTAGATAACAGAGACCTAATATGGAAAAAAGTCGAACTCTTGATTCAAACAGCACTCCTTTATGGTACAGACAAACTTCTTGATAAGAGTGGACACTCAATCCATGACGTTGTGACCCTCTTAGCTAATAGCTTGAATCAGTTTGGGCCAGAAATCGAAGGTCCTCGACTTGCTGAATCCCAGAATCATAAAAGAAACCTAGAAGCGATCAGAGCTCGTGGTAACAATTTCAATGAGTTAAAGAAAGAATTAACGCGGCATAGTAATGAAGTACAGAATATCTATAGACCTTATGTTGAACAACTCATGAAGGATGTGCTTAATTCCGACGATCTTCATGCTTTGACAAATCTTCTTCCTGCAGAATTAAAAGAGCATGGAGAGATGATTTGGGATATGGTTTGGAAAGAAATCTTACCTGAAACCATCGCTGGCATGCACGAAAAAACAATGTCTCTCGCTGACGATCGCATAAATCTCCGAGATAAGGTAGAAGCAAGTTACAACAGCAAAGCGCCCGTTAAATTCGCACGCGTCACTGCAGAATACATTAAAGCTTATTTACCCCAGTATTTAGACAAAAACTTAAAGAGCCAAGGACGAGGGCCGAGAGTACCTAATCAATCATACGTTGCTGAAAAGATTGTCGATGGCATCGCTTCCTTCTTACAAGGAAAAGGCAGAAAAGTCACTCCACTTGGAACCGAAAGATTAGGTGATTTAGCCGCTCGCTACATTCAAGATCATCAAGCAGAATTAGCAAAAGAGCTTGCTCAAGAAATGCTTCTAACTGGAACAAATGCTTCAGTAGCATTAAGTAATGGAATGAATGTCGGAGTAGATCTTATCGAAGGCCTGTTGTTAAAAGTCTTGCATGGCTTAAATGAAAATATCAAAGAAAGAGAGAATGACAATGCAGAAGTGATGCCAGAGTTTGTTTCAGATATCTTTAAAGCAGTTAATGAACGGTTAGCTTTTGCCAATGATCCGAGTAAAGTACCTGAGCCTGAGCCACAAGGACCACAAAGAAGTAATGCCGATCGTATCCTCAATTCAGTAGGAATTACAAGAGAGAATAGTCCACTACCTGATGAGTTAAAAGATACAGTTTGGGAATCTTTGAATGATAGCGTTCTTCCTAGTGCACTTTCCACGGTTGTCGAAACTGTAGTGAATAAAAAAATGTTAAGAAAGCTTCTTAAAAGCGCTTTAGAAGGGAAAAAAGCAAGTTCTATCAAAGCTAAGAAAACTGAAAAAGCTCATGAAGAAGCTTATGCGAAAGCTAAAGAAGAAGCGATGCTCAGTGGCAAGCCTATTCCAGAGTATGTTCCGATAACAGAACCAAAACATCCTAAGAAGAGTGACGACCGTCAAAGAGTGGAAAATACGATTGCATTGCAAATTAGCGGAATACTTAACGAAGTTGCAGTGGCATCAGAAGAGCCGATCTTTAAGTGGTTTATGCGTGAAAATATTGCAGATGCGAGAGAAAGTGTTGCTGTAAGTGCTGCTGAAGCACTTTATGACGAGTTGGAAAAAGGTAAAACAACAGGCATTTTAAATAGTTGCTTTGCCGAAGCTATGAATAGCATGGATTTAGCAAAAGTAGTCGATGGCAAATTGAAGAATATTCAAGTTCGCTTTGATGAAGCTACAGGTGAATTGATTGACATTGAAACTAATGAAGCCGTGAACGAACTAAAGTTCAACATAGTAGAGCCCACGAAAAAAGAAGAAGATTTCGATAAAGAGGTGGATAAAACTCTCGACGAGTTAGCTTGTTCCATCGTTAGAGAAGATATTGTGTTGGCTCCTGTTAAAAGCTGGCTGAAAGATGCTTGGTTTAAATTCCAGCAAGTTCTAGACAATATTTTTAACACTGTTCTTCCTTGGGGAATTGGCGGCACAATAAAGATTTGGTTAGACAAAGTAAGCCTATTCCTCTTCAGATATACGATAGGGTTAGTTTTAAGAGCGATGATGAAAGCGTTCGAAAAGATGCTCGATCTATACATCAGCCATAAAAAGGAAAACTTGTTTAAGAAGCTAGACGAAACCTACAATGAAAACCTCGCCAATGATGTAGGTAACGCAGCTATGAAGCACCTCGAGAAGAAAAGACTCAGACCAGCCGTCTAAGCTGCAGGATGCCTCAGACTTCTGATTAAATTTTAAACGCGAAGGCGCGAAGGCGCAGAGAGTAACTTAACTCTCTGCGCCTTCGCGCCTTTGCGTTTAAATTCATGACGAAGTTTTTCTAGAGAGGGTTTTCAAAAGGCTGGATTTCTGTTGCTTAGAGTGGTATCATTGCAGCCATGAATCAAAAGCCGCGTTTTAAAATTGTTACTTTAGGTTGCCGGACGAATCAGTACGAATCGCAGGCATATCATGACCAGCTATCTGCTTTAGGGTATGTTTCTGCTGAAGGAGATGAAGTGGCTGATGTGTGTATCGTCAACACATGCACTGTAACTGAATCTGCTGACAAAGGTAGCCGCCAAGAAATTAAGCAGCTAGCCAAGCGAAATCCTGGCTCTCGCCTGGTTGTCACAGGCTGCTTTGCTGAGCGTCAGCCTGACTTAATTCGGCAAATGGAGGGCGTCACCGATGTTATCTCCAACAAAGACAAAGAAAATCTTTTAAAAATTGTCTATCCTGAAGAGGAATGGCCTGAATTTTCCATCCAGCATTTTGAAGCGCATACGCGTGCCTTCGTCAAAGTCCAAGACGGCTGCAACTCTTACTGTACTTACTGCATTATTCCTTATGTGCGCGGGCGCTCTCGGTCGCGCTCAAAGGACGAAATCCTGCGTGAAATTGAGGGCTTAATCGCTCAAGGTTATAAAGAAATTGTTTTAACCGGAATCAACATCGGTGATTTTGACGGTGGTGTGCAAGAGGGGGAAACTCCTGTTCGGTTGGCTGATCTCATTCGTGCTGTGGATCCTATGCCAGGGCTTCATCGTTTAAGGGTCTCATCGATTGACCCGGACGAAGTGGATGATAACCTTGCCGATGCTATCCTCAACGGCAAACGGACCTGTCCTTCGATGCATATTGTCCTACAGTCTGGCTCAAACGTTATTTTAAAGCGCATGAACCGCAAATATACGCGTCAGATCTTCACGGATACGGTTGAACGTCTAAAGGCAGCTAACCCTGATTTCTCTTTTACGACTGACGTGATTGTGGGATTTCCTGGCGAGACAGATGTCGATCATCAAGAAACGCTTGACATCATGCGTCAGGTGCGTTTCGCTAAAGTGCATATGTTTCCTTTTAGTGCTCGTCCGCGTACGCGTGCGGCCATTATGCCGAATCAGGTGCCTCAAGAGATTATTCAGGAGCGTAAGCAAGAGGTGCTACGCTTGGCAGAGCAGGAGTCTTATAATCTTCGTAGCAGTTATGTCGGAAGGACGATGGAAATTTTAACCGAAAGCCGTGATGCATCTTCAGGACGTATTGGAGGACATACATCAAACTTTTTGCAAGTATGGATAGATGATTCTTCTTTAATTCCGAACCAACTTGTGAAAATCAAATGTGTTGAAAATCAGGCCAATGGCTTACTAGGCATTTACGATGCAAATTCAGATCGCTGAGCGGTTAAGACCGTTTTCTCATCAGTTTGGAGCACGTTGTTTGCTTCCAGGATCAGACAAAGTCGCTTGTATTTATCCTGCCTTTGCGGAGTTTAAAGGGGAAAGGAAAATTATATTTCCTATTCAAGGCCCTGTAAAAAGATTTTCCAGCACTTTGAACCTAGATACAGGCAAGCTAACTGTTTTTGGTCACTATCAGAGTGGATATTATAAAGAAGATATTTTTTCGGCAGAGAAGGTTCCTATTTTCGAACGAGTTTCGTTTGGCTGTCATAAAGCACAGAATTGGGAAGCGATGCGACAGCGTGGAAGTATGGCTGAATGGCTTCCCCACTGGCATCGGATGGCGCAATGGAAAGGCGATATTACACGAGTGGAAGTGGCTGCAGAGGATACATTGTTAGGTCAATGCCAGAGGGTGGATCGGTTTGGGTTAGAGCAAGCCGTCAAGAATTTATTTGAAGGATCATTTGAAGATTATTTTGTACCTACACCTGAGCGATGGGAATGGCTTGGATTAGGATTACCTCCGACGGATGGCCCTTGTCCGCTTGTACAGGGGGCTGCTCTGTTAAGATCTGCTTTAATCCGATCGGAAGGCGAAAACTTACATTTTTTACCCAAGCTGCCTCAAGGACTAGTGTGCGGTAGGTATATAGACGCAAAATTTCCCTGGGGAACAGTCCATTTTGAGTGGACTAAAGGACTGCTTCGTAGAGCAGTCTTAGTAGTATCAAAGACTGTGACGATCCAATTCCATTTCCAAAAAGAACTTGAGAACTGCCGACTTCGTAAAGACGGCAAAGAACAGGTATTTAATAATAATGCTGTTCAGCTTGAAGAAAGAAGTACATACTACCTAGACCATTTTCAAAAATAAACTATGTATGGCTTAGGCAATCCAGTATTGACAAATTAATAGGAGTGATGTATACATTAGATGTATACATCTGAGAGAGTTATGCAAAGAACACAAATTTACTTAACTGAGAGCGAGAGAAAGGGGCTTCTTTCTATTTCTAAAGAGACTGGTTTTCATCTTAGTGCGCTCATACGTGAAGCGATAGATGCATTTATTGAAAAAAAACAGCATGAAAAGTCCAAGAAGCAGAAATCCTTAAAGTCTGCGGCAGGTATGTGGTCAAAACATACAAACTTGCCTAATATAAGAAATTTAAGAAAAGAATTTGATCGAGAATAGCAATGTCGTCAGAAATATTATTGATCGATACAGATGTCATTATTGACTATCTTCGCGGAAATTCTAAAGCGATAAATTATATAGAAAAAATGCAGAAGAATCATAATTGTTATCTGACCACCATCACTATTGCAGAATTATACAGCGGGGTGAGGGATGGAGAAGAGATGCAAATATTGGATCAATTTATTAGTGAATTTCATATTGCACACTTGAATGAAAAAACAGCTAAAAAAAGTGGCTTATTCCGAAGAGATTATTCTAAAAACCATGGAGTAGGGCTTGCCGATTGTATGATAGCTGCTATTGCTGAAGAATTAGAAGCAATACTAGTAACACTTAATACAAAACATTTTCCTATGCTAGATAATGTTAGAACCTATCCCAGTAATCGGAATGGTTAAATTCGGGATTATTTTCTCCCTAGGAACGGACATTGAATCACGGGTAATATTAAAAAATATAACCCGTGATTCAATGTCCGTTCCTAGGGGAAAAGAACCCGAATTTAACAGATTCCGATTACTGGGATAGGTTCTAAGATTCCCTAGCAGAAATAATCCCGTCTATTAGATTACTTGAATACTTATTTCAAAGATTAAATAACAAGATAGGCAGGATCGCCTTCGGCGGAGGATCAATCTTATTTATCCTGAAAAAGGATACCATTTATTCTTCTTAGCATCTCTTCGCTGTATCTATTCACTAATCGATCTCCTAAATCATAAATTTTTTTATCAACCAAGTATTTATAATTTAATTCATATGTAAGAACAGTGAGTAGTAAACGTCTAAGCATTTTATTAGCATTATCCTTGTATAAATCAGCCGAAGAATATTCTTGTTTTTCGGGAATTTCAAGTAGACTATATTTTTTAGAAAAATCAAAACCAAAATATCTTAGTTTATATGGGCAAGTAGCCTCATCGGAAGGATTTTTAACAACGGCAATGTTTGATGAATCCTCTTGAATTGGAATGCCATTTACACAGATTTTAACAATATCATTTAGTAATGAGTCTACAACTGTATCCCAATTACTTTCATTAAAACGCTCTTCATCTGTTTGAAATAAATGATTTTTACCCTCTTTCCAAGTCGAACTATCCTTATTTTTCTGATCAATTATGAGCCATCCTTTATTGCTTAAATTTTCAAAACTTTCGGAAATGTAAGCAGGAATCATTTGTTGAGAAGAATCTGACAGGGAAACAGTAACTCGCTCGTAAGAGGGAGATAAAAGACCAATTCTATGAAGAATTTCCGACATTTTGACCTCTTCTATTACGATTCTGTCCCATCTTTCCGCTATGGTGGATAAATAGGTGTACTTATCCTCTAGATTAGGTAGCATTAGAGCTCGGCCATTAGCAAGCTGTATGGCTTTTTTACATCCACCTTTTCCGAGCTCACCTAAAAGAGATTCTTGATGTTTTCCAGATGTATCTGTTAAATATATAGTGGGTCCTACTTGATTTTTCTTTTTTAGATATTCGTAGGAACGAAGATCATTAGTTAAAAATTTTAATATTTCATATGTAGTAAGATCAATCGGTATTAAAGGTTTTATTTCAGAATAAAAGTAGGTCATGATATCTCTATATTTGATTAATGTTAAAGGGTCATTATACATCAAAAGTTAATAAGAGTAAAGTTATTTAACAGTACTTATTATTGGAAATTATTATACTTCAGGAAAATATTTAGCTAGGCCTGCTTTCCATGGATAACAGGTCACATGCTCATATTTTTTTACATCTTGATCTTGGCTTAGAACTATTGCCTCACAATTTTTAAATTCACCAAGATCTCTGGTTATTTTAATAAATGACTTTATATCACTCTCTCTAACATTATCAGAGCTTTTTATTTCAACACACAGTAGTTTTTCTCCAGGGCGTTCTACGATTAGGTCTACTTCAACCTCTTCTTGAGTTTTAATATATGAGAATCGAAAGTCGGGCTGAAAATAACCAGCAAGTCTGATAAATTCTAATATAATAAAGTGTTCAAATGCTTCTCCATATGCAAATGTTTTTGGAAGAAGTGACATTGAAAGCCTTCGTGATAGGCTACGGACAACTCCACAGTCAAAAAAATAGAATTTTGGACTTTTTTGTAAGCGCTTTCTAAATGAGTTGTGAAATGGTTCTAAGAAGAAACCCAGCATGGTATCCTCTAAAATGGAAAAGTACTCTTTAATTGTTTTAGGATCTGCTCCCACATCTGTAGATATGGTTTTATAGTTAATGATTTTTCCATTAGATTGAGCTGCTACTTCAAGAAAACGCCTAAATGGGTCTAATTTTCTTATTAAATGCTCGTTCCATATTTCCTCTCTCAAGTATGTATCAGAATAAGATCGTAAATACTGAATCTTGTCTGTATCTTCTGAAAAGCTGAAAATCTTTGGTAATGTACCCCATTCAAGAGCTTGCTGCAAATTGAAATGATCACCTAATTCAAAACAGGATAAAGAATATAGGTGATACACAAAAGCTCTACCTGCGAGTAAGTTTGCACCGCCATGCCTTAGCTTACGTGCACTTGATCCTGTCAAAATAAAAATTTTGTCTGTTTCTTCAATAAGTTTGTGGACTAAATCTAGCAGTTTAGGGATCTTTTGGATTTCATCAATAATTACATACTGAATTTCATCCTGAAGTCCTTTAACAATTGAATATAATAGGTTTGGTTCTCTTGAGAATTTTTCCTCTACAGTAAGGTCTAAGAGATCTATCCAATAAGACTTTTCCTTCTTGAATTTTTTTTTCAAAAGAGTGCTTTTTCCTGTTCCCCGGGGACCAAAGAGAAAAAAGCTATATTTAGAGGTTAAGGACTGGAAACGTGGGAACATAAGAGACCATACTCCATAATTGTCGTGCAAAAATGGAGTATGGTCTTTCTGAGAATAAAAATCCAGTATAACAGCTCCAAAAAGTGGCAATAGGAGAAAGTTAAGGTTCCCTACCAGAAATAAGATAGTTTTAAAATCAAAAAACGTTGTATTTTAATATTAATTTTGATATTATTTTTTTTAATTTATTTAGGGGATGTTATGCCTGTATATTTTCGTCCAGAACTTTTTCATGATAAGCTTTCAGGATATTCATCAAAATATTTAGAAAATAAGAATGAAAAGGTAGAAAGAACAGACTTAGTTTGTTTTGCATTAAAAATTTTCTTTCATAATTCATATAAAACTACATGCCTGTTTTTTCAAGGGCTATTTCCTGGAAAAAATGA
>JABDDJ010000004.1 GCA_013287645.1 Chlamydiota bacterium | reverse complement strand
GAGAAAGTGCAAAAATATTATGAGTTAGCAACAGGAACAGAAGAAAGAATAGAAGTTCAGTTAGTGATGAATGCCTTCTTTGTAAATCAGGATAATCAAGTTGCATGTGTTACATATAATCGAGGAGATTCAGTTGCCTTTCTTTCTGAAGACGATAGTGAGGGGAACAATAGTACTCAGGCCCTTTCTCTTCCTGTTTCACCTAATTTAGAGAACATGTCTACTGCAATCTTAAAAGGAGGAAGTAGAGTGCTTTCAGCATCTGACGGTGTTAACGAAGTGATTTCAGTTCAGGAGCTTCAAGAAGCAAATAATAGTTTATCTCTTAGAGATAATAATTCGGAAGAATATGTAACAACATTAATGAAGGGTTCTATTCTTACAGGATCAGGTGATGATAAAACAATAGTCTCTGCCCGATTGCTTGCATAACTATGCTCTGATGCCTTGAGACTACAGATCACATCTCAATACTTGAACCCGAGATCACCACTCAAAAAGTGAATCTCCGGATGTAAGATTCGAACTTACGACCAATGGATTAACAGTCTTGAGGATTGCCGTTCACCACAACTCTCCGCAAACAATAACAGCAAGGCTGTTAAGAAGTTAAGTGAAATCTCAGGTCTTTTTTTTTGCTGAAAGTTGCCGTGATTTGTGGGCTAGTGTGCCAAGAGTGTGCCAAAAAGTAATGAGTTTATATTGACGAATCGATATCGATTACGATATCATGAAATTATGAGTAAATTTGAAAAGATCAAACTGAAAATCAAGAACGGCTAGAGTATATCCTACGAAGATGCGGAAAGTTTCTTACTCAAATTAGGCTTTAAGATAAGGTCACCGGGTAGCTCTCACTTCATTTTTTGGAAAGATGGATACGAGAAGAACATATCCCTAAAAAAGCGATCCCAGCTTCTGCCCTATCAAATTCGAATGTTGGAGGAGGTAGTAAAAAATTATGAGCAAGATGAAAAAAACGAAGGACAATAAAGGGTTAGATTACTATTTGAATCTTCCTTGGACCTACACTATTGAAACAGAAATCCATGAAGGATCAAGTTACTACGTAATTCGTGTAAATGAGTTACCTGGTATCTGCACAGATTCAGAAAGCCTTGATGAAGGAATGAGCGAAATAAAGGGTCTTATTGCATGTGCTATAGAGATCTATCATGAAAAGGGGGAGCCTGTGCCTGAACCGGTCGATCGAGATCATTTTAAGGGCAAAATCTTATATCGAACTGATAGCGAACGTCATTACCTTATAGCTAAAACAGCACAAAGGATGCACAAATCGATCAGTAAGACCTTGGATACTCTAATCGATAAAGGATTGGACCAGTTAAGAGCTATCTAAAAGTTAGATTAGAGAGGGAGTTGCAAAACTCATAAAAGGCGGTCTTTTGGATCTTTGTGAAGCCTGACCCCTCTATGTTGTTATTGAATATTGCCACGCACATAGTTTAAGATAGTCTTTACGCTTTAAAAATGGAATTTGTGATGTCTAGATCAAAAAAGAAAAACCCTATTATAGGAATTTGTTGCTGCGATCCTCGTAGCTTGAAAAAAGCCAAAAATGAAATGACTAAATGGACTCGACGGGAACTAAATGCTGGTCTAGAACTATCTAATGGGTCGTCTTTTAAGAAAATATCACATTCTTGGCAATGGAGACCCGATGATGGAAAGCAATACTGGAATAATCCGAAAGCTTACCGGAAGTAAAACTATATTAGTTACGCAGGCCCGGCCCTTTTCACTTACGCAGTTACGCAGGCCCGGCCCTTTTCACATACGCAGTTACGCAGGCCCGGCCCTTTTCACAAAAATGAATTAAATCGGTTCCGGCACAATCCGCATCCACTCTAATTCTTTGGAATCACACTCATTGTCGGTTAGAGCAGCTTCCCAATAATCTCTACTTCGATAAGCATCCAATGCAACCACAAATTCGTCATGGATTGGAAGTTCACACCATGCATTAAAAGTTGCTTCATCTTTGAATATCAAGACAATATCTATGCGATCATTTTCAAGTGGGTTCATTGTATAAGTAAGCGAGATGAAACCGAGTTGTTGTTTAATCACAGTGCTCAGACGTGGGAACCATGTATTTTGGAAATATTTAATTCCTTCACCCGTCAAATAATGCCGCACGTATGCTATCATAACGATTTGCTCCTTTTGTTCATGATTTCGAGCACTTAAACCAGATATGTTTACAGCGCTTGCTATGTGAAGCAGCAGAAGCACTCTTATGAAAAGAATTCTAAACATTGAGATTTCGACTTTACAAAAGTAAAAAGTAACAGATTTTCTTGAAAAAAAGCAATCGTTTTTGTGCAAACTAAGACTGATCGCGAATGCCAGAAAGGAATCTCCGGATGTAAGATTCGAACTTACGACCAATGGATTAACAGTCCACTGCTCTACCGCTGAGCTAATCCGGAACAATGAAAACAACGCTATCCTACATATTTTGCGGGTTTTGAGCAAATAAAATTTATTTCTCTCTAGGGCAATATTCTTAACATGTTGTTTATAAGTGGTTTGTGGTGCATTTTTTGTGTCTCGGGGTTTGTCTCTAGCCGGGAATCTAGCCTTATGCTAAAATTCCTCTTAGTATGATCTGTTGTTTCGAATTAGGCAATTATGGCTGTGATCCTAATGCCGTATAAAATCAAAGCCTGTGGGCGAAGCCACAAGGGATTAGTGCGGCAAAATAACGAAGATGCGTGGGAAGAGGTCTCTCATGCGCGTTTTTTTGCCCTAGCTGATGGTATGGGTGGTCACCAAGCGGGTGAAGTTGCCGCTCGTGAGGCTGTGAGCGTTTTGTGTCGTATCATCGAGGAAAAGGCGCATCAAGCAGGCCATCCGACATCTCTGTCTGGAGCTCGTCGTGAGCTGCGTCATGCGATCGAGCTGGCCAACTTCCATGTCTACAAAATGGGCCGCAACAACTCAGATTTGCGTGGGATGGGCACAACGATCTGTTCGTTATACTTCCATGATCAAGGTGTTGTCTACGCGCACGTAGGGGATAGTCGCATCTATAGGTTGCGTAACGGAGCTTTTGATCAGTTGACTCGGGATGACTCTCTTTTACGGGAGCTCATCGATCAGGGGCAGCTGGATGAGGGGCAGTCATCAGAATTCTTATACAAAAATATTATTACCAAAGCGGTGGGGGCAGAGCCGAGCATAGAGCCTTGTGTGCATTGTGTGGATTTGGTTGATGGGGATGTATTCTTGATGTGCACTGATGGGCTGACGGACATGCTTTCGGATGAGGAGATTGCACAGGTGCTTGCTAAGGCCGAGACGGTGGAAGAGGGTGCTGATAAGCTAGTGGAAGAGGCGATTGCTAAGGGAGGATTTGACAATATCACAACCGTGGTATTGAAAGTTGTTAGGGATGATGAGTGAGCGGATCTATCTGGATAATAATGCGACAACATTCTGTGATGCTCGTGTGGTTGAGGAAATGTGTAAAGTACTTTCTTCAAACATGGGAAATTCTTCGAGTGTGCATGCTATGGGTCAAGAGGCCAAAGCCTGTCTTCTAGAGGCGCAGCGCACTGCTGGGGCTGTTTTGGATGTTTCTCCTAATTCTCTGATATTTACTTCTGGTGGTACTGAGGGGATCAATTACTGTTTGCGTGGTTTGCCGCGTGGACATGTGGTGACGAGTTGTGTGGAGCACTCTGCGGTAGATGCGACTTTATCTGTGTTAGAGGGGCAGGGTGTAGCTGTAACGCGTGTGGCTGTGGGTGAGGTGGGAGCGCCGCATCTGGATGAGATTGCGAGGGCGATACGTCCTGAGACGGCTTTTTTGGTGCTAATTGCTGCGAACAATGAAACGGGTGTGTTGAGTGATCTGGAGCCAATCGCCAAGCTGGCAGCGGAGCGTGGAATTCCTCTGGTGCTGGATGGAGTTTCTTGGCTAGGTAAGGAGCCTATTCCTAAGCTACCTGGAAAGGTGTTTTGGTGCTTTAGTGCGCATAAGATTCATGGTCCTACTGGTGTGGGCATTGTGGTGGTTCCTGCTGGAGTAAAAGTAGAGCCACTCATGACTGGCGGGCCGCAACAGCAGGGGCGTCGTGGTGGTACGGAAAATGTCGCTGGAATAGTGGGTTTTGCTACTGCGCTTAGTGTCATGCAACAGGACTTTGAGTCGGAGAGAGAGCGGGTAAGGGCTTTAAGGGATCGTTTTGAATCACACATTTGTGGATCGCTTGATGGCATTCGGGTCAATGGTTCTGGCAAGAGACTGGGCAATACGTCAAATTTAGCTTTCGATGGTGTGGATGGGGAGACGTTGCTCTATGTGCTGGATCGTGAGGGTATTGCGGCTAGTATGGGCTCTGCCTGTAATTCTGGAGCGGTTGAACCTTCTCGGGTGCTGATGCAAATGGGGTATTCTCGCGAACGCGTGCTTTCTTCGCTGCGGTTTTCGCTTTCGCGCCTAACGACGCAGTCTGAGATAGATAGGGCTTCAGAAATTATTGTGGAACAGGTGATTCGCTTTCGTGCTAAACAAGGCTTGAAATCGTAACGGCTTTGATATCTAAAAGTGTGGTGGCTTTGGCGGTAATCTTATGTTGTCCTAAGATAATGCTTTCGCCGTTGCTAGGGTGGTGTCCGATCTCTTTAATCATGAGCTCGGCTAGTGTGAGTGTCTCGTCTGGATCTAATAAAGCTCCATAATGTGTTTTAAATTCTCCTACTGTCATAGTTCCTGGAAGTGTTTTTTCATGCAACAGCGATGCTGTGGATAAAATACTTTTTTTACTTTCTTGAAGGCCGAATAGCTGGTTTAAGATAGCTGCAAAGGTAATGAATCCGATAGCTTTGCCTGAAGAATCTAGGACAAAGGCCATGCGCTGGTTATTTCGACGAAACTGATGAATGATTTCGGTCATCGATGTTTGAGTGGTGATAAACCAGGGCGGGATGGAGTATTCGCTGACGCGATGATGGTCTTGCGCGCGGATCACATTGCGTGGATGGATTATCCCTACAATGTCGGTAAGGCGTCGATGATAGATGGGTGTATAACTTTGTGGATTCTTTCTGAGCAGGTTGCGTAACTGTGTGATGGTTGCATCCGACGGGAGCATATCGAGTAGGTGTAGAGGTAACTTTAGATCGTCAACCTTTTGAGAATGGAGTGTGAAGAGTGAGGCGGCGATGTTTGTGAACTCTTGCGCCTCTGTGCTTTCTTGGGCGCTGGTGTCTTGCTCTTCCACCATCTTGAGCAGCTCGTCCTTACTGAGGAAGATCTCGTCAGCGAGGGCTTTTCCTCCTAATATCCTATCGATGCTCCTGTTTAAAAGACCTATTAACCAGGTAATGGG
Organism: Chlamydiota bacterium; assembly: GCA_013287645.1. Lineage (GTDB taxonomy): Bacteria > Chlamydiota > Chlamydiia > Chlamydiales > JABDDJ01 > JABDDJ01. The sequence continues at coordinate 72,015 of JABDDJ010000004.1, read as the reverse complement.
AAAGAGGATTTTGGAGGAGAGATAGAGTAGGGGAGTGCCTAAAAGGGCGACGTGCTCTGAGTATTTGCGAGCAGCAAACATGGGGGCTAATTCGCCAAAGATAATGACAAGGATGACTTGTGAAAGAGGTGATAGGTCGGGATCAAGTCCGATGCTGGCATGGAATTCGCGAGAACATTCTGAACCTATGACTGTGGCAATGGTGACGGCGATGAGTGTGGTACAGAAGAGCCGTGAGGGGTCATTGAGCAGCTTTTGAAGAAGTTGTGCGCGCCAGCTGCCCTCCATGGCATAGAAATGGAGACGTGATTTGTTGAGTGAGACGCAGGCCATTTCGACCATAGAGTAAAAGGCTAGGCACAAGATCGAGACTAGGTTACAGATGAGCCACCAGAGTGCGAGTTGCATTAAGATTTTTCCTGCTTTTTAGTCGTTGTTCTCTTGTGTATATAAATGCGCTCAATGCGTCGTGGAGAGACTGTGAGAATATGAAAGAGAAGACCTTCGCGCTCTAGCTTTGTTCCGTTTTTGGGGATTCCATCGAATTGTTCTGCTAACCAACCACCGACTGTAACGACGTTTTCGCTGCTGAGGTTGGTTCCAAACAGGTCGTTGAGTTCATCTAGTTCCATTTTTCCGTTGGCGATGATCTCATTTTTTCCGGCAGATGTGTAAGAAATTTTTTGATCACGTGAATCGGTCACACTGCCTATTACTACTTCGGCAATATCCTCAAGGGTAATTAATCCTGTCAAAAGCCCATATTCGTCAACAACTAAAGCAAAATTTTGACGCTCGCGATAAAAATGTTTTAACAAAATCTTTGCCGGAGTTACTTCTGGAACGTAGTAGGGCTTATGGAGGATACGCAAGATGTCACCGCTGTTAGTAAGCCGATGCTGGTTAACGAAAAAATCGGTGGCGCTCAAAATTCCTTGGACATTGTCGAGATGCTTATCACATATAGGAAGGCGCGTGCACTTCTCTTCTGTGAAAAGGTTCGTCAGTTTTGTTAAGGGCTCATTGTAGTCATAGTAGAGGATGTCTTCTTTGGGACGCATGATCTCTTTTACTGTCTCTTCGAGTAGGTCTAGATAGCCATGGATAAATTCGGTCTCTTCGGATGAGAGAATAGAGTGCTTTTTGGCAGTATTTAAAGCGTGAATGACCTCTTTTTTACTGATCGCAGGGTCTTTACGAAGGAAAAAGAACATGATGCGTGAAATAGGCGCAGTGATCTTGATGGTTAAATTTGAAATAGGTGCTAATAATTTTTGCAAAAAAGCTACGGAGGGTACTGTCCACGTAGCTACAGTGACATTGTTGCGCATGGCTAAATATTTGGGAATAATTTCTCCAAAGAGCAAGATTAAAACGAAGGGGACGCCTACCCTCAGCCCCCAGCCAGAGGTATTCCAGAAGAGGTGAGAAGCCACGTTTTGGAGGAGGATGCTGGACACTGTATTGAGGATGAAAATGGTCACTAAAAGGTTTCTGGGAAAGCGGAGCAGCTCGGCAATCTTTTTTTTGCGCTTATCAGACGACTCTTCAAACGCGTCGACCTTGTAGGGTGAAAGCGAGAAAAGAGCAATTTCTGAGCCTGAACAATAGGCACAACCTAACGTTAATAAAATGAGCCAGAAGACGAGAAAAGTCTCCATTAATAGAAGTCCTTTTCGTCTTTAACAAGAACTTTTGTAGATCCTTCAGGAATAAGCCCTAGATGGTACATCAAATGCCATTCAATCCATTGCGGTTCTTCTCGGTTTTTTAAATGACGCTTCAATTTTACCTGTTCTAGTAAAACGGTCGCATGCTCACGTTCCAGCTGTGTAAATTTATCAGCATACTGCTGTTTTTCGGTGATAAGAGCCTGATGAGCATGCCAATAAATAGAGCCTACAATTAGACATGCTGCAAATAACCAAGCATTAGAACGTAAAAAGTTAAGTAGTCGCATAGAGTTTTATATTGTCAAATTCTCAATTTTTATTCTATTTTTCCGGAAAATACAAATTAACCAGGAGTTGGAAATGAGACGATTTATCTTCACGGCTACTGCATGCTTCCTATTAAGCGGCGCATCTTTATTTGCTCACTGTCAAATGCCATGTGGAATTTACCACGATGATATGGTTTATGACCAGATCGACCAATATGTCGAAACGATGGTGAAGGGTGTCGCTAAGATAAAAGATAATAAATTCTCTACCCCTGCAGAAAGAAATGAGGGTGTGCGCTGGATCATGACAAAGGATCGTATCTCTGATGATACCGCACAATTAATTACTGGCTACTTCTTGCAACAGAAAATTAAGCCTGGTGAACCCGACTCAATAAAGAGAATCGAAAGTGCACATAAAATGCTGTTTCTTATCGTCGGTATTAAGCAATCTGTCGATTTCAAATCCGTCAGCGATTTTGCCGAGGAGTGGGAAAAATTCAAGCTGATGTTCCATTTCGAAGGTTACGAATGCGCGATGGAGCAAAAGGAAGCAAAAGCTCTGTTAGAGAAACAAAAAGCTGCTGAAGAGAAAGAAAAGGCTGCTAACGGGAATTCCAAGGAAGCCCCAGACGCGAAAGCAAATACCGCCCCACAATCCAGGGGTGCGAAATCAGGTACTTGAAAAAGTTCCAATAGGTGACCTCCTCTAGCCGTTTCTCTAGCGGCAGAGGATGGTTTGCTAAGGCGTCTTCAATCCATCCACGATGGATAAAAAAGAGTGGCGATGGCAAATCCGAAAGAAGAAAGTAGGCTGCGTATAAAGACTCCTCTGTAGGAATAGGCACACCGGCAATAGGCGTACAAACAAAAACATATGTGAGTCTTCCAAGACGATTTATAGGTAAGTAGCGTCCGACCAACCGCTGCGAAGTGACCTGAACTCCTGTCTCTTCAAGCACTTCCCTAGCAGCTGCCGCTCCTGGCGCTTCGCCCTCATCAATTCCTCCTCCAGGTAAAACCCATATAGGAGCATCGCGACGCTTAACCAACAATAGTTGGTTACTGTCGTGGGAAAGGACAATGGCTATCGCCGCAGCTTGCTTCTGATTCATGGGGTAAGTATAAACGCAAAGTCGCAAAGGCGCAAAGAGAAAATTTTTGTTATTTTCTTTGCGCCTTTGCGACTTTGCGTTTAATTTTATCTAGAAAATGTGTACTCTTGATTCCATATTAAATGTAAAGAAAGGGGCAACATTGTGAAAAAAGTCCTAGAGTGGCTATTGATGTCTACTTTACGTACTATACTATGGTTCCGCTATAAGATAGAGATCGAGGGAGCTGACAAGCTAACAAAAGAATTTCTTACTCGGCCAGGCGGTGTTCTCTTTTTACCTAACCACCCCTCCTACTTTGTCGATCCCATGCTAGTTCCACTCTCCGTTTGGAAGAGCTATCCTATCCGCCCCATGATCGTTGAGTATATGTACTATCTTCCCGTCGTCAATTGGGTCATGCGCTTTTTGAATGCACTGCCTGTACCGAACTTTAGTAGTAGTAGTAATAGCTTGAAAAAAAAGCGGACTGATCAAGTTTTTGAGTCAGTCATTACAGGTCTGCGCAAAGGTGAGAACTTTCTCATCTACCCAGCTGGGAGAGTCAAATATACTGCTAAAGAAAGTGTAGGTGGCGCCTCGGGTGTGCATCGTGTATTGCAAGAAGCTCCAGAAGCTAATGTCGTTTTAGTCAGAATCAAGGGCTTATGGGGTAGCAGCTTCTCGCGTGCTATTGTGTCTAGTCCTCCCTCATTAGCAAAGCAGGTGTTGTGGGGCTTAAAAACTATTTTAAAAAATTTGATTTTCTTCACTCCTCGTCGAAAAATCATCCTCTCTTTTGAGGTAGCTCCTGATGATCTTCCTCGTCAAAGCTCTCGCCTTGAACTCAACAAATATCTAGAAAGTTGGTACAATCAGCCAGATGGTTTAAGCCAATCTAGAGAAACTCTTCCCGGTGACTCTCTGGTACTAGTTTCTTATAGTATGTGGGGCGAGCAGTACTTACCTTTACACACCCAAACTCCTGAAGAACTCTCCTTAGAAAATATTCAGATCTCTTATGAAGATCGTCAAAAAATTCTTAAAAAAATCGCTCAGCTAGCAGAAGTCGATCCCATCAGCATCGAACCGGGAATGTCCCTCTCCACGGACCTTGGATTAGATTCTATCGACCTTGCCGAACTAGCCGCTTTTGTCCAAGATGAATTTGATGTTGAGACAGTTCCTGTCGCTGAGCTAACGTCGGTCAATAAACTACTTGCTATAGCTTCTAAAAAAATGACTATAAAAGAAGAGATTGAGGGTGCTGGCATCGCCACTTCCCGATGGAAACGTGCATTTTCGCACGAGCTTGCTATTATGCCTCCTGGAGACACTATTCATGAGGTATTTCTGAATATTTGCGATAAGATGGGCAAAAGCCCCGCATGCGCTGATGAAATGAGTGGTATTCTAACCTACCAGCAGCTGAAAATGCGCGTCTTACTCATTGCTGATCATCTTCGTAGTCTACCAGCTAAAAATATTGGAATCCTCTTACCTGCTAGTGTTGGAGCCAGCATTCTTATTCTAGGCTGTCTCTTAGCCGGTAAAGTGCCCATCATGATTAACTGGACGATAGGTCCTCGTCACCTTGAAGCGGTTGTCAAGTTTTCGGGAATCGAAAAAGTCTTAACTTCATGGGCTTTTTTAGACCGTTTAGACAATGTCAATTTAACTGGCGTTGAAGACCTTTTAGTCATGATGGAAGACTTACGTCGCGAGATCTCGTGGCGTGAAAAGCTAAAGGCTCTCTATCGTAGCCGCCTCCCTGCCAGTCAAATCATGAAGATATTCCAAGCACCACGTTCAGGATCTGAACTTGCTGTTATTCTGTTCACTAGCGGCACCGAAAGTTTACCTAAAGGCGTACCTCTCACGCACAGTAATATTTTGAATAACCAGCGTGGCGCCTTACAAGTTGTCAAAGTCTATAAAGACGACGTTCTTTTTGGAATTCTGCCACCTTTCCATGCCTTTGGATTCGCTATCAGCAGCCTCATGGGCCTGTTAGTCGGTATCCGCGTTGCCTTTTCGCCCAATCCCACCGATGGTAAACGACTCATCAAAGGCATTCAAAAGTGGGGAATCACACTCCTCTGCGGTGCGCCGACTTTCTTAAAAGCGATTGTCAGAACTGCGCAAAAAGAGCAGATCGCCACTCTGCGTCTCTGTGTCACGGGTGCTGAAAAAGCGCCGCCAGAACTCTTCGAGCTCTTTGCACAACTGGGTAAACGCGATGCCCTTATCGAAGGCTATGGCATCACAGAATGTTCTCCCGTACTAACCTTCAATATTCCAGGAGAGCCTCACAGAGGCGTTGGAAAGCCTTTGCCCAATGTGCAATTGTGTGTCGTTCATCCTGAAACTCACGAACTACTACCACAAGGCGAACAAGGTCTTATCTTAGCCAGAGGACCCAATATCTTTAGTGGCTATCTCAATCCTGGACTCTCTTCGCCTTTTATCACTATTCAAGGGCAAGAATGGTATAAGACAGGGGATTTAGGCTATCTGGACGAAGAGAACTGTCTCATCATCGCCGGAAGACAAAAACGGTTTATCAAAGTGGGTGGCGAGATGGTGAGTCTCTCTGCTATCGAAGAGACTATCCTACACGCTGTCCTCAAAGCACACTCTATCGTTCAGCAAGAAGGGCCTCTTGTAGCTGTTTGTGCGCGTGAAATCCCCGGCGAAAAACCCAAAATTTTCCTTTTCACAAAAGTTAAGTTAACTCCCGAAGAGGTCAATCAAAGTCTCCGCGAAGCAGGCTTCAGCAACCTCGTCAAAGTTTCACAGACATTTCTATTACCCGAAATCCCCATCATGGGTTCAGGTAAAGTCAACTACCGTTTATTGGAAAGCGACTATCTACCAAAATCTGAAAAAGCTGAGTCGACAGTTTAAATGGACAGCCTCAAAATCCAACTCTTCAACACAGAAACGCGCAAAAAAGAACTTCTACAACCAATCCATGAAGGGCGCGTCCGCATGTATACTTGCGGACCCACAGTATACAATTTTGCGCATATTGGAAATTTCCGCGCCTATATCTTTGAGGATCTTCTTAGAAGAACACTCAAGTACTTTGGCTATAAGGTTGATCAGGTCATGAACCTGACCGATGTCGACGATAAGACCATTCGTGGAGCCAATGCCCAAGGCATTACCCTAGATGAATATACCAGCACTTATATCAAAGCTTTTTTTGAAGATCTCGCCACTCTCAACATCGAAAAAGTAGAGCACAATCCCGCTGCAACGGCATACATCCCTTCTATGATCGCCATGATTCAAAAACTCATGGATAAAGGGATGGCCTATCGAGGACATGACGAAAGTATCTACTTTCCCATCAAACAATTTCCGCGTTATGGCTGCTTGTCGCACCTAAAACTAGACGAGCTGCAAGTGGGAGCTTCTCAACGCGTATCTGCAGATGAGTATGACAAAGAAAATATCGCCGACTTTGTGCTCTGGAAACATTACGATCCTGAACGCGATGGGACTATCTTTTGGGAAAGTCCCTTTGGTCCAGGCCGTCCAGGATGGCATATAGAATGCTCCGCCATGGCCATGGAACTGCTAGGCGAAACGATTGACATCCACTGCGGCGGTGTTGACAATATGTTTCCGCATCACGAAAACGAAATCGCACAATCAGAGTCCTTCTCAGGCCACCGCTTTGTCAACCTATGGCTTCACTGCGAACATCTGCTTGTCGAAAATAAAAAAATGTCAAAAAGCGCCGGGAACTTCTATACCCTCCGTGACCTTCTTGCCAAAGGCTTTAGTGGAAAAGAGGTGCGCTATATGCTCCTCCAAACACACTACAAAACACAACTCAACTTTACTTTTCCAGGACTAGAAGGAACACGCTCCTCTATCCATCGTCTCAACGCCTTTATTCGCCGTCTGCAAGAGGTAGCTCAGTCACCTGATCACGCCAAATCCAAAGGTGCCTTCTCAGAATGGCTAGAGCTTATGCAGAGCAAATTTGACGAATCACTCGCAGACGATCTCAACATCTCAGCAGCCTTAGGAGCCATTTTTGACTTTGTACGCGAAGGCAATACAGCCTGTGATGCCGGCTCAGTCCATCCAGACGAAGCCAAAGAAGGTCTAGAGGCCTTCCGCAAAATCAACACAGTTTTAGGAGCCCTAGAAGGCCTTGAAGAACAATCCACCGTTCCTCCAGAACTCCTAAAACTACTCGACGAAAGAAAAGCTGCCCGCGCAAATAAAGAGTGGGCCCGTGCCGATCAGATCCGCGACCAAATTACCAGCCAAGGATATGTCATTGAAGATACACCACTCGGAGCTCGATTGGTAAAAAAGGATTAGATTAAATGAGCAAAGGAGGCATCACCAAAGAAGAAAGGTATCTTCTAGCACTTTACGAGATGGTAAAAGACCTAGAAGATCCCGAAGAACCTGTCGATAGCTACACTGTCGGCTTATCAGTAGGCATTACAATACGCCAAGTCGATGCCATCACTACCCAACTCATTCGCACAAATTTTATCAGACGTTCCGACAAACATTGGATCTCTCTCACACCCAATGGATTAGACCTTATTAACTCACTTTTAAATTCCTAAATTGGAGATAGAAAAATGCCTTTTGACGCACTACTTACAGACACATTTCTACAAGCTTATAGTAATCCCTTAGGACCAGTATCAGAAACTTTTTTGTCAGATTGCTTTAAATTTGTACCGGAAGATCAAAGGCCTAAAGTTATCAGAGCTAATGAAATCTCTAAACTCGCTCATGGAATAGCAGGATTTTTTTCCACTTTTGATAAACCCTACGATCGATACGGAAATTATGTTAACGTTCTCAGTCATATTGTTTTATCTAATATACTAAGCGAGATGAATAATGAGAATGAAGATATCCAAAATTATATCAAACGAGTGTATGCTGCTGCAGATAAGGTCTTTGAATGCCTTAATGACAATACAGCTACCCCACTCAGACAGTTAAATTTTTCTAATGCTCTACAAGAAATTGATGTTCCAGGAGATATATGGGCAGAGAACATTGTTTTGTCTATGGAAGGTCATGAACAAGATGAAGAACGACTAAAAGAAATATTTAAAAAAGCTTTTAAAACTGCAACTCATGTTACCGGGGAATCAATTAACGAAACGGCTTTTAGAGCTGTACCCGGACCTGAAGAACATCAGGAAATCATTACAATAGTCACCAGAATTATTGTAGAAAGCGAGATCTTTACCGATACTAGTGCTTTAATTGCGACACCAAATGTAGGCTGCGTGATTTTAGAAGGTAGAGATGTAAGTTCATGGGTAAATAAGAATGTAAAATCAAGAGAACTTACTACTGAAGAAAAAGCACAATTTACAACTTTAGAGACCCTTGAAAAGCATAAAATTGAGACTCTATTTCAAGAAGCAGTAGATCGCATGAACAAATATAAAGAGATGAATCCTGTTCTCCCATTAGTTCCAACAAGTTTAGCTGTTTTTCCTAATCAAACAGTTTATACCGCTGCAGCTGGAGTAAAACACAATGTTGAAGGGCCTGTGGACGAAGCTAGAGAGTTTATCCTTCCAGGAATAGAAAAGAAAAAGTACATAACAGTATTACACCTACGTCTACCATTACAGCCTGTAGACCCACTGAAAGTACATTCCAAAAATATTAGCTTTATTAGCTATCTTCAACAAATTCAAAACTTTTTTCATAATACTTACTTAGATTTAGCAATACGTCATTTAAAAAGAGATGACGCCAACCGCGAATGCAATGAATCTTTCAAAGCTCTTCGCTCAAGAAAAATAGCCCAAAACTAAATCATATTTGGAGTGTGGTGGCTTGCTACCATACTCCAAATTATAGGTAGTCTTTTGTTAAAACCCAGTAGGGATTCCAGATCGTATCGCTATTAGTAACGAATGTTTTACAGTGAAGCTCTTGTCTTTTTAGAAGAGCTGCGTCTTCAGCCTCTTGTTTTTCTAGTTCCTCTTTTGATAATTGACTTACTGGCCTTCTTGGCGTTGGATCTTCTTTATCGTTTAAGAATTCTTCTCGAAACCTAGTTTCTGCATCTTTACAAGCCTTTTCAGTCACTTTAAATTGAGAGAGTTTTTCCATTTCAGCTTTCCAAAGATAATGGTCTGAAAGAATTTTTAATTGATTTTCTTTACCTTCGGTCTTCTCTCGAATCCTTTGTTCTGCATCTTTAATATCGGGATCTTTGACCTTTGACTCATTTACAAATTGCATGTCATCTATGGGCAGTTGTAAATCAAAAGTTTTATTTAAGTTAACCTGATAGCCAAGATGGACTTCTACAGCATCGTAGGCCTGTAACGTCATTATTTTTTCTTTTGCAATTTTATCAATTAAATCCATTATATAAAAAGTAATGATTAATTTTTTTAGTTCATCAAAATTTTTATATTCTCGTCTTAGCAGAGAAAGATCATTAAAAGTAATGGAATACAAATCACAACACTTCTTAACAGCATTATCAAGGTACACAAAAGCCTGTCTGATTTTTGTTTCATCGGTTTCCTCGGATAACCAGTCCAAAAATTCTTTAACTTTTAAATCAAATTTACCCGGATTATTTCTATAATCTTTTGCTATAACTCTTTTGCTTAACCATATCCTAAGAGTCTTTGTGTCATTTTCATCAAATTGAAGCAGTCGCTGAGCATAGGTTGATGATTTATAGACAGCTTCAAGGTAGGCATTAAGAGGCTTCAAAGGCTCATCAACTAAAGAGGTATGATGGTCCGCCATATCAAATTCAACTATTGGTCCTTGTCTACCTGGCTGATTTAGAGCGTTAAGAGTTTCATCTGAGAGGGGATTACCACCCAAATAGACTGTTAATGATGAGGGTAAATCATAAAAGTTAGGAGGTAAGCTTGTGAGTAGAAGATTTCTGAGATATAAATAATTGATCGAGGGAAGACATCGTAGGTTTGTGAGCAATGGAGAAATGTCAATTGGCCGAATCGAGCCTGAAAATAGTTCGAAGTAATTCAAATTTACCAAGCTACTTATACAATCACAATTAACTGGATTGTTAAAAGTTAGAGCAGCTGAAAAATATAATTGGCTAACCTGAGCTTGTCTTGTACTATACATTCCTCGAAACAAAAATCTAACAAGTACATTTAGACTATCAATCTCTTTGAATAATCCACCGTTAATTAAACTACATGCAAGAGATTCAGTAGAACGAGCGCAGCTTCTAATTTTTTCTGTTGTAAAATTAGGCTTGTCAAGTGGACTAAAGCAAATAATCTCCTTTTTTCCATACCAAGCTTGTCGAAGGTGAGAAAGAGTGTCCCACGTAGTTTCTTCCAACAGAATTTTTTTGAATATACTAAAACAAGTCTTAAAATAGTTTTTACACTCCTTCTTCGCGGATTTTAAGTAGTATTTTACAAATTCTGTAAAGGAAATATATCCTATGTACTCTGCTGCAAAGTTGTATATTCGAAATACTATTGGCATTATAAGTCTTTCGCTAAATATTAAACCATGAGGAGCAGATCTTATAACAAAATTCGTTGGAAGCCAAAATATACGGAAAGCAATCTCACAAACAGTTTGAATCAATAAGCCAGCGCGACACTTATAATTCAATTGTAGATTAGATTGATAATAATACTTATTAATTCTCTTTTTAAAAGGATAAACAGTTAATGGGAAAAAAGCACCAGGATCCTCTAAATTTTCAAGATATCCTTTGTCAATGTAAGTATAAGTAGTCGTATCTTGAGAATAAGCAATATTTGTTCTATATTGGGTATCTAATACTAAACAACCAGGTGATATCATATAATAAATTTTACTCGGATAATAAGGTTATTAACCACTATAAGAATACGAATGTTAATTTCAATAAAAATACCTGCTCCAAGGAACTCGCTGCGCACGCTTAAAGAAGATTCCGATAATATTCCAATAGATGAGTCAATAAGGGTTGGTTGTGGTGGGCTAAATTTAGATAATCAGCACAAAGAAATGTCTCATCCCGACTCAATGGATACGCATAATACCTAACGTAATTATCACAATTACCATAAATTTTCTCTTCATTTCTAATAAAATTTTCCAAAGTATTGAATGTCATATACTCTTGGCAAAATACTTTTACTTTGAATGCTAACTCATTAAGATCTGCCTGACTTTCAACTATTTTTAAGGAAGCTAAAAATTTTGTTGTGCGTAAAAAAGTGCGATTTTGGTTTGTTTCATCAATCCTAGTCAACACTTCTCTCAAAGAGCATGGCAGGCATGGAAATATTCTATCAATAAACATAAAAAAACTCCTCATTTGAAGATAAAGTGAGTATCATTTTACAAAAAAATAGGTAAATTCAAAGAAAAATAGAGTCAATATAACCTAAAATATAGTTTATAAAACATCAAAAATAGATTGATAAATTCACTCGCATATGTCAAAATTTGCTTAAGAGAGAACCAATCATCTCTAAACAAGGTTAATCATTTATGCTCGACCCCCTTTTTGGAAACAAAAGCGTACAGAGAATCTTGGTATTTCTCTTCGTAAATAAGAAATGCTACGGTACACAACTCCATCGACACCTAAAAATCCCACTCACACCTATTCAAAAAGCCTTAGAACGGTTAGAAAAGGGTAATATTATAGTAAGCTATTACGAAGGCAAAACACGCCTTTACCAATTCAATCCAGCGTACCCACTCCATACTGAGCTAGAGCAACTCCTAAAGAAGGCCTTTACACTACTTTCTCCAGAACAAAAAAAAGACTACTTTGTAGAGAAAGACGAAAAAATGACTCTCCTCGCAAATCATCAAAATAAAATACACATACTTTTAGCCTTTTGGGATAAGCTCGAGACCATTGAAAAACTCCATTTTCATGCCAAAACAAAAGAAGAGAGTGGCTGGAACGGCAGAGGCAAAGGCGAAGTCTCAGTCACAAAAGAGGGCAGCACCACTTTAATCTTTAGAGAAAAAGGTAGTTGGCGAGGAAAGCAGGTCAAAGATGTTAATTTTAGCAATGTTTTCCGTTGGACACTCGATCGCGATGCCCTTATGATATCTCTGGAGCATCTCCGACGAGGTATGGACGCACCTGTATTTCTCTTTCATCTCACACCTACAGGAAATCATTCACTCACATCTATCGATTCTCACCTTTGCGAAGACGACGCCTATTTTGGCCAGATCCATTTCGATACCCACGGAATACGCCTCATTTGGCGCGTCATCGGCCCCAAGAAGAATGAGCAAATAGAATATTATTACTCTTAACAAATTTAAAATTAATTATTTATATTAACTTAATATCTTTTGTTTAAAATTATACTATACAAACAGTAGGATTAGTATAAATGCAAATAGGCACACTTACAGTAGATGTCAATTTATTACAAAGAATTGATCTATGGTCAAATTCAAAAATTAATCACGCTCGAATGGCAAATAAATTTGGACCAGAAATTCAGTTTTCTCCTAATGATAAAAAATTAATGGATAAGATTTTAAATACAAATAATTCAGATGAAAAAATTGAAAAATTAAAGACTAAAATTACGATAATTAACAAATTAGAAGAAGAATATAGAAATAGGTCTGTAGTACAACTAGCCTTTTGGCATTGTGAAAAGAAAGGGTTAAGTTTATGCGGAGCTATTGGATATATTGTCACTCAGTGTATCCATTATTTCTTTAATTATAATTCTTGTCATATTGAAATGAATATCAAACCGCCTCTTCAAAAAGATCAAATAACGATTGGCTGGGGCTGGAGTGGTCGTTATTATGGAAGAGAAGGAGCTAAAAACTCGCGGGTGGTAGAATTATATGATTTAGATGTTGATAATCTATTTGGTGGAAAAGTAAACGCAGCTGCAAAAGATATTTTTTTTCACGAACTACATAAATATGTTAGAACCGATTATACAATTATTCCAGGCAGGTTTACTCAATACTGCCATGCTTTTACTCATTTAAGTGCTGAAAAAGTTAATCTTCAAAGTTATTTTGAGAACGAGTTTAAAACGATTAACGAGCCCTATTGGAAACGCAATGCCAATTATTGCTCATCTGTGCCAACCCAGTTAATTATTTTGGCACATCTTAAAACATGCCAAGAATTAGGTTTGGAAATGCCAAAGGACTTAAGTCATTATGGTTTGAATCCCAACGAAGTCTTAGCTAATATTACTCCAGAGAGATTACAGGAAACTTTAATAGCGAAAGAGATCTTTAAAACGCACTTTAGTCCTTTTAGATACGTTGAGTAAGACATCGAAAAAAGTGCGAAGAGTTCGAATATTATTCATAACAAATCCTTAAATAATCTTTATTATTCATTAATATATATTGGTTAAAATTAAGTTTAATAAAATAAGTAGTAAGGGTACTATGCAGTTTGGAAATATTTCAGTAGATCATAATTTGATTGAGAAAATTAATTTTTGGTCCAATCCAAATATTAATCATTCCAAAATGGCTCAAATTCTAGGACCAGAAATCCGAATTACTCCTTCTGAAAAGAAGGTAATGAAATTAATTAAAAAATATAATATCATTAGTGATGAAAATAACAATCACATTCCATTAACTCAACTCAAAAATAAAGTTACCATTTTATTAAAGTCAGAGGCTAGTAATTATTCAAACGTGCAGATAGCTTTTTGGCATCAAGAAAAAATAGCTCCTACAGCAAAAAAAATATCTATATACTTTGAATCTCTGTTTAATAAAATAATACATTATTTTAGCGGGTACAATTCCTGCCATGTTGATATGAATGTTTTAAAGAAAGAAAACAGATATCTTGTTGGATGGGGTTTTAATGGACGTGTTATAGACGATGATTATGCAAAAACATCTCGCTGTGTTGAACTATTTGATTTGAACATTACAAAACTATTTGGTTTCGAGACTAATAAGGAAGCAAAAGACAAATTTTCTAATAATTTAAATAGGTTTATTAGATCTGTAAAGTCAATGAATACAGTAATCCCAGATAGCCCTATTACTCGGATTCGTAATTATTTTAATCCTATAGGTAAGCAAAAAGTAGAGTTAAATAAATTGTTAGAAGATGAGTATAAAATTAACGAATATGATGCTAATTTCTGTTCTGCTGTTCCAGTAACATTAATTGTTTTGGCACATCTCAAAACTTGTAAAGAATTAGAATTGAAAATACCTGAAGATTTAAGTCATTATGGACTACATCCTAATGAGAATATGGCTAATATCACTCCAGAAAGACTAAATCAGACCTTGATTGCCAAAGGCATCTTTGAAGCTCATTTCGGACCATTCAGATACATCGACTAAAAATCCCTTAAAGTGTAAAAAGATTTATAACTTTTAGGGGGTCATATGAGTTTAGAAGCTCTGAGAGCGATGGTTATTTCCAATGAGTATGAGTACCATCCGAGAAAACCTGGTGCATTAGTGGCGTTTCTTCCTGGAGTATCTCTTCCCTGCCAAATCACGTATGAATCGCACTTCAATATGGTTTTAGACATTAAATACCCACTAAATACTCATCATGCTGAGCGGCTAGCTAGCCATGAGTTTAATAAGCTCTCGAATATGTACACATGGCATGTCTTAGGAAGTCTTACACAATCTATTGTTTTTGTATGGCTAAAGAAGAGGCATAAAGCATTTCTTATTCCTGCTAGTGTTTCTCTATTCGAATATTTCTGGAGCTTTAAAGGTCTATCCACATCCTATATCATTAAAAATAAACACAAGCTTTTACCATGATATAGATTTAACGAGCCTAAGTAATTGCTCAATGAGGTATAGCGGGACTGTAAGCACTTTACCATCAATCTCAAGATGATTTTGAGAGATGCGAATACCTAAGTTTGAACTTTTCTCTTCCATGAAAATTTTTAATGAACGCAGTTTACCGATTTTTCCTGCTTTGACTTCAATCGGAAATAATGTTTGACCTTTTGAAATGACAAAATCGATCTTAGCAGAGCTGCTTGGTTTATCTCGTGACCACCAATACAAGTCAGAAGCTTGGTAAGGATCTGCGTAGGCAATGAGTTCTTGTGCGACAAATTGTTCTGCAATAGCTCCACGATTCACCAGAGCGAGCGCAGCGAGCTCCTTGGAGTGCGGTGCTCTGCACCGCCTTAAAATAGTAAAATGATTGAGGTTGTTCAATATTGTGATTGATCTAAGGCGGTGCAGAGCACCGCACTCCAAGGAACTCGCTTCGCTCGTTCAAAAAGGGCTTAAAGAGGTGTATCTAAATTGGAGTTTAAAATCTTTGCTGTTAAGACGTAGTAGGGATTCCAGATGGTGTCTGAATTAGTATTGAATTCATCTTCGTGAGCTATTTGCTTTTCTAGTATAGCTTCATATTCCACATCGGTTAGATCTTTATCGTCATCGTCATCTTTTTCACCTATAACATCTCTACGGTAGGTTTTTTCTTGTTCTTTACACGTTTTTTTGGTCTGGGCAAAGTTAGGTTGTTTTTCAATGTAAGCCTTCCAACGATCATCTTTGGAAAGGATTAAGGCCTGCTTTTCTTCTCCATATGTTTTTTCTTGGATGTCTTTTTTTGCCTTTTTGATATCCTTTTTCGTTACAGATGAATATTTTTCAAATTGCATGTCATCTATGGGCAGATCTAATTTGAAAATTTTGTTTAAGTGCGTTTCATAGGCTAGATGCACTTCGACAGGATCACAAGTACCTAGCTCCACTATTTTTGCTTTAGCAATTTCATCGATTAAGTCTGATCTATAACAGATGATAATGTGGTCTTTCAATTCGGCTAGGGTAGTTATATTTTTTCTCAGTAGAGAGAATTTATTAAACATACTAGCATATTGATCACAACAATCTTGATTAGCAAATGCAAAGAGTGCAAAGGCTTGTCTGATTTTTGTTTCATCAGTTTCCTCAGCAAGCCAATCTAAGACCTCTTTAACTTTTTCATCAAATTTACCGGGATTATCTCTATAGTCTTTTGCAGTGACTCTTTTGCTTAACCAAATTCTAAGAGTTTTTGTGTCTTTTTCATCAAATTGAAGAAGTCGTTGTGGATAGGTTGGTGATTTATAGACTGCCTGAAGATAATTTTCGAGGGTATTCAAATCCGCGGGTATTGTAAACAAAGAGCTCTCAAGCCCAGTTAATGAATATATTATTCTCGGTCCTCTTCCGTGTGATCTTATCTCATTAATAGTTTCTGGTGTAAGTGGATTACCAGTTAAATCAACTGTTAAATTGCTAGGCAAATCATAGAGGTTAGGGTGTAATGTAGTGAGCTGACAATCTGAAAGATCTAATTCTCGAAGTAATGTTAAGCTTCGAAGCTGTATAAACAGTTGAGAGAGATTTAAAGGAATTGGGCTATGGGGTTTCTTCACTTTTAATTCAGTAAGATTTACAAAACTACCGATACATGCCCAATTTCTCAGAGAATAAACACTATTAATTCGCAGATCATAATATAAGTTCATAATTTGACTTTGTTTTGTATAGTAAAAACCAAGAGTCATCAATAAAATAGTTCCGACTATAGTCTTTTTCCAACTACAATTATTAAATTCGCAGTAATAGTTATTTTCTTCGAATAGTTGAAAGGAAGATTGAGCGCAATCATGAATATTTTGTGGTGTCAGATTAGTTCCATCAGAGGAGGTAAAGCAAATAATCTCTTTTTTGCCATACAAAGCTTGTCGAAAATGAGAAAGGGTGTCCCAAGCGTATTCTTCTTGAATAATTTTTATAAATACATTTGCTAGAGATTTGAAAATGTATAAAATAAGGTCTAATTGTTTCATCAAAAATTCTTTTGGTAGAGTAGCCAATCTTTGAAGTATTCTTGATGGCCTATCTGGAAAAAATACTAGGGTTTTTAACAAATCAAAGAATTTTTTAGTTATTATTTTTTTTTCTATTATATCCGCTACTAAAGTACCAAAAGTTCTAAGTAAAAAATTAAAAGGTAACCATATAATTCTGAAGGCGATTTCGCTGATAGTTCGAATGAGTAACTTAGTGCGAGAAGTGTAATCTAATTGGTTCACGTTAATCTGATAATAGTATTTATCTATTTTATATGGTTTATCTTGTGTATTCAGATGAAAATCAGATAAATGTCCTTTACCGACATAGCTATATGTATTATCTGAATAATTAGATAATGGATTGTAACTTGTATCTAAAACTAAAAAACTTGACATGATCTTAAATATTTTTTTGTATTAAAAATACATGAAATTAAAATTAATTACAAGGCTTTGTTAAAGAGGGGTATCTAAATTGGAGTTTAAAATTTCTTTGGTTAGAATCCAGTAGGGGTCCCAGATGGTGTCTGATTTAATATTGTATTCATCTTGGTGAGCTATTTGCTTTGCTAGTATAGCTTCATATTCTTCATCGTCTAGCTCTTCATCGTCATAGTCAACTTTTTCACCTAAAACATCTTTACGGTAGGTTTTTTTGTCATCTTCACAATTTTTTTTTGTCTGGGCGAAGTTAGGCTGCCTTTCAATATAGGCCCTCCAACGATCGTCTTTGGAAAGGATTAAGGCCTGTTTTTCTTCTCCATCTGTCTTTTTTTGGATGTCTTTTTTTGCCCTTTTGATATCTTTGGGTGTTATACTTGAATAATTTTCAAATTGCATATTCTCTATGGGCAGATCTAATTTGAAAATTTTGTTTAAGTGGGTTTCATAAGCTAGATGCACTTCGACAGGATCACAAGTGCCCAGCGCTACTATCTTTGCATTAGCAATCTCATCGATTAAGTCTGATCTATAACAGATGATAATGTGGTCTTTCAATTCGGCTAGTGTAGTTACTATTTTTCTCAGTAGGGAGAATTTATTAAACATACTAGCATATTGATCACAACAATCTTGATTAGCAAATGCAAAGAGTGCAAAGGCTTGTCTGATTTTTGTTTCATCAGTTTCCTCAGCAAGCCAATCCAAATTTTCTTTAACTTTTAAATCAAATTTTGCGGGGTTATCTCTATAATCTTTTGCAGTGACTCTTTTGCTTAACCAAATTCTAAGAGTTTTTGTATCTTTTTCATCAAATTGAAGAAGTCGTTGTGGATAGGTTGGTGATTTATAGACTGACTGAAGATAATTTTCGAGGGTATTCAAATCCACGGGTATTGTAAACAAAGAGCGCTCTAACCCAGTTAATGAATATATTATTCTCGGTCCTCTTCCGTGTGATCTTATCTCATTAATAGTTCCTGGTGTAAGTGGATTACCAGTTAAATCAACTGTTAAATTGCTAGGCAAATCATAGAGGTTAGGGGGTAATGTAGTGAGGTGGCGGCGATCTGAAAGATCTAATTCACGAAGTAATGGTAAGCCGCGAATGTGTATAAACAGTTGAGAGAGATCTAAAGTATATCTATTAGTAAGTCTCATCACTTTTAATTTAGTAATATTTACAAAACTACCGATACATGCCCAATTACTCAAAGACTCAACTTCTAATTTATCGGGAGTATTACTCATATTATAATATAAGTGCCTAATTTGAGATTGTTTTGTATAGTAATAACCAAAAGCCGGCAAGAAAAGAGTTCCGAAAATAGTTATTTTCCAATCAAGATTATTATAGTCTCTGTAATATCTGTTTGTATCTATTAGTTGAAAGGAAGATTGAGCGCAATCATGAATATTTTGTGTTGTCAGATTAGTTCCGTCATCACGGGTAAAACAAATAATCTCTTTTTTGCCATACAAAGCTTGTCGAAAATAAGAAAGGGTGTCCCAAGCGAATTCTTCTTGAATAATTTTTATAAATACATTTGCTAGAGATTTGAAAATGTATAAAATAAGGTCTAATTGTTTCATCAAAAATTCTTTTGGTAGAGTTGCCAATCTTTGAAGTATTCTTGATGGTCTATCTGGAAAAATTATTAGAGTTTTTAATAAATCGAAGAATTTTTTAACTATTATTTTTTTTTCTATTATATCCGCTACTAAAGTACCAAAAGTTCTAAGTGAAAAATTAAAAGGTAACCATATAATTCTGAAGGCGATTTCGCTGATAGTTCGAATGAGTAACTTAGTGCGAGAAGTGTAATCTAATTGGTTCTCGTTAATCTGATAATAGTATTTATCTATTTTATGTGGTTCATCTTGTATTTTCTGATGAAAATCAGATAAATGTCCTTTACCGACATAGCTATATGTATTATCTGAATAATTAGATAATGGATTGTAATTTGTATCTAAAACTAAAAAACTTGACATAAGTAAATATTTATTTTTATTAAAATTACATGAAATTAAAATTAATTACAAGAAGTCTTTCAATTTAGGACTAATGATTGATCGGTGTATCTAAATTGGAGTTTAAAATTTCTTTGGTTAGAATCCAGTAGGGGTTCCAGATGGTGTCTGAATTAGTATTGAATTCATCTTGGTGAGCTACTTGCTCTGCTAGTATAGCTTGATATTCTACATCTGTTAGCTCTTCATCGTCATCGTCAACTTTTTCACCTATAACATCTCTGCGGAAGGCTTTCTCTTGTTCTTCACACGATTTTTTGGTCTGGGCAAAGTTAGGTTGTTTTTCAATGTGGGCCTTCCAACGATCATCTTTGGAAAGTATGAGGGTCTGTTTTTCTTCTCCATCTGTCTTTTTTTGGATGTCTTTTTTTGCCTTTTTGATATCCTTGGGCGTTATACTTGAATAATTTTCAAATTGCATATTCTCTATGGGCAGATCTAATTTGAAAATTTTGTTTAAGTGGGTTTCATAAGCTAGATGCACTTCAACAGGATCACAAGTACCTAGCTCCTCTATCTTTTTTTTAGTAATCTTTTCGATTAAGTTCAGTCTATAACAAATGATAAGATGGTCTTTCAACTCAGCTAGTGTATTTATTTTTTTTCTCAATAGTGAGAGCTTATTAAAAATACTCGCATATTCATCACAACAATCTTGATTAGCAAATTCAAAGAGTGCAAAGGCTTGTCTGATTTTTGTTTCATCAGTTTCCTCCGTAAGCCAGTCCAAATTCTCTTTAACTTTTAAATCAAATTTTGCGGGGTTATCTCTATAATCTTTTGCATTGACTCTTTTGCTTAACCAAATTCTAAGAGTTTTTGTATCTTTTTCATCAAATTGAAGAAGTCGTTGTGGATAGGTTGGTGATTTATAGACTGCCTGAAGATAATTTTCGAGGGTATCCAAATCCACGGGTATTGTAAACAAAGAGCGCTCTAATCCAGTTGCTCCGAAATGTACGTTTCTTGGTCCTCTTCTGCCTGGTCTCCTTAGTTCATCAATAGTTCCTTGCGTGAGTTGATTACCCCCTAAATAAACTGTTAAATTGCTAGGCAAGTCGTAAAAGTTTGCGGGTAAGGTTGTGATGTCGCAATTCGAAAGATCTAATTCACGAAGTAAAGGTAAGGCGCGAATGTGTATAAACAGTTGAGAGAGATCTAAAGTATACCTATAAGGATCTAAAATATACCTAGAAGTAATAATTCGCTTCACTATTAATGCAGTAAGATTTACAAAACTACCGATACACACCCAATTTCTCTGAGATTCAATTGATAATCCATTTGAACGATTAACTATATGACTGTAATATAGTTCTCTAGTTCGATTTTGTTTAGTAAAGTAATAACCATAAGCCATTATGATAAGAGAGGCGTTAATAGTTGACTTCCAATCAAGAATAAATTCGCTGTAATAGTTATTTGTATCTATTAGTTGAAAGGAAGATTTAGCACAATCATGAATATTTTGTGTTGTCAGATTAGTTCCGTCATCACGGGTAAAGCAAATGATCTCTTTTTTGCCATACAAAGCTTGTCGAAAATGAGAAAGCGTGTCCCAAGCGAATTCTTCTTCAATAGTTTTTATAAATATTTTTGCTACAGATCTGTAAATGTAAATATTAAGCTCTAATTGTTTCATCAAAAATTCATTTGATATTGTTACACATCTATTGATAATTTTTGAGAGACTACCTTCCAAATTTATTCTGCATAAAGCTTGAAGTGATTCATGGTATTTTCTCATTATTACTGGGTCATTAAATATAACAATAAAAGTTCTGAGATTTAAATTAAGAGGAAGCCATAAAATTCTGAAGGCGATTTCGCTGATAGTTCGAGTGAGTAACTTAGCGCGAGAAGTGTAATCTAAATGGCTTTCGTTAATCTGATAATAGTATTTATCTATTTTATGCGGTTCTGGTTCTTTATGATGAAGATCAGCTAGGTGTCCTTTACCGATATAGCTATATGTATTATCTGAATAATTAGATAATGGATTGTAATTCGTATCTAAAACTAAAAAACTTGGCATGATCTTAAATAATTTTTTATTAACGATACATGAAATTAAAATTAATTACAAGACTTTGTTAAAGAGGTGTATCTAAATTGGAGTTTAAAATTTCTTTGGTTAGAATCCAGTAGGGGTTCCAGATGGTGTCTGAATTAGTATTGAATTCATCTTTGTGAGCTATTTGTTTTGCTAGTATAGCTTGATATTCTTCATCAGTTAGCTCCTCATCGTCATCGTTAACTTTTTCGCCTAAAACATCTTTACGGTAGGTTTTTTCTTGCTCTTCACACGATTTTTTGGTCTGGGCAAAGTTAGGTTGTTTTTCAATGTAGGCCTTCCAACGGTAGTCTTTGGAAAGGATTAAGGCCTGTTTTTCTTGCCCATCTGTCTTTTTTTGGATATCGGTTACTGCCTTTTTGATATCATCGGGCGTTAGACGTGACAAAAATTGCATGTTCTTTATAGGCAAATCTAAATTGAAAATTTTGTTTAAGTGTGTTTCATAGCCTAGATGTACTTCGACAGGATCACAAGTGCCCAGCGCCGCTATCTTTGCATTAGCAATCTCATCGATTAAGTCTAATCTATAACAGATAATAATGTGGTCTTTCAATTCGGCTAGTGTAGTTATTTTTTTTCTCAATAGGGAGAATTTATTAAACATACTAGCATATTGATCACAACAATTTTGATTAGCAAATGTAAAGAGTGCAAAGGCTTGTCTGATTTTTGTTTTATCAGTTTCCTCAGCAAGCCAATCTAAAACCTCTTTAACTTTTTTATCGAATTCTTGGGGATTATCTCCATAATCTTTTGCAGTAACTCTTTTGCTTAACCATATCCTGAGTGTAAGCGCGTCTTTTTCATCAAATTGAAGAAGTCGTTGTGGATAGGCATGAGGGCCATAGACTTTCTGAAGATAATTTTCGAGAGAATCTAAGGGTTCACCAGTAACAGTAACTCTTGGTCCTCTTCTACCTGGTACGTGGAGTTCTCTTAGAGTTGCTTCCAAGAGTGAATCGCTTGATAAATTAACTACTAAGGTGTTAGGTAAATCGTAAAAGCTAGATGGTAATGTAGTAAGATTAGGGGTAGAAATAAACAATGAACTAAGTGAGGGTAGATTAGCAATATTTTCAAAGAAGGAAGAAATACTAGCTGTATCCAATTCAGTATCATGAAACCATATATATCTAAGATTTACAAAGCTATTTATACATTTAAAATTAGTTGTTAGATTTCTTGCGGTAAGATTTCTATGAAGAAGTAAATTTTTGGTATAATACAAGTCACTAATTTTAGATTGTTTTGTAAAAGTATTCGATAACATGTTCTGAAGGAAAAAATCAGTGTACTCTCTAAATTGAAAAGAAGATTGAGCACAATCATGAATTCTCTGTGCGGATAGTTGAGATATGTCTTCAGAGCTAAAGCAGATTATTTCTTTTTTACCATACAACCCTTGCCTAAAATGTGAAAGTGTATCCCAAGCGAGCTCTTCTGCACATACTTTTTTGAAGATTTTTGGAAGATAGAATTTAGAGATTTTGCAGAATTTTTGCAAAAATATCACAGTATGATCTTTAATTTTTTTAAATCTATTGGCGGATAATGAAGATTCTCTTTTGGGTGTCATTAAAACATCATAAAATAGTGCAGTGCCAATAGTATTTAATGTTCTTTGTGAAAGGTTTATTGGAAACCATATGATTCTAAAGGCAATCTCGCAGATTGCTCGGATGAGTAAAGCTGTGCGTGATAGGTAAGGTAATTGGTTTTCGTTAATTTGATAGTAGTATTTATTTATTTTTATCAGAGGTTCATTAATTTCATATTCATGATCATTTGGCTCTAAAGATCCCTTGCCTACATAAGTATAAGTTCTATTGGGATTACATAAAGCTGAATTATAATTGGTATCTAAAACCAAACAATTAGACATAAAAACCTTTTTTAAAAATATTACTTAGAACTAAGTTTAATTACAAGGAATTAGTAAGGCTTTTGATAGATTTACTTCTTGCCATATTCTAAATGGGTGACTTTGCCTGCATCATAGATAAGGAGTCGGTCGAGCTTTCCATCTGGAAAAAAGAGGCGGGTAGTTCCATGGAGTTTACCCTCTTTGTAGGCTAGCTCAGATTTGAGGGTTCCATCGATGTAATAGAAGAGCTGAATGCCGTGCCACTGTCCTTTATGGTAGAACTGGTGGCTATGAAGACGGCTATTGGCATAGTACCAATTGGTGCGGCCTTCTTGCTGGCCGTTGATAAACCAGCTTTCAGAGAGGAGTTTTCCTTTAGGGGAATAGAAGTTGGAAGGTCCATGCAGGAGCCCATCTTTATAGTATTGGCGCCCTTTAGTTTTTTGGCTGGGGTAGACGTGGAGATATTCGCCATCGAGCTTTTGGTTTTTAAGCCAACCGAAGGCGTAGGGGGTGCCTTCATGGGTATAGACTTCGAGGTGGGCTTTGCCGTGGGTGATTCCGCGTTTGCGCTCTTCAGGAATGCGTAAGGGGCTGAAAGTTTCGTGGAAGGAGAGGTTAAGCTCCGGATCTTCAATACTTATTTTGTCATTTTCAAAGGTATAGAGGGGCTTTTTCATGTGAGTCCGGCCTCTTTTGCGAGCTGCTCCATGGGAGGCATATCACCGAGGGCTTTGGCACGCCAGGCTAGGTCGATGACGCCTATGTTAACCCGTGAGACGTCTTTGAGGAATTGGAGCCGTTTGATATTGAGCTCCATGCGGTAGAGGGTGCGTTTGACATCGGAGAGGCGTGACATGCGGATATGGCGCAGTTCGAGGTTATGGACTCGGCTGTAGATATGGTTAAAGAGGTCAAGGAGGTGTTCATAGGCGACTTCGTCGCTGAGTTCGGTCTCGGCAAGGGCTGCGAGGCCTGTCTGGAGGATGTCGGGTACTTTTTGCTCTTTTTGAATTTTGTCGTGGATGAATTGTGTCTCTTCGATGAGGGTATTAAATTGGTCAATGCAGCGTTTCAGGCTGTCGTAAAGTTCATGGACTAGATCTTCAACTTTTTTTTCGGTGACCTGCGGCATGGCGCATTGTTCGATTTCGGCATGGATGCGATTGTCAATATCGTGCTGCTGCTGAAGGTATTTTTTGCATGCGTCTTGAAGGGTCATGTTGGGCACTCTTGGAAATCCTAGCCCTGCCTCTGTGCAGTTAATGAGGGTAGTTTCTGGGTTTTGGTCGGCGAATTCGCCGATCCAATCTGCTTCTGCAATCCATTTCCAGAGAGTGTAGAGGGGCTTTCCATTGATATCGCGGCGGAGGAGTGCGTCTTTATCAAAATCTCCTGATCCCATGAGCTGTTTTTTGGTGACTTTGACATGCTCTTCAATGCCAGAGGCGTAGGTTTTCATGCCGGTAAAGCCGAGATCCATTCCGACAAAGATAATGGGGTTGCAGCCTAGGCGTGCGGCAATTTGTAGACAGAAGTTGACGATGTTGTGGCCTTCATCCATGTACTCGTGTTGTGGGATGTCAAGACGGTTTTCAAACCAATCGGCGATGTCGTAGCCTCCTGATCCGGTGACATAGAGTTTGGGTCCGTGGATCTTTCTGAAGGCTTGATGGAGGAGTCTATTGCGGTAGAAGAAGGGGACTTCAAATCCACTGCTGGTGGAGAGTCGGTCGAGCTGTGTAGGATTGGGGTCGATGCCTCCACCGAAATGGGGGAGGATCTGTGAGCTGCTGAGGGCGTTGAGGGCGGATCCTCCGGCGAAGATAACGGCTCTATCGCGTAGGTGTGGGAGAGTGGATAAGGCATTCTGTAGAGAAGGACCGGCTCCGCAGAGGATTGCAGGTATTCCTCGCATAGAGCCGAACATGCTGTTTCCTAGGTAGGAATCGGCTAGATAGAGTAGATTGGGGTAATAGTTTTTGAAGAAGGCGGCTCCATAGCGTAGGTATTCTTCAACTAGGGCATTCTTGATAGCAGCGTCGTAGATGATTTTGTGATGGATCTCTTGAGCGAGCTGTGGTTGAGTTTTTTTGTAGAGCGGTAAGGTGGAGACTTCCATCTGGGTGAGAATATAGTTCCAGTACATGGCGTCAAAGGTCTCGGCGCTGTTTTGGAGGTCTTTGAAGTAGTAGAGGGCAGCTTGAGGATCTTTGAGAATTTTTGTGGCTTCGGGTGTTTGAAATAGGTGGCGTATGACGCTGAGGTCATTTTCGAGGAAGATGATGGACCGTTTACGGTTTTTTTTGAGCCAGGGCTTTAGGGCTTGGTAGTAGTAGCCGAGACCTATGCCAAAGACGTAGACGACATCTTTGCCTTTGAGATCAAGCCTGGAGACCCATCGATGCGCTTCTTCGAGAGCATTGGTGTTGGAGTGGTAGTAGTAGTTTTGTCCTGCGACGTGCCGTACAAGGTTGAGTTCGCCGGCTTTAGTGCGGCAAAATTCGATAGCGGGGTCTTCACCATAAGGGAGGAGCAGGGCTTCTTTCGGGTGAGTAGAAGACCATAGTTGCGAATTGATGTGAAAGCGTTTTTCGTCATGCATGATTTCATTTTACTAAATCGAGACATTTTTTAATTTGATTAATTGCTCGAGTTACGTAAAACTTTTAAACGAGAATTAAACGCAAAGGCGCAAAGCCGCAAAGAAATTTATTTATTTTTTTCTTTGCGGCTTTGCGCCTTTGGGTTTAATTCTCCTACAAGGTTTGAGTAAAGTGAGTTAATTACGTAGCGAAGTAAGTTTTCTAAAGATTTGGCTAGCAGAGGTTTTTGTTGTTTGACTTTGTAGACGACGACGAGATAGGCCATCCAGAAATGCAGAGAATAGAGCAGATTGTGTTCGGGGGGGATGGGGAGTGGGTAGGATTTGGTAAAGGTGTTGTCGATAGAGGTTAAAATTTCTTTTGAAAGTCCATAGTAGGTGCCATATAGTTGTAGGGAGCAGCGCGTGTTGGCAAATTCTTGAGCGATATTGCCGGTGGGTTCGCCTTTGAGGCTGATGCTGCGGAATATGGTCATGCTGTCGACAAGGCTAGTGAGATTGGTTTCGGCATCGTAGAAGATGTTTGTGATGCTGCTGTCACCATGGATGAAGCCGATTTGAAAGGGGATTTTGTAGGCGGCATGGTAGAGGGTAGCAAATTTTTCTTTGAAAAATTTGCTGTCGAAGGAAAACCATTCTGGATGTTCTTGCAGATAGAGTAGAAAGACTTCAACAACTTTATCATCAATTTTTTGCAGTTCTGGAGTGAGTGTAGGCGATTCTTTTAGGAGTAGTGTATTGAATTCGGCTAGGGCTTGAGAGACATTTTGGAGTGTTTTTATGAAACTTTCTAGAGGGATTTCGTTACGAGATAGAGCTGCCAGATCGGTGACAATCCCTTTTCCTTGAGCGGCCGGAGTAGCGATAAACCGCTGCAGAATGCCATTGACGTTGGTGATTTGGGCAGAGATAGGGAGGATGAGTTGCAGATCAATGAGAGGCAGTTGACGTAGTAGGTTGCTGGCTGGGACGAGCAGATCAATAAATTTTTTGGCTTCTTCATCGACATCTTCTACTTTGACGACGCAGAGGAGTTTCCCTTCGTTAGAGATGACTTGATAGACCGATCCGCCGCCAAATCCCCCTTTTCCGAAGTCGTCTTGGTTAACAAATTGTTGGATGGAGTAGTTATGGGCAGCGTCAGGATAGTGATCTTGGATAGTTTTGGCAACAAAGGAGTCTAGTACATTTTTTGACACTATTTTACCTTTTGCATGCGTTGTTGGATTTTAATGATGAACTCTGCTACGGCATCTTTAAGCACACCGATATCCCAGGTGATGTCCTCGATGTTGAGAGGTGTCTGCCAGAGTGGTTCATGGGTATCTTTTGAGTAGAAAGCTTGTTTGGGTAGTGTTTTTTCTTCTAGAAGATTAAGCCTCTCGAAATGGCTTTTCAATTCGCTTTCTAAATCAGGTGCATAGAGTAGGTGCTGTTTCAGCAGCGATTCAATATTTTTGAGTGAATATTTAAGTAGGGTCATTTGTGTTTGGACATCGCTGATAAAGGTGTCGATGGTGTCTCTCTCTTCTTGAACAGGAATTCCTAAATGGTTCCAATATTGGGTTGAAAGGAGGTTTCCGTCGTCATCATAGGTCGTTTCGGATGAAAGGACTCCATTAGGATGCCATTCTCGCGCTGTTCCGATCGGCTTTCCGCGTTTATAGGTAGCCTTGATCAATTGTTGTCCGCTGCGGTCCCAGATCTCTTCGATGCCATCTTTGATGCCTTGTGTATAGGTTAAACGACGGCTGAGACTTCCATCATGATAGTAGAGAAGGACTTCACCATGAGGGAGACCATAGAGAGAAGGAATGACAGACTTTAGGACACCGTTGGCATAGTAGGTTCTAAGGACATTGTTCTCAAAGCTTGTAGGTGGTATTTTACTTTTTTCTAAAGGAATCAATGGTGGAAGGTGTGGCGTTTCAATAGATTGTTTGATAGCTGCACGGTTGTTTGAGAGGGCTTTTAACATCTGCTGGTAGCGCTTTTTATGCATGGCTACTTTTTCAGATTGATAAGTCTCTAGGTGATCTTTAAGGGCACTGACCCGGTTAAAGTGTAGAAGGAATTGCTCTTGGAGATATTGGTTATAGACAGAAAGGATCGTTTTAAAGGCAGTCTCATCTTTGAGAAGTTCAAGACAGGGAAGTTCGATTTTTTCCCAAGCATCGCCTTCCTCAATAGTCTTTTCAGCCTCTTCGATAATTGTCGCGCATCTCTCTAAACTGGAATCCATTTTTTTGAGGATTTCTGTGAGTTGTTCTGGAGTAGCGTTAGAGCAGAAAGGTGAATCCGCTAATTGGGTTTTCATGCGTTGAGTCAGATCTAAAGATCCTTGACAGTATCTCTGAAGGACAGTGTCTAAGTTTTCATTTGTTATTCCTTGAAATCCCAAACCACCTTCAGTGCAGTTAATAAACTGGATATCTTTATGATCTGTCTGTAGCTTGCTGTACCAGATCGATTCAATGATCCATTTCCAGAGCGTTTTGATGGGATTTCCATGAATATCGTGGCGGATATGGATCTCTTCTGAAGCATGTTTAGAACGTAGAGCGCTCCATGTCTTTTGGCTGGCTAGGCTTTGTAGTCCTGAGGCATAGGAGGAGTCATCTGTATAAGCGAGATCTAGCCCTACAAAGAGGATGGGATTGCATCCCATCACAATGGCAAGCAGTGTGGCGAGATTAATGACATTAAAGAATTCTTGCTGGATAGGACAAGGAAATGAGATGCCAAGTTCGTCATGGATCCATTTTGGAACGGCCATTCCGGGAGAGAGGTTTAGAAAGAGCTTGTCTCCATGGACGAGAGAAATAGCTCTACGGTACATCCGATAGTAGTAGACGAAGGGGACCTCCCAGGCTGTATTAGAGAGAATCCTGTTGTAGAATTGATGATTGGGATCTACCCCCACAGCTAGGTCAGGTTGTATATGACCTGCATTAAGGGCATTGATGGCGGTTCCTCCGGCGATGATGAGAGCTTTGTCTTTCAAATCATGAAGTAGATGACGATTCTTAGAGAGTGACGGGCCAGCGCCGACGATGATGGCAGGAACGTTTTTAAAGGAGTTGTGGAAGGGGGTAAAGTCGCGCGATTCGGGAAGTAAATAAATATTTGAATAGACATTATGTGTGAAAGCGATCGAAGCCTCGATATACTCATAGGCGCTATCTCGATTGCGCAGCCAGATAAAACGACCGATGGTACGTAGCCCTTCTACTATTTTAGGGTCTCTTTTGGGTAGGGCGTCAAAGTAGATAGTATAGAGGGGATAGGTTGAGGAGAACTGGTAAATTGCCCTGTCCATGTCTTCAGGAGTATTTCCATAGTAAAGCCAAACTTGCCTATCTTTAAGGAATGGCAGCGCTTCGGGCGATGAAAGGAAATTTTTTAAGGAGTGTGGGTTATTTTCCAAAAAAATGATAATGCGATGGGGGTTATCTTGAAGCCAAGGCTTCAGCAAGGTGTAGGCGTAACCCTGATCAAATCCGTGGATAACAAGGGCATTATAGTGTGGAAGAGGTAAATGCTTGACCCACTCTTCCAGCTCAGCTGGAGTATAGTCGTATTTTACTGGCTGAGCCGACTCATCCGTTTTTTGGTAGAGCTCTGCTGATCGAGGAAGGAGTGTACTCCAGATCTGGTAGTTGTCTTTGTAGGTGTCAGGCATTTGAATATTTACCTTTTTGATAAATTTCAACGCAAAGCCGCAAAGGCGCAAAGATTTTTTTCTCCTTTGCGGCTTTGCGGCTTTGCGTTTAATAATTACATGGGCTTCCAGTGTTTGCGTCCGCCCATTCTTCCATATTTTTTTCGATGGTCGAGTGTGGCGCGAAGCTCTTGATCCTCGTCTAAAACGGGTTGATCTTTCTTCAGCAATTCCATAGGAGAATCATCGGATTTCTTTTTTACATCTGTTGGTTTATCTGCTTTTGGAGAAGAAGGGAGAGTGGGGGCAGGTGCAGGTTCATTAAACTCGCGTTTTAAAATTTCAATGCGCTGGACGAGAAGGCGAGCGCGTTCTAGTACGTCGAACTCTTTTGGTCTTTGTTCTTCTGGGATTGAACGCAGGAATTTGCGGACTTCTTTATCGTCGGTTTTGGGGGCGCCAAAGGTTTGTGAAACAACTTTTTGAAAGCGTTGAAACTCTTTTTCAACGCGATTGAATTCTTCAACAATCCACATAGGCATTTCTTGAATAGGCTTGCCTTTATTTTTCTCCATTTTGTTGAGGATTTCTTCAATTTGATCGAATACCTTTTCAATAGGGTGATTTTCTCCGTAAAAAGGCAATGGCTCGTGTTTCTGTTCCATGAATTTCCTCTCTTTGATGAAAGAATCTCTCCTTTATTTTATAATTAGTTATATATAATACGCAAAAGAGAGATACAATGCGCAGCTATTATGCCCATTTGCAATCGATGGTTCCCTCGGTAGCAATTCCAACAAAGCCTATATTACGCACTTCGGCAATATTTCCCGTTTTTCAGGAAATGGGTATATCTACCCGTATTTTATACATGGGATACTGGTTCGTTAAGCGTAATATCACAGCATTGACACAGGTGATTACTCTGCGCAAGCAGGATGGAGAGATCCTCTGGCGATCGGTGTCAAATTTAACGGAAACCAAGGCCTATCGGGTTGAATTAAGTGATCTTCTTAAACAGGCTGGTTTTGATCCTCAGATTGCATTTGAGGGATCTATTGAGCTAGAATTTTTCTCTCTTCAAAATTTAGTATTCCCCTTTCCTGCATTAGTTGTGAACTATTACGGCGAAGGATTTACCACTGTTGTGCATACTGCTCAACGTGTTTATAGCAATTTTGAGGATAAGGAGGCAAATAGCGAGACAAAGGTCCCTGAAGCGGGATTTAATGTCTATGCCAACGATAAGACTTCGCCTTTTATAACATTGATCAATGGCCCCGAAAAGTGCCCTGGAAGTCAGTTGCACGTAGAGTGCTTTAATCGGCGCGGAGATGTGCTAAAAGAGAGCATTCTATTAGGAGATTTAGCGCCCTATAGCATGCACCATATCGATTTGGCAAGTAAGCTGCCTTTAAAGGAATTTCTTAACAATCAAGTGGGCACTATGCGCATCATTTTCGATGTGCGCTGGGTCTTTCCGCGTCTTTTAGTGGGTAATTGGCAGGAAAATCCTACATCTATTGTTGTAACGCACACCTACTACGACTGTACACGTGCCTGCTCGCCCTCTGACTATTGGTATACAAATGAAAACGACTGGCACACAGCAGCTTTAATGCTCCCCTTATGCGCTCAGGGAAGTGCACAAACTAAATTTTATTTTTACCCTATCTACTCTCCTAGCAGCTTTAGCATCGATTTAGAAATCTATGATGGCGAAGGAAAATGCATTGGAACGGTCCCAGATGCTCTGCATATACGCTCTCCTTCAAATGAATTTGAAATCATCGATGCAGCAGCACATGTGAAGGAGTTGGGATTAGAGGGTAGCTTCCCCTTAGGCGCAAGATTGATTGCACGCCCAGATCCAGGGACAAATCTTCCGTCAAGAGTAAAGCTAGGTGTAGATATTGGTTCGAGTCCGCAAGACCTTCCCTGCAATATTTGTACAAATTTAAACCCCTATATCCCTACCTGGGAGGGGAAAAAACAGTCGTTCAAATGGGCGCCTATCTTATCCGACAATGAAAATGCTGAAGTCTGGATTATGAATTCTAGTCCCCAGATTAAATATGAACGTACTGCAAAAATCGATCTGCATTTCTATCGAGAGAGTGATACGAATGTCCTAGAACGAACGTATACGATACTTCCTCATGGATCGATCGTCATATCTCCAAAAAATGATCCTGAGTTAAAAGAATTTTTACAGGGAAAAATAGGCTGGGTTACGGTTTTGAGTACAAACCCTTATACAACTACATACTATTTTTCTCGTCCACAAAAGGGTGTTGTAGGTGGTGATCATGGTTTCTAAAGAAGGTATTATGGCTAGAAAGATTGCTCGTTGCGCAGATATTCCTGAAGGAGGGAACATCGTAGTTTCTCTCGAAGATGGTAGAGAAGTAGCTATTTTTCATATCGGTGAGGAGTATTACGCTTTAGATAACCGCTGTCCTCACATGGAGGGCCCCCTAGGTGAAGGAGAACTGGATGGCTGCGTAGTTACCTGCCCTTGGCATGGCTGGCAGTTTGACGTGCGCAATGGTGAATGTCAAAATATGCCTGGCGAACAGGCAAAGAAGATTCCACTGACAGTCGAAGATGGGTTTATTTGGATTTAACTTAAGTAAATTTAAAATAAAAATTAAACGCTTTGCGTTTAATTTTTATTTTAATTGTAAAGTAGTATAATCCTTATTAGGTTATTATTGTGGTGTTAATATGCAAATTAACGATCCAGTGTATAATAGTGATTTAAATCAGCTATCTGAAATTGTAAATAATATGAAGGTAGTTGGAAATAGCTATTCCAGAGAATTTACTTATGTAGATGAAAAAACTAACACAGTAACAAAAATTTATGCAAAGGCCCTTGTGCAAAGATTAGATCTATTAACTAGGGACGAGATGTCTCCCGCTCAATTGAAAAAAGCTGAAGAGATATTAAATAAAATAAAAGACTCTATCAATGAATCCAAAGATCTAACTAAACAAGCGATTGAAGGCGATAAATCATCATTCTACTTTGGTAAAAAACTATTATCAAAATTAGCTGACAAATCACGTTTAACTGGAGGAATGGGTTTTGGCTTCGTTCATTCAAGAGAAAAAGCGCTTAGCACCATAGAGGATAGGATTAATCGTTTAAAAGACATTCATGAAGATTCCTTTTTGATAGTGGAGCCCGAAAAAACTAAGCCGCCTGAAGAAGTTCCAGAGAAGGCCAAAGAAGAAGAGCAAGATATTGACGATGTTTATGATTATTCGGACTATGAAGATGCTTTAAGTGAAGAAGTACCTCAAACATCCTCTGCACCAACAATTCCCGAAAGCGCTAATACTACACATTTAAACGATATCTTGGGCTATTTTCCACAAGAAGATAAGATTTTACCCGAATTCTTAAATAAATTATTAACTCCCATTTCTGCAGACATTCAAAGTATTACAAAAAATGGGAACCATTTCGAAATTACATTCACAAAGGATTTGGCAATTAAAAGAGTTACCCCTGAAACTACTTTACAATATACAGGAGGTAAAAAAATTGAATTCGATTATCTGCCAGATCAACACAAAATCGAATTTAGATCTAATATCGATGTTAACGTTGTAGATTACTTAAGTTTTCGTGCTTTTATTTTAAAAGCAATTGAGAAACGTGAAGATGATTCATTTGCACTTGTCTCTCAATATGCCTTTAAACCGATTACTTGGGGATCTAGCGGTGTTAAGGGAATTTATGAAGGTAAATTAGCAGAAAAAGTAAATACTGGAATTCTCACTCCGGGTCCTGACAATACCTACATCTCTCAAGCAAAATTAAGCGACTTTGATCAGCTTTCCTAAGCTATACACAGAAGCAATCCAAATAAGAAGCACTATAAGCACAATTCCAGCGACATAGGGAGCGCTGGCGCCAATTGAAGCTAAGAGTATCAGTAGGCTTT
This sequence comes from Chlamydiota bacterium, assembly GCA_013287645.1. Taxonomy (GTDB): domain Bacteria; phylum Chlamydiota; class Chlamydiia; order Chlamydiales; family JABDDJ01; genus JABDDJ01. Next base: position 38,518 of record JABDDJ010000004.1, on the reverse strand, counting down.
GATGTATAAAAGAGCCTCCTGACTTACCAAGACGTGAACCTACTCCATCAATCGCGATTTTGCCTTTATGCTTTGTTTCAGGGCTAAATGGAATAAAGGCCATCTCTTTTGTACAATCAAAAAGGGTATATTTACTGGCTTTACTCATAAAATTATGGATGGCGCCCATTATAACAACAAGCGTTAGAGGGAACTGAAGGAAGAGCGTTCCAAAAAAAGAGAGGCATAGTAGCAGCATCAGTATAGGTGTTATTAATGCTGTTTTTGTCCAGCCGTGTTGAGTGATCAGTTTTGACAGAATCAATGAAATAAATAAAGCAACCACGCCTTGAGCTATCTGTAGGTAACTTATATAGTTATTATAATCTAAAGTATGTGGATATAAGTTCTTTAACTGGTCTTTCCATACGATTTCAGTGAGATTAATGACTAAATTATATCCCAAAACTATGCCTGCAATGCAAATCAACGCTTTTGATTTGGTAATGCATTTGAAGCTTTCAGTGAGTGAGATCTTTTTATCAAACGTAATTCTGGTAAAGGGAACATTTTTGTGCATCCAGCGAAATGTGACCATTGTGAGTAGTCCGCTGACAATGATGACAATCATCAACAAGTTAAAGGTTGGCTCCCAAGTCTCTTCTGCAATGGCTAGGGATATTCCTCCAGCGGCTATCGGTGTAATATTATAGGCTATGCTAAGCAAGCTATAAGAGCGCTTGGCTTCATTAATCTGTGTTATCTGGTTAGCAAATCCCCAAAAGAGAAGATAGATGAGAATAGTGCTCCAAAGTTCTGACATGACATAGAAAAGTGTGAACGTCCAGTAGTGGTAAACTGAAATTAATCCTTTAAAGCCAGTGGGTAATAAATTTTCAAGATAGATTGCAGAATCCTCTGGATGGAGCTGATCGCGATAGGGGTAGAGTAGGGTAATAAATAGGGCATAGAAAATCAAAAAGAAACTGGTTAGAAGATAAAAGACTTTTTCTTGACTGAGGCGATTAGATAGAAAAGTGTAAAGAAAAGTCAAAATGAGTGTAGCAGGCAGCAGTACCCATACTTTGATGAAGGGAATGATTTCTGCACCTGCAGTCGTGATGATCAAAGAATCTTTTAAGTTCCATAAAAGAGACATGTTGAAGCTGAGCAGAAAAAAAATGATCAGCATCGAAATGAGTTTTTTACGATTTTCGTTAACTTGCATGGGTTTATGATATTGTGTAAGCGACAATAAGTCAAGAAAAAGAGAGGATTTGACAAAAAAAGCGGGTAAATGCTATCTTATTGTCGTATTAACAATAACTATCACAAAATCGGAGAAGTATGAAAATTCATAAATTAATATTTACCTTACTATGCGTAGTGTTATTTCAAGTATGCTATGCAGCTGAACCCACTACAGTTTATTTAACGCGCCATGGCCAAACCCATTGGAATGCTAAAAAATTATGGCAAGGAACTACCGACACAACTTTAAATATCGACGGTGTGCAACAAGCTGCTGAAAAAGCTAAATTTTTTAAAGACATGAAAGTAGAGGCCATTTACACCAGCCCTTTACAACGTGCCTATCTGACTGCGCAAATCATTGCTGCTGCTCATGAAAAATTAGCTATTCCTCGGATGGGCTTGATTGAGCACCACCTCGGTCCCTTAGAAGGTATGCATGCTGATAACGTGCACGCCTTGATCGATTCACGCTTGAATGCCTTGTCGCAAGAAGAGAGACGCAAAGTAGGGGATTATGAGGGATTAATGAGTCTTGAAAGAATCACTGCTAATGCCGAAAAAGAGTTATCTACGCTAGCAAAAAAGCATGCCGGCGGCACGATCGTAGCTGTAAGCCATAGCGGCATTTTAAAGGCGATTATTGCGATGCACACAGACGCGATTCATGAATCTATTGCGATGAGTAATATGGCCTATGTAAAGTATATTTTTGATGGTGAAAATCTGACTCTTGTTGAGACTTCACCTGATATCGTATACGATACTTACAACTAAAAAATAATAGGGAGAAAAAGTGCATTGTTTATACCAAATTTTTATTTGTTCACTATGTTTCATTGGTTTTTCGTTGCATGCAGATGCGCACGACTTAAAACAGATCTCTAAAGTGAAAGAGTTAGAACGACATGTTACTCAGCCTGGTTGGATGGTTACGGGCCCAAATGGTTATCACTCTGGCTGGAGTTCAGGGGATGGGAAAGCGGTGTATCGTTTGGAGACTACAGATAAGCAAACAATTATTATATCAGGTTCATTTACGTTTACAAATTGGATGGGTTATCCTAGCAAACTTTCACAGTATGTTGCCTTTGTTTTTTTTCCTGGTGATATTATTTATTTTGAAAATAATACTACTACTATCAACATGTATAACCAATTTTACCTGGTTTATATTATGCGTGGAGAAGATGTTTTAGGGCCTTTTGAAGTAAATTATTGGTATGAATAAGTATTTTTATTTTACAACTAAAAGAAGTTTTCTTTGGAAAACTCTTTGTAAAGTGCTGGATCATAGTGATAAAGCATCGCCGGGCGATGCTTTTCACCCTCTTGCTTTTTCCCACTAGCGCGGATAAATTCCATCTTACCAACCTTGCGGCGAAAATTTCTGGTATCAATCTTTATATTGTACACTTGTTCATAGAGTTGTTGTAGTTGAGTAAGTGTAAACTCTTTTGGAAGCAATTCGAATGCAAGGGGCCTTGTTTTCATTGCAAGACGGAGAGCGCTGAGTGCTTTGGAATAAATGATCTCTTGTTGAAAGGCTAGAGGGGGTATCTGATACGTTGGCCACCACTTAGCTGCTGCTGCATCGGATGAGGCGACTAAATGGTAATTGTCTGAATTGATTAAGGCAAAAAACGCTACTGTGATAGTGCGTCCTCTAGGATCTCTCCCTAACTCGCTAAAGACATGAAACTGTTCTAGAAATATGTTTTCTAAGCCGGTCTCTTCCTGAAGTTCGCGTAGGGCTGTCTCTTCTGCAGTCTCATCGTCCTCCATAAATCCGCCTGGAATAGCCCACATGCCCTTAAAGGGGTCTATTTTCCGTTCAATGAGTGCGACGTAGAGCTTTCCTTCAGCATAACCAAAAATGACGCTGTCTACGGTAATGGGATAGTGTGATTTATCTTTTAATGGGTTCATGCTTGATTGAGGAGTGTGAGTAATTGTGGGTATGTTGGAAATCCTGGCTGGAAGGCATAGGATTTTTTTGAATGATCAAACCAGCCCCAAAAGCTCTCTTGGGGGCAGGCGAGTGCTATAAAGGGGGCTTCTAAATAGTAATTATAACCTCCTGCCTGCAGAATGGCCTGTGGAGTGAGTTTCTCGGCTTTACACTCTACAACGATGAGCGGCGCTATACTTCCGGTCGAATTTTTCCAGTAGCTAACGATATCTGCTCGTCTTAGGGGCGATGTTTTGCTGGGAAGCATCTCAAGGGCAACAAGTCCATTGGGATAACTCCCTTTATCGAACATAAAATGGAGGACAGCCTGGCGCAGTTTTTCCTCGGGAGTTGCCTTAATCCAGCTGCGCCTTACAAGGCAAAAAAGTTTATCGGCCTGAGACATTTTCTGGTTCTATGATTCCATAATTGCCATCGGTGCGGCGATAAATGACTTTGAGCTCATTTTCCATAGTTTTAAAAATGAGGAAGGCGTCTCCTGAGAGATCCATATGGAGGATGGCTTCGTCGTAGCTAAACATTTTTAGAGAGTGTACCTCACGCGCGACAATGCGGTGTGGGCTGTATTTCTCTACGAGTTCGCGGCTGTTTTCATATTCAATATCTTCGTTAATCTCAACGAGATCATTATCTCTAGCAGGTTTTAGGACGTTGACATTCATGTCTACTACACCTAGGGATCTACCACGCTGTCTTTCGTCAAGCATTTTGTCTTTATAGCGTAGGAGCTGCTTCTCTAACTTATCGACTGCCATGTCAATAGAGACATACATGTCGTTGCTGCTGGCGCTGCTTCTAATTTTAAAGTGGTCTACTTTAAGAAGGATATCGACATGTTGTTCGATTTTCTGGATATCCATGGTAACAATGACTTCTAAGATGCGGTCGGTAAGGCGGTCTATGCGTGAGATTTTTTCTATGGCGTAATTTTTCATGGCGTCAGTAATCAACACGTGGCGCCCTGTGACAGTAATGTCATAACTTTCGTTTACAAACTCTGCAGCTTTTGCTTTGCGGCTCATAGATTCCTCATAAGATTAAAAGAGTTTTTATACTGGAACACACATTTATTATCTGCTGAGTAAGAAATAAATGGCAAGGAGAGTGAAGAAATATCGCACCGAAGAGGGCTCGAACCTCTAACCACCCGGTTCGAAGCCGGGTACTCTATCCTATTGAGCTATCGGTGCAGAGAATTAGTTAAACGAGTAAGATAATGGATTCGGGAGATTTTTCTCAATGAGCTTTAATAGTATTCATGGAATTTTTGTAAAAACGCTTCCATACTCGGATAACGCGCAGATAGCGACACTCTTTACGGATGAACGGGGAATTGTGGATGTCTTTGTAAAGCGCTCAAACGCTAAATCGGCAGGGGGAGATGCGGTGATTACTCCCTTAAACGAAGTGGAGATGACTCTACGTGAGGGTAGAGGCGAGCTTTGGTACTGTCAGGAGTGTCGTTTAATGGAGGGATTTTTAGGTCTGCGGTCGAGTTTGAGTGCTCTCCAGGGAGGAATAGAGCTGTTGCGTGCAGTTCACCTGTCGCAATTGAAGGAGAGGCCTGCTCCGTTAATTTACGCACTGTTAAAAAATTATTTGGGTAGACTGGAGCAAGGTGAAGTCTCCTGGAAAATAACTACCAGCTTCTACCTAAAATTACTTCGCCATGAAGGGCTTTGGATCGACGAAAAAACGGATGAAGTGGTGTTCGAAAAGGAAGAATGGGATACGTGCTTCCTATTGGCGCATTGCACGCGTAGAAGTGATCTAGAGGCTGTTTTTTGCAGCCAGCCAGATCAACTTTTATGCAAAATACGTCAACTATTTGAAGTACGTCTTGCATAAGAATCTCAAGAGTGCTATATTTCCGCACGTGATTGTGCGAAAGTGGCGGAATTGGTATACGCGCTACCTTGAGGTGGTAGTGAGGGAAACCTTGTGGGGGTTCAAGTCCCCCCTTTCGCAAACTACTCTAAGACTCTTCCCGATACACCACCCAGATTAAAAAACAAAATATGTGTGAACAACATGCAGTGTATCGCTTACTGTGCTGCAACTTCTTTTAAGTTGAAGCCGCTTTTTGAATTTTTACGCTCACGCTATCCAGCCACGTTTTATAAAGATGCGATCCATATAGATTTTCCTGGAAAAAAGGGGCGCGCTGACTGCTTTTTCTTTTCGTACGGAGCGTGTGTCCAATGGTGTCTCGACCCTGCGGAAGGGGCTGAACTACTCTTAATAGTCAAACCTTTTGAAGAGGATAGTCTGGCTACTCCTGAAATCGACGAGTCAGAATTTTGCTACGGAGATGTTGGAAAGGTGCGCGATGGGCAGATTATTCTTCCTGATACAGAAGTTTTAACTAAACTATCCATATCGCACGGATTGGCGCAGTCCGTAAAGCTAGCGACCTTCGAAACTGCTATCCAGAATACGTATAACATGACGAGGCAGATTCCTGATGAGCTGTCGCGCTATGGGCGCATCAGTCTGTCACGGCGTGTGATACGTCAAAGGATGGGTGAGCTCTTTAATGTGCGCAGCTCTATCAACCTGCGCTTAGATGTGCTAGAGTCGCCTGACTTCTTTTGGGATTATCCTGAGCTGGAACCTCTCTATCTGCAGGTAGCTGCGGACGAGGAGCTACAAAAGCGGGTTGAAGTACTAAATAAGCGTCTTAGTCTAGTCCACGAACTATTCGAGATGTTAGGCAATGAGCTCAATCACCAACACTCGAGCAGGCTAGAGTGGACAATCATCTGGCTAATTATCATTGAAGTAGTGCTCACTCTATCAAGGGACGTGTTCGGATGGTTGTAGAATGGTTGTAAAGCGGATTTTGCTCTGGATGCTAGCTTTCTACCAAGCGACAATCAGTCCGCTGCTAGGAAACTGCTGTCGCTTTTATCCTAGCTGCTCTGACTACTCTAAAGAGGCTATTTCGAAGCATGGGGCTCTCTACGGGCTGTGGCTGACCTGCAAGCGTTTGCTAAAGTGTGGCCCATGGCATCCCGGGGGTATTGATAGCGTACCTTAGAATAAAGAAAATTAAACGCAAAGCCGCAAAGAAAACATAAAAAATAAAATTTATCATCTTTGCGTCTTTGCGGCTTTGCGTTTAATTTTTCTATTTAGTTTGTACTTCTAAGCTTATTGTAGAAGGGATTCAATTTTTGTACTTGCGAAAAATCTGAGGGAAGCCTATTGTAATCTTTCAAATTGCGCAGTTGTACTGCTGCAGTGCGGGTGTAGCTCAGTTGGTAGAGCGTTACCTTCCCAAGGTAAATGTCGTGAGTTCGAGACTCATCGCCCGCTTAATACAGTTTTTTTCTTGCGGGCGTAGCTCAGTGGTAGAGCATCACGTTGCCAACGTGAGGGTCGTGAGTTCAAGCCTCATCGCCCGCTTTCATATTAATCATCTCCAAAGAGTGAGGATTCCCTTGACGGACCAAGCCCAAGAATCTAAAGAATTCCGATCGGATAATATTGTTGTAAAAATGCGTCGTGAGCCTGGATGCACAGTTATTATGGAAATTACTGTAACTCCCATAGCTACTCAAGCTGCGTATCAAAAAGCGCTGAAAAATGTAAATAAAGAATTTTCTTATCCAGGATTCCGCAAGGGGCATGCTCCACCGCAGATTATCGAACAGAAGTTTGGCAACCATGTGAATGATGAGTGGCGCAACATATTAGCTAAAACGACTTTTTCGGAAGCGCTAGACTTGGCTAAAGTATTTCCCCGCACCGAAAAAAGTGTTTGGAATGTCGATATTCGCCAGATTTCGAAAGATGGAGCCGAACTGTATCTAGAGTTTGAGTCACATCCTGATGTTCCTGAAATTGACCTAAAAGAGTTCTCCTTTGCTACAGGTCAAGCGATTGAGGTGACCGATAAAGAGATCGAAGATGCAATTTATGAGCTGCGTTTTGAGAAGGCTACCTACCAGCCTGTAGATGATCGCGAAGCACAAGAGGGCGACTTTGTGATGATCGATGCCGAAATGCTGCACGAGAATAAAACCTATCCGATGTTTAAAGGCAGGGTATTTCAAGTAGGCGCATCCCAAACACCACCATGGATTGACCGTTTGATTAAAGGTCTAAAAGCAGGGGATTCTGCCGAAGGTGAAATCGGCGATTGTACTGCAGAAGACCATACAGGCCATGTCCATGATATAGCTCGCCTAAAAGTGCTAGAAGTTAGTACTGGTGAGTTAGCACCCATGAATGAGGAGCTATTCAAGCAGGTAGGTGCCGAAAACGAGGAGACTCTACGCGCTCAAATTAAAAATAGACTTTTTCGCCAAAAAGAGGAGTGGGAATTTAGGCAGAAAATGACGCAAATGGAGAATTTTCTCCTCGACCGTCTCCATTTTGATGTTCCTAAGTCGATGTATGAAAGCAGCTCCAAAAAAATGGCTCAAAAACAGATCGACGCTTTGAAGCGTGAACAGGGTTGGGAAGAGACCTTTGTGGAAAAATCTGCCGAGATTAAGAATTCTGTCGAAGATGAGATGAAGCGTGCCCTACGTCGCTTTTTAATCGCTCAGAAGGTAGCGCATGATAATAATCTGCATGTGAACGAGCAGGAGCTGCACCTAGAGCATATTAGAGAAGTCGTCCTTGAAGGCCGCCCTGAGAAGATGGATGAAAATGACATTCCTCGGCTGTATAGTAAAATTCTTCAGAATAAAGCGATGGCTTTTTTGACAGAAAACACGCTGAGAATGAAGGGTTAATCCTTGCCCGTGCCCGTGCCCTTGCCCTTGCCCATTTTTATTTTTTCGGGCAAGGGCATGGGCAAGGGCACGGGTAATATTTATGGTCACTAGCCTAAAATTGACAAATTCGCTATAGTCCACCTAAAAAGTCCTTTTCACTATAGAGCTTAATTACCAGCAGAGGAAAGAATGGAACAGTTTAAGCGGCCCCATGGTTCATTGACCCCTTACGTGATTGAAGACACTGGACGTGGCGAGCGTTCAATGGATATCTATTCTCGCTTACTTAAAGACCGCATTATCTTCATTGGAACAGATATTTCGGATCAAGTAGCCAATGTAGTGGTTGCGCAACTGCTGTTTTTGAAGATGGAAGATCCTAAAAAAGATGTACATATCTACATTAACTCTGTAGGGGGATATGTCTCAGCTGGATTGGCAATTTATGACACGATGCAATGGCTTGGTTGCGATGTACGCACCTATTGCATCGGTCAGGCTTCTTCTATGGGAGCGCTACTATTAGCCGCAGGGACAAAAGGTAAGCGTTACGCTTTGCCGCATAGTAGAATTATGATCCATCAACCGATTGGTGGGGTAGGTGGAACTCAAGCAGATATTGCTCTGCAAGCGAAAGAGATCCTCTATCTTAAAAGGATTATGCTTAAGATTTTGGCGAACCACACAGGTCAGACTGAGGCGAAAATCGCTGCTGATTCTGAGAGAGATTTTTACATGAGTGCCGAAGAGGCAAAGACTTATGGGCTTTTGGACGAAGTAGTCGAGAAACCAACAAAAGCCTAAATTTTTAACTGGGTAGATTTATGACTAAGAAACCATTTGCGCAAAAAGATGTTCCTGCATGCTCATTCTGTGGAAGAACAGAAGAAGCGGTGGAGAAGCTAATTTCGGGACCGAATGTCTATATTTGCGACAAATGCGTCCAGTTGTGTTCTGGGATTTTGGACAAGAAGACCTCTCCTGTAAACTATGATTTTAAAGTCCTGAAGCCTAAAGAGATAAAAGAGCGTTTGGACGAATACATTATTGGTCAAGAAGGAGCCAAAAGGACAATTTCTGTAGCGGTTTATAACCACTATAAACGCATTCGCAACATGAATAAAGATACCGAAGGCGTAGAGTTTAGCAAGTCAAACGTGCTCTTATTTGGACCAACGGGATCGGGGAAAACTTTAATTGCTAAGACCTTGGCACATATCCTTGATGTCCCCTTTGCGATTGCCGATGCAACAACGCTGACTGAGGCTGGTTATGTGGGAGAGGACGTTGAAAATATTATTTTACGTCTTCTGCAAGCGGCCGATTACGATGTTGCAAAAGCTGAAATGGGGATTATCTATATCGATGAAATCGATAAAATTAACCGCACCACTGCTAATGTCTCCATCACACGTGACGTATCTGGCGAAGGCGTCCAACAAGCGCTTTTAAAGATTGTGGAAGGAACAGTCGCAAATGTGCCTCCAAAAGGTGGTAGAAAGCATCCTAACCAAGAGTATATCAAAGTCAATACCGACAATATTCTCTTTATCGTCGGCGGTGCTTTTGTCAGTCTAGATAAGATTATTGCAAAGCGTCTAGGTAAGGGAACAATCGGCTTTAGCGCCTCTGACCGTGAAGTAATCGATCCTACTCAAAAAACTCTCTTGTTAAGTAGAGCCGAAACAGAAGACTTTATTCAATTTGGAATGATTCCTGAATTTGTAGGCCGCTTTAATAGCATCGCAAACTGTAATGAACTGTCGCATCAAGATCTGGTGGACATTTTGGTAAAACCGAAAAATGCGATTGTGAAACAATACAACGCTATGTTCCAAATTGAAGGCGTTAAGTTAGAATTCACGGACAGTGCTCTGGAAGCCATTGCTAAAAAAGCCATTGCGGCGGGTACGGGCGCTCGTGCACTACGTATGATCATCGAGGGACTTATGCGCGATCTGATGTATGAAGTGCCTTCAGACGACTCTATCCACGAGATTGTAATCGACAAAGAGATTGTCGATGGTAAGAAAGAACCCCTTGTCCATCGCAACCGCAAGAGCAAAAAGATAGCTTAGAAAATTAAACGCAAAGGTGCAAAGGCGCAAAGAAAATTTCTTGATTATCCTGCTATTGTAGGCGATCCCGCAGATCTTGTTTTTCTTTCTTTGCGCCTTTGCGCCTTTGCGTTTAATTTTTAACAAGCATGCTATGCCTTCAATTAAGCTACAGAAGCCTGAGGAATTAAGCGCTGCAGAAAGGCGATCGTATAGCACTATCTTGAATGTGAAGGCTGTCGCACATGTGCTACAAGGACGTAATCCTTTAGGCATCCAAGATTCTGATCTTTTTTTGTTAGGCGCTTTTGAGGGTGAAGAGCTTTGTGGCTGTGCTGTTTTTAGCACTCAAGCGGTGATTTATTGTGCAGATCTGCACTATTTTGTTGTGACTGATCCTTGGAGAGGAAAGGGGATTGCAGGTCAGCTTCTGGATGAGCTTAAGGGGATTTTACAAAAAACAAATATTCATGTTTGTTGGGCAAAGTATACTCTTGAAGACCCCTTAAGGAATGTTATAGAGCACCTTTTACAGAAAAGAGACTGGTCTTCTCCTTATCAAGAATTTATTCGTTTTATCTTTGATGGTCCTCTTTTTGATCCTCCTTGGCTACAGAAGAAATTTTCTCTTCCTCAAGGATGTGAACTGTTTCGATGGAATGAGCTTACTAATAGTGAACGTGAAGCTCTTAAGAAACAGGAAACTGAACTCACTTTTCATTCTAATGTCTCACCATTCTCAACTCGCTACGCGATTGAGCCATCTAATAGCTTAGGGATTCGTAGCAAGAGTGGGGTTATTGGATGGTTAATCACTCACCGTCCCAATAAGGAGACTATTCGCTACTCGGCTATCTACGTCTCCTCAGAGATGCGGTTTACTTCTTGCGCTCTTGCTCTCCTGACGGAATCTATCCGCATTCAAAAAAATTTGCCTATTCGATGGGCAATATTTGATGTCAATATGCATCAAGTCTCTGCCAACTGGCGGCGATTTGTGCTTCAAAAGCTACAACCTTACGCTCAAACTATAGAAACTCATGTAGTTTGTACCCTAAAAGTTAAGAATATTTAACTATTTAATAAAAATAGTTTAATTATTAACTATAAAATTAAAAAATTAAATATAATAATAATTGTAAGGTATTTAAGCATGGAGTGTTTTAACTCAAAGACCACGGAAGCGCCAATCGCACGCTATGAGTTGGCATGAGAAATGCAATTTCTCAAGCATATAATTTAGTGATGCGATGGGGCGTTTCCCAGCTACACCTGGGAAACGCCTACTAAAAGAACTATGTCAGTCTTAGGTTAACGTCTGGCAAGTACCGATAGACGAAAGGATTTCGTCTAATAAACTAGTCTCAGGGAGGCTAAGTATGTCTTCAGTTCCATCAATTGATCCTGCTCAGTTAAATGGGCATAGTGAGCAGTCCGCTATCGAATTAATCTACACCAAGGCTGCTAACGATGTGTTAGGCGCACATATGGCATCGCTTGAGCAGGCTCTAACCACTACTCAACAGATCTTAACGACTTTAACTAACTTACAAAACGCCAAAAACCAACTTAAAATCAGTGGTAGATCTGTTCCGAGTTTCACAAACTCGGCGACTTATGGATCTATGGCAAGTAAGGTATTTGGTAGTCCAATCAGACCTTCGTTAAGTCCGTCATTTAACTATGCGGTAATCACCAGCTATAGAAGTGCTTTGTCCCAAGAAATTGGAGCACTCTTAGCTGAATTACCTCCAAGCCAGGCTGCTCAAATTCAGGCTGACCCTCAATCGATCTATAACCTTTCATTAAAGGTTATTAACGACATTTCTGCTGCTGGTAGCAACCAGAATTGGGTGCTGGATAATTACCAGTCTTCGGGACCTACCTTCTCGAATGCGGGTGCTTATCAGTCTGACTTAACCAATGCTATTACTTCTGGTGAAACGTTAAACGATACCAAGAAAGAAGAGGTACAACGTTATTTGTACATCTTTGAAGAATATTATAAATCGGCCGCTGCAATGCTTAACTCGATTACGCAAATCATCCAGGAAATAGGCCGTAATATTGCGCGTTCATAAATAGCGCGCTGCAAGGAGGCTTTAATTATGAGTATAGTGTTACCCCCACTTCCACCACCTAGTGGAAGTTCTGTATCAAGTGCAGATTTTGAACAAACCTTTCGTTTGGACCAAGTGCTTGTCCTGTTAATCGGTATGATTCAGGTCCTACAAGGTGTTGCGGTTGTTCAGGCTCAACGTTTGCAATTATTGACAAACTGGCAACAAGCCTACACGGCTTTATTGAATAAAGTACCGGTATTTACCTCACAATCGACAATTTTCGGTGGTACAAGCACCGCGCAGAACAACTCTCGTGACGACGAAAACCGTGTTAACAGTACTTATTCACAACAATTGCAATCTGAAAGTTCGCAGTTGAGTGATACGGCAAAAGCTTTGCAAGCTAACTTGAGCCAGACAAACGATGCTGTTACGCAGCAATCAAACATGGCGACAGCTATCTTGCAAGAGTTAAGTACGATTTTGTCGACGATCTATCGTTAATGCAAATGGGTTAAGCGTACGCATGATGATTAACGGAGTCTACGGGCTCCGCTATGTATAAAAACGACTCGGGACTGATGTTGAAAAGCTATTGAATGTGTGAAGGAGGGGAACCATGAAAGGTGATCCACAACGCGTTAAACGTGCCGCAGAAGAAGTCGGCGAAGAGCTGGAGGCGCAAGCTTCCGCTAAAATGAAAGGAGTAGCAGACGAGCTGTTACAAAAGGGGCAGGTGCCTAAAGACCTTCTAGGAATTAATGATGCAATGATGGAGGGGATTTATGGGCAGGCGTACCGTTTGTATAATACTGGAAAGTATCGCGACGCCTGTCAACTTTTTCGTTTATTGATAATGCTGAACGCCTCAGAAGCAAAATACACGATGGGCTTAGCAGCCTGTTTTCATATGCTTAAGGAGTATCGCAGCGCTGTAGAGACCTATGCAATATGTGGAATATTGGATCCGAACGATCCTGTGCCGCATTTTCATTCCTCTGACTGTTACATCCAAATGGGTAATCCCATGGCAGCTCTAATTTCGTTAGAGATGGCTGTAAAGAGAGCAGGAAACAAGCCTCAATTTGCTACGCTGAAAGATAGGGCGCTCTTGACAATCCAGAGCTTGAAAAAGGAAATAGCGGAGAAACAGAATGGATAGAGCTAAAGATAAGTTAAAAAGAGGAGGAGTGTATGCCAAACGAACACAAAAGTTATGAAAAGTTTCGTGAGACATTAACTCCAGAACAGAAATCTGAGTCTGTAGAAAAGGTCATTAAAGCCTTAGACCGCTTTATTAATGAAGGAATGGCACCTTATCAGGCGATAGATATGCCTCCGAGTATTCTAGAGGTTGGTTATGGTGAAGCATATCGTTTATATAAGACAGGGTTATACGAAAAAGCACAGAAATATTTTGAATTTTTAATGTTACTGAACCCAGTCGAAACAAAATACATCTTAGGCGCTGCAGCATGCTTGCAAATGCGCAAGTACTACCGAGCAGCCATTGTAGGTTATGAGACGCTAGCTGGTTTTATGCCGAACAGTCCATTGCCCTACTTCTACATCTATGAATGCTGCATGCAGCTCAATATGTTTGACGAAGCGAGAGAAGCGCTTGAAAAGGTGATTACTCTGGCAGATAGCGATCCAACTGAGTATGCGCACATGAAAGAAAAAGCGCAGGTTATGTTGGAGGGCCATCAATCTCTCTATACTAAGGGAGAGAGCAAGGAATAACTTAGGAGAACTAAGATGACAATCTTAGGAACAGATGGAAGCTCTCGGACAGGAGGCCCTCAAGTTCCGCTCCCAGAAGATACGCAAAAGAATTCTGCTACTCTTACCGCAAATCAGCAGCTTCTCATCGGTGATACGATGAATAACCCGATCGCTCTAGCGCTAATGATTAATACGGATGACACAAAGCGTGGACACTTTCAATCTCAATCGAATAGCCCCTCATTGTCAGCTCCGAGAACACATACACGTGTTGATATATCACCAGATGCACCCCCTGATGAGTCTTGGATGCAGCGTTATCAGCAACTGATACAGACACTTCCTGACGATGCAAAAGGACGACTGCTGGCGGAAAATGACCGCCCCTTTGATCAAAGAAGCTTTCTATATACCGGCCTAGATAACTTACTGCGTTTAGCAGCAAAAGTATTAGTGACATTAGATACTATTTCACAACCTATTGCCCCTGGATCTGCCGCAGCTGACCGTTACAACCTTTATACACTGCTACCCTATATCGGTATGGTGGGAGCTAGCCAAAATGGACAAGAGATGGTGAATAACTTAAATAATTTATTAGGAACCGTAGGGCCGAATAATCCTAATTATGATGCTTTAACCGCTGCTTTAAACCAATTTGTTGCACTTTTGCAACCTTTTACAACGATTACGGATAAGGCAACAACAGGTCAGGCATCTACTCAGGATACCGTGCAGATAGCCGCTCTATCTTCACAACTAAATGCGACAACATCTGCTATGCAACAAAGTGATGTAGGTGGCTCTTCAACACTATTTTTACCTTATCTGTCAACCTTATCGTTAGTAGCAAATGCGTTTTCAGATCCTCTAGGAACCCCACCCTCACTACAGTTTAGTTTAGGGACGGCTTTTATAGGCCTGCAAGGATCAACGGATGGATCTGCTATGGTAGGTAATGAGCAAGGCAAACTCATCGCACAAACCTCGACAAACAACAATGCTGCCAACAATGTGTGGACTGCCATACTTTTAGCTGTGAGTATCCTATCAAACTACCTCAGCACTAATGGTCTAGGATCGACACCTGTCAAGGCAGAAAAAGAGGTGGAAGCAAGCCGCTTTTTTGATTTCCAAATTGCCTTGCATACGGTCTTATCGACCAAACTTGTGGATACTCTAATTCAATCGATCACCGATACTGCAAAAACGGTAGAGGCTCTTAAAGCTCAACAAACTGCAGTCGCAACCCTCAACATGATTTTCGCAGCCGTACTTGTAGGCTCTCAAGGAAACGTGGATAAACAAAGTGCCCTGTTAAGCACTCTCGAAAAATTCATTGGCCCACCACTACAGACCGTTGTAGCAGGCAGTGAAGATGCAGCCGGCAACGTCACACAAGATGACCAGGCTATAGCCAAAGCCGTTTTATTACAGCAAGCATTGATCGCCTTCGAAGAGGGCCAGTTTAGACAACTCGCTCAAGTAGGACAGTCAACCATCGAAGCCAACGGAGTCAATGCTCAAACTTTAGAAGAAGAACTCTCTGCCTTTAACTTGACATCGAATCGTTTAGCCGAAGGAGTTCAAGGCGGAAGCAAAGATACGCGCGCTTCCACAACAATGGAAGTTTCAGCGTGATAAAGAAGGAGGAATATTATGTCTAGTGTAGGAGGAGGAAATTACGCTCCAAAAGGAGAATCAGCTCCACCACAATCTAACGCTTCTCCAGTCGCAGACGGGGGTGTACAACAAGGCGGAAAAATTAAAGGATCTGGACAGGTAGAAAAGAAATCGAACGTTGTATTTGCAGATGAAATACAAGCTTCTGAGCATCTTAAAGGCGGTGGTGATTCACCCAATTCAGATTCTACATTAAATTCTGCAGTACCTACTTTAGGAGGTCCAGGCCACATACCTTCCAACCCCGAGGATCAGTCCTGGTTTGATGGAGTAAACACTGACGCCGTTACAATTCTGATGGAAGCCATCACTGATGCGATGAAAGTCATGAGTGAAATGAGAACTGTGATGACTAAACAAATAAATTTGGACAACCTTCAATCACGTAAGGACGCTCATGAGGCCTATGATACTACTGTAAGAGCAGTAAATGCCAATTTAGCCAAAGTTGAGGCAGCTACAGCCCTACAAATCACTGCAGGCGCTGTGATGATGTTCGGTGGTGTAATGCAGGCAGGTAGCTATATGAAGGCATCTTCTGACGCAGCAGAAAGCGAAACAGCTTTAAGTGAAGCTCAAATGGCCAAAAACACTCAAACTATTGCATCTAAGACCACGGCTGCTACAGATAAGGCAGAAGAGGACCTAATATTGGAAAAAGGTGGATCTAAGGCTATCGAAGATCAACAAGCAGCTGTTAAAACAAAATTTAAGAACCAGAATCTTTCAGATGAAGAAATGGAAGCAGACCAAACTTATCAAACGGAAATGAAAGACGCTTCAAAACTAAGCCCTACTGAAAGAGCTAGAATTAAAGGTGAAATAGAGACAGCTGATCCAGATGCTATAAAGAATGCTAGAGCTACCGCTGCAGAGGGAGATTTCAGCGTTACTGCAGCAGATCGTGCGAAATGGACACAAAGTCCACAAGAACAAGAAGATGCTCGAGTTGTAGAAGGGACCTGGAGAAAGAACTCTTCAAGAGAACAGATCATCACTTCATTGACTCAAGCATTGAACCAATTTTCAACAGCTATTGCTGATCAATTAAGAGCTGAAGGTCAAGCAATCCAAACAATTGGGCAAGCACAAGCCGATTTGGATAAGAATGGCTCACAAGGATATGAGCAAGCTGCTTCAAGCCTGCAAGATACCTTAAAGAACGAACGAGATAGCAAATATGGCTTTGTTGACGGTCTGATGCAATCAATGCAAAAGGTTAATGCAGCAATGTCTCAATTTTTGGGAGTATAATAAAAATTTTAAATGGCAAGGCCGTGTGGCCTTGCCTTTCATTTATTAAGGGGGACCTATGCTGGAGAGCTTTTGCGATAAATTAGCTAAGGAATGGTCCATCGAATCGGGTTTCGCCACCAACGTGCCGAATGTGTTTGCAATCCCTTTAGAAGAAGATCTAGAGATCGTTCTTACTGCAATTAAGGGCGGTTTTACTCTAATGTCTACTCTCTCTCCAGTGATTCAAGATAATAAAGAAGAGCTCTATATCCAGCTATTATCCGCGACAATGTTAGGGCAGGGTACCAAAGGTGCGGCCTTAGCACTTGACGAAAAGGAGAATATAGTCCTTTCTCAAACGGTCACACATATAAGTCAATACCGCGAATTTTACGAGATTTTAGAAGATTTTATTGATACAGTAGACACCTGGCGCGCTGTTGTGAGTGCGGAAAAATAATCATTTCGGGCACGGGCACAGGCACGCACACGGGCACGGGCTGGGGGTTGGCATAAAACATGCTGTAACAATTTCTGATAACCATTCGGAGCTGTTATAATGTCTGCCAAACTTGTTGCTGAAGAAGGACTACTTAAAGGATCAGTACTCTCTTTTAACGGAGGGGATGAGTGGACTATTGGCCGCGACCCAGACAATTGCCAGATAGTCATTGAAGATCCAGAAGCCTCGCGGGTTCATGCAAAATGCACGCGTAAAACAGAAGGTTTGCTACTCGAAAATCTAAGTGCTACAAACTCTGTCGAAGTCAACAATGATCCTGTCACTCAACCGCGAATTCTACAGCATGGCGATATGGTAAAAATCGGCGGCAGCCTCTTTCGATTTTATGCGGAAGATGCCGCACAGCTCTTTGGCATGGAAGCTGAAAATGAAGAGCATAAACCCCATCAGGATGAGGGAGCTATGACAGATACCGAACAATCTCATCAAGAAGAAGCGCATGCCCAAAGTGGGCCTGCTGAAGAGGTTCTACAAGAAGAAATTGAGAAGCGTGAAGATCAAGATGACATTATTCCGCCAGAAGAGCATGCTAATGGAGAGGAAAAAAATGCCGTTATTGCGCCAACCCCTAAACCCGAAGCACAAAAATCCATGACCGAGGATGAAGAAATGGATAGCATCTTCCAAGACGACAGTACCGCTCACAAAGAGTCCCAAGATATGCTTGCAGAAGTTAGTTTTGACCTTCTCGAAACAGGAAGATGGCTCCTAAAAGTTGTTGGAGGACCCAACACTGGCGCCGAATTCTCTATGCAGGCTTCATCTAGCTACCTTATCGGAACAGATCCTAATACCTGTGACATCGTCTTTCACGATACAAGCGTTTCACGCCAACATGCACGTATTACCGTATCAGATGAAGACACTCTTATCCTCGAAGACTTAAAAAGTCGTAACGGAACCTTCTTAGACGGCAAAAAAGTCGAAGGGCGCAATGTTCTTGAGCCTAACTCCGTCGTCACCGTTGGAACTACCTCATTCGTAGTTTATGACAGAGAAGGCGAAATGCAGACGATTATCTCTCCCATGTTGCCCTCTATCGTTAAAGTTTTACAGCAAGAAGAGCCTAAAGATGAAAAACCAGGTGATGGTACTCCCTCTGGTTCAAGTGCTATCCCAGCGGCTGTAGCGAAGGAATTAGAGCATAAGCCAATGACACGCACAACGCTACTTGCCTCTGTAGCTCTTATCGCTCTCGTCACAGGACTCTTCCTTGTCGTTGGATTAGGTACTCTAGCTCTATTCCGCAGTGAACCTGTTTCTATTGAAGAACCTGTTAATTTCAATGCCGTACTACACGAAGCCACCTCTCCTTTCCCAGGCGTAACCTACTCGTATAACAAAACCACCGGAAGACTCTTACTTGTCGGGCATGTCCTGACCGCCACAGACAAGAGTCAGCTCATCTACAACCTCCAAGGCCTTCCCTTCATTAAAAACATCGATGATAAGGGAATTGTGGTTGACGAGTATACCACCCGCGAAATTAACCCTATCCTCGCTAATAAGAAATCCTGGGCCGGCGTAACCGTTCAGACTCCTAAACCAGGACAATTCGTCCTATCAGGTTACCTAAAAACCCGCGATCAGGCCGACCGCTTATCCGAATACATCAGCACCAACTTCCCCAATTTAGACAATATTGAACGACGCATCATCATCGAAGAAGAGGTGATCAACTCTGTCAATATTATGTTCCAAAAGGTTGGCATCCGCGATGTCCAGGTCAAACTGGATAATGGCGAACTGACCTTAGCAGGGGGTATTCCCACAGGAAAAGAGGCTGAATTTAACCATATCGTCGAAGAAGCCAAAGCTATCCCAGGCGTCCATAACGTCCGTAGCTTTGTCAGCGAACTTCCTCCAGAAGCATCCTTAGTCAATATTTCAGACCGCTATAAAGTATCTGGAGCCTCCAACCAAGGCGGAGTCAACCTAAGTGTTGTCATTAATGGACGCATCCTAACCAGAGGCGATACGCTAGACGGAATGACTATTACTAGTATTAAACCCAATGTGATCTTTTTAGAAAAAGAAGGGGTTAAATACAGAATTGATTACTAAAATATAAAAAATTAATTAAAAATGTTAGTATTTTCTTGATAAGGTACGAAGAATTTGATAAAATAAAAATAGAAAAGTAAGTAGATTGAGAAAAATACTAACGACAACGCGATGAGGTAGATGATGTTTGGACTCGAAGACCAGAAAAAAAAGAAGGGTAAAAACGACGAATTTGTCTACGAACTTGAAAAAGAGCTGAAAAATCGCACCTACTTGAACGAAGTTAAAACAAAAATTGAACAGCGCATACAGCTAATTAAAGTCACCTTGCGCAGTGGAGAAAGTAAAGAAGAATTTGACCGCTTCGGAGTCCTACTACATGGTTATGCCGCGGTCTTAAAAGTATTAGGTCGCCTCAAAACAGTGAAATAAATGAGGCAAAAAAGTACGAGCGCTATGTAGGGGCGCGCCTTCTCTTAACCAAAAGGCGCCGCTTACAAAGAGCAAAAGCTCGATTAGTTTGAGTGTAAAAGTATAGGTGCTTGATTAGGTTCTGATGTCAGGCAGACACAAGGTTCAGGAATGCGCCATGTGCTTCTGAAGACAATAGGTCCGGAGGAGAGCGAAAAACCTTAACGACTGAATGCACTTGCTGATTTGAAGCTTAGCCTCAATGAAGTGTTGTGCGTCTTCCAAATCAAGCGAAGGCGCCCCTGCAAAGCGTTCGTCAAAGAGGAACGTATTAAGTTTTTCGAGTGTGAATGGATTCAGAATGAGGTATTAACACACAAGCCTCAAGGAAATGTAATTTCCAGTACGGATCATTCACCATAACCAAGGAATGTTAGGAGGGCAAAATGCCTCAAAATTTACAGTTTTTTACTGGTAACAACATACAATCTGGATTTAGTGTTAACGTACTATTCCACGTTATCCATGATGCTACGATCAGTGCTAAAGCAAAGCTGTTGGAAATCAAAGGCCGCAGAAGTGCTATTAGTATTGGTGACATGTTCGAAATGCAAATGTTAATGAACCACTTGTCACAATTGTCTGAAATGTCAACTGCAGTTGTTGCTGCAGCTAACTCAGCAATTACTACAATGGCTCGTAACGTCAAAGGATAATAATAGACTATTTAGGAGCGCTTTTACGAGCGCTCCTATATTTGTTAATCATTGGAGGGGAAAATGCCTCAGAACTTACAGTTCTTTACTGGTGACAACATACAGTCTGGATTTAGTGTTAATGTACTTTTCCACGTTATCCACGACGCCACAATAAGCGCAAAAGCAAAGCTATTAGAAATTAAAGGCCGCAGAAGCGCAATCAGTATCGGTGACATGTTCGAGATGCAAATGTTGATGAACCATTTATCACAATTGTCCGAAATGTCAACTGCTGTTGTTGCTGCAGCCAACTCAGCGATAACTACAATGGCTCGTAACGTCAAAGGTTAATAGCCGTTTAAGAACCCTTCTCGAAGAGTTCTTAAAGTTGTTACAAAGGCTATGCTTCTGGACAGGATGTTTACCAGAACATAGCCTTTGACTTAAACACTTAAACTTCTACCTCAATAAGGAATGCATATGGATCCCGAGAAAGAAAAACTGTTTAAAGAAGACTTTGGGATGCTAATCGAAGCAGGCTTCATCGCTGTCAAACAACTCGATGAAACCAGCGCAAGCCGCATTTTCAACGCAGCTCAAGTTATCAGCCCAAAAAGCATAGCTCCACAGATAGGACTCGGTTACATTGCTCTAAATAAATTAGAAGTTAAAGAAGCGACAAAAATATTTGAAAGAATTGCCAAAGAAGAACCCGATAACCATCTTGTACAGGTTTTTCTCGGCATATGTTATCTGCTCACTAAGCCTAAGCGCAACAAAGGCGAAGAATTAATTAACGAAGTCCTCAGCAAAACTACTGAGCCCGCCGTCATTAATCTCGCCAAAGTATCGCTAGAATGGGCAGATAAAGACCTTAAAACCGGCAAAACACGTTTCCGCTTTGATGATGGCTCAAAAGCCCAAGAAAGTGGACTCGTCGGCGCCGCTGCCAAAGCTGAAAAGAAGGCAAAGAAATAATCCCTTTCCTTCTATTTCTAGCAAGGGGGAAATTTAGTCATGGCAGAATATGATAAAGTTGAAAAAGTTGAGAGCGTCAGAAGTAAGCGCAAAGCGCAAGAAGTAGCTAAGCCCGAGGATTATGCAGCTCGTGCACAGCCAAATAAAGAGCACTTTGAGTCGCTCCTCAACGCCCAAAAAACTACCGTACAACGCAATGAAGTTACTGAGAAAGAGCTTAAAAAGACTCAACTCATGGAACAAGTACGCGAAGTCGGTGGACGCGTTGACACGCTTAAACGCCTAACACCAGAAGAGATCGTTGCCCAAACCAAGGACGTGATTTCCGAGGTCGATAAAATCAAGAAAAAACTTCAAACGCCTGATCTCAGAATAAGTCCTGCAGACCAAGCGTTAATGGAGAGCAAGCTATCGCATATAGACGATAAGCTAAGAGTTGCCGTTGAAAAAACAGGCGGCGAATACACTACTTTAGAAGTACGCGAAGCACGTTCTAGTTTTCAAAACCCAATAGAACGGTTCCTAGGCTTCTTGGAAAATGGTGAATCACAGCTTCAGAATATCGGTAATCAAGTCTACAAGATATCTCAGAATAGAGGAACTCTCTCACCCGCTGACTTACTATTAGTCCAAGTTAAAGTAGGATTTGTCCAGCAACAACTAGAGTTTTTTACCAGCTTGCTCAATAAGTCACTTGAATCGACCAAAACGTTACTGAACGTCCAAGTTTAACCGCTACGCGAACTTTATACGAATGGATGGGCACTTATGGGAATGGATGACCATTTTGATAGGCTATTAGGTGGTTTGGATGATATCCAACTTACCACCGTAAATGGCCGCATCACCGAAATTGTCGGAATGCTTATCAAGGCAATCGTACCCAATGTCAAAATTGGTGAAGTGTGCCTTGTCAAGAGAGAGGGAGAACCCTTACGCACCGAAGTCGTCGGCTTCACACGCGAAGAGGTAATCTTATCGCCACTAGGCGAGATGAAAGGTGTCGGACCCTCCTCCGAAGTAATTCCCACACACTTACCCCTACACATAAAAGTAGGCCCAAACCTACTCGGCCGCATCCTTAATGGCCTCGGCGAACCCCTTGACGTCGAGACTAAAGGACCTCTCGAATGTGACGAAATCTATCCAGTCATCCAAGACCCACCCGACCCAACAAAACGTAAACGCATCAGCGAGCCCATATCAGTCGGTGTCCGCGCCATCGATGGCGTCCTAACCACTGGACTCGGACAGCGTATGGGGATTTTCGCCGCAGCTGGCGGTGGAAAGTCCACCCTACTCGGCATGATAGCCCGAAACGCTGTCGCCGATGTCAACGTGATCAGTCTCATAGGTGAACGTGGAAGGGAGTTACGAGACTTTATTGAAAAAGATCTCGGCCCAGAAGGACTCAAACGCTCCGTCCTCATAGTCTCCACCTCTGATCAGGCCTCGCAGCTGCGTTTAAATGCCGCTTATGTCGGCACAGCCATTGCCGAATACTTCCGCGACCAAGGCAAGTCCGTCATCCTCATGATGGACTCCGTAACCCGTTTTGCACGTGCATTGCGCGAAGTAGGACTTGCAGCAGGCGAACCCCCCGCCCGTGCAGGATATACACCATCCGTCTTTGCAACACTGCCAAAACTGCTAGAGCGCTCAGGAAATAGCGACAAAGGGTCAATAACCGCTTTCTATACTATCCTCGTTGCAGGGGATGATATGAATGAGCCCGTAGCAGATGAAGTACGTTCCATCCTCGATGGACATATTATCCTCTCCAGCGATCTCGCCAAGAAGTTCCATTACCCCGCCATTGACGTGATGAGCTCCGCCAGCCGTGTCATGAACTCCATCGTGCCGAAAGAGCATTTACAGCTAGTAGGTAAATTGCGCGAAGTGCTTGCAAATTATGCTAAGAACGAATTGTTAATAAAGATTGGAGAATATAAGCGAGGAGCTGATAAGATGGGCGACTTTGCGATAGACTACATTGAGAAAGTCCAGAAGTTCCTCAAACAAGCTATAGATGAAAAATGTACTTACCAGGAGTCACTACAGCTACTTAGAAGCATTTTTAAATAAGGCTTGAACCATGGTAGACAGCAAGCTAGCTTATCCTCTTGAACAAGTCATTACCGTAAAAGAAAATCGGGTCAAAGAGGCAGAGAGAGTCGTAGCAGAAAAACGCCAAGCCTTGGAAAAAGAGCAAGAGAAGTTGCGCCAAGCCGAAGAGCAACGAGATAAAGCCAAAAAACACTATGCAGATAAGCTGGCACAACTGCGTGAAAAATTAGATACAGGAACGAACAGTACTGAAGCACAACAGATGAAGGTATACCTCAAAGTGACTCAGGAAAAAATGGTAGCAGAAGAGAAAAAAGTTAAAGACCAGCAAGTTCAAGTCGAACAAGCTGAAAAAAATTTAGAAGTAGCTAAAGAGCAATTACGGCTAAAGAGACAAGAAGTTGACAAACTACTCAATCATAAAGCCGACTGGACTAAACAGATGCTCTTTGAGCTAGGTAGAATAGAAGCCGCTGAGCAAGATGAAATGGGTTCAATTATCTTTTCCGGCAAGCGGCTTCGCAAATAATGTTTAAGGAGGTATCCCATGCAGGTACCAGATAGATTTTTATATAAGTCTACTCCGGCGACGGATGAAACAAAAAGGAAGGAACTTGGAAAAAAGGTCCTACCAGATGATGAATCTTTTCGAAAAACTTTAGCTCGCGATGCTAGAAAAACAAAACAAGAAACGGATACGAAAGGACAAGGAAAAGCCTTTAAAGAAAAAACTAAGGACGAGGAAGTAGTCGTTTCCAAACAACCGGTTGAAGAGGAGACAGAAGAATTTTCTCTCTTCAATAAACCTAAAACCCCCACGAAGAAAGCCTCTACCCCGTTTGTTTCAACCCCTAAACAACAGCCGCAATCTAAGAGCTTAAGTCCTCTAAAGGCTTTTATCTCGCAGCAAACGCACGAGACGAAAGTCCCAGAAGATCAACATGTTGCTGATAATGATGAGACCTCACCACCTCTACCTCTCGAATCCCACGAAGAAGAGGGTGTTCCCACCGCTGTTAAAGAATCTCTCGTCCCCATACCCGAGAAACCCATCAAAGCTGAAGCTCCTGTCGTTAAAGAATTAGCTCCGAAAATTCTCCAAAAAGAGGTCAAAGAAGAACCTAAACTGCAAAAACCAGAAAAAGGGATTTTCACTTCTCCAGTCCATGAAGAAAAAGTAGAAGAGAAAGCCGAAGAGCCTGAAGCCCCCGCACCTGAAGTCGATGTTCCTACCCAAGACCTTGTAAAAGGAAAAGTTGAAATCAAAGAAAAGATTGTACAACCTCAAAAAACAATCGCCCTACCAGGATCAAAAGAGGGGACTGCCAAATTCCACAACGTAGTCGAACACCAACAAGCCGAAATCCGTCAATCCACCGCCCCTGTCGTCAAAGGCACTGAAGCTCAACCACCTCCCAAAACAACAATCCCTACAAAAGTCGACAACAAAGCTCCTGAAAGACAATTCAAAGAAGAAGAACATCCTTCTAAAGACACAGGACCCATCGACGCTCGCACCGTCGCCATGGTCGTTCCCGATGCCGCTCAATCCTTTGGAAAATTCGACGATCATGCTCTAGCCGTCAAGCAGCAACCCGCTGATCGACCCAACTTAGCGCAAAAGCTGCAGGAAATTGTTGACCAAATTATCAAAGAGATATACATCTTAGCTGATGAGGGGAAAACCGACACAACGATCATCCTGCAACATCCGCCCCTTTTAGCGGGAGTAAATGTGACAATTCAAACCTATACACACGCCCCTAATGAGTTGAATATCACGTTTACCAATCTAACCGGCCCAGGAAAAAGGCTGTTAGATGAAAACATAGCCTCTTTGAGAACTGCTCTGGAACGCAACGATCGAGGATTTGTCGTTCACCAGATTATCACATCCACAGTAGATGCGGTACCGCAGTATGTTGCTGAACAACCTCAGAGAGACCGTGATAATAGCGGCCAAGGTCAGCAGCAGCAGCAAGACTCTGATGATACACAGGATGAAAGATCACAAAAGCGCCGTAAACGATAGACATTAACATTAATTTTGAATCGAGATCTACAGAGTGAGTACAGCATCGCAAACACCTTATGACTGGGTAAAGACTTTACCTTCAAGCCTTTTGTCAATTGACGAAATCCCCCTGATAGGGCATGCAGCCCCATTTCCATGGGAAAAATTTGCCGCAAACATCAAAAAATTCTTTGAGATTGATCAGTTCACCTTCAAAGCCTCAGACCCCACCTGGCGATCTGCAGAGCAGCTACTTGACGGAGTCAGTCCTGATCATGACATCATGAATATCTCTTTGACTGGAATAGAGGGAAAAATTGCCCTTGCTATTGACAAACGCGACCTCCTCGCACTAGCCACATTTTTATTGACACATCATCCCCAAGAAACCCCTCTACTCGACCCTGAAGATGAAAAAGCCTTTGTCCATTTCCTAACCGTCACACTTTGTGACCAATTTGTTAACCTAGGATGGATGAAAGGGCTCCAACCCTCCCTTCTACCTGACGAAAGCCTACCTCCTGAACCTCATCTCTGCATCGACATCCAGGTCGAAACCAGCTTCCGCACCTTCATCGTACGTCTTTTTATCGATAAAACATTCCAACAGTTCTGGAAAGAAAAAAATACAATACCCTTCAGCTCTGCTTTAAACCCCTCTCTAGCCCAAAAACTTGAACTACCTGTCAGCATCGAAGCAGGCCATGTCCAAATGCCTTTTTATCAATGGAAAACCGTCCAACCTGGCGACTTCCTCTTTCTCGACGGTTGCACCATCGACGAAACCTTTAATAGCGGTTCCCTACTACTACGCATTTACCACCTACCCTATTATAAAGCCCAATTAACCGAGGGTAACATCTCCCTAACAGAACAACCCTCCTACCATGAAATAGAGAGCGCCATGCCTACAAATAACAACAATGATGACGATGATCTAAACTTCGATGACGAAGAGCACGAAGAACACGAAGAACCCGAAGAAGACACCGATTTTGACTTCGGTGACGATTCGGACTTCGATTTTTCCGAAGAGTCTGACACCGAAGAGACATCCACCGAAGAAAAAACCAGCACAGCCACTGCAACGCCTACTAAAACAGCTCCACAACCCCCCTCGCAAACTCAAAAATCCCCTCCAGCTGGCAAACAAGTGGACGTCTCTAAAAAAGCGCCTGAAAAATCCATCGCCCCGCAAGACATCCCTCTTTATATCGCTGTAGAAGTAGGTCGCTTCCAGATGACCCTCGACAAAATGATGGAACTACAGGCTGGAAATACCCTAAACCTACATGTCAAACCAGAAGATGGTGTCGACCTAGTCGTCAATGGTAAGCGCATTGGAAGGGGAGAACTACTGCGCTTTGGTGATACTCTAGGCGTTCGTATTACGGAGATTAGCTAAATGCAAAATTTTCCCCACCCTTGCCCCTGCCCTTACCCCTGCCCTTGCCCAATTTCTGTTTTTCGGGCACGGGCACGGGCAAGGGCAAGGGCATGAAAATTGGTTAGAGGTTAAGAGTGGCGCCGCAGGATTTTCACAAACAAACCACCCAACCCAATCTTACCCCTACTGAAAAGCCATTAGAACCTATCAAAATCCCTGATTACATCGGCCCCTACAAGATCGAAAGCCTCCTTGAAAAAGGAGGCATGAGCATCCTCTACCTAGGCACCCACCCAGAGACCAAAGAACCAACCACAATTAAAGTACTCTCTCCCAAATACCTCTCCAATCCAGATATAGTCCGCCGCTTTCTCAATGAAGCCGAAATCATCGCCATGGCTGACCATCCCAATATCGTCAAACTCTATGGACATGGTGAATGGGAAGGTGGTCTCTACATTGCCATGGAATTTATTCAAGGAATATCCCTGCGTCAGCACATCCTCCAGACACCTATGTCTCTCAGGCGCGCTCTAGAGATGATCATCGACATCGCCTATGCCCTCTGCCATCTCCACACGCACGGAGTAATACACAGAGACCTAAAGCCGGAAAATATCCTCGTCTCCGACGCAGGCATCCTCAAAGTCATCGACTTCGGCATCGCACAACTGCTCACAGAAACCAGTGAAGAGGCCTTGAAAGTGCGGCAAGGGCTAATTGGGACACCCATCTACATGAGTCCTGAGCAACGCGACAACCCCGAATCTGTCGGCTACCCCTCTGACATCTATTCCCTAGGAATCATATCCTTCGAACTCATTCAAGGAAAACTCAGCCTAGGACAAATCCACCTCTCCCTATTACCAAAAGGCATCCAAAAAATCCTAGCCAAATCGCTGCAACCCAAACCAGAAGACCGCTACCAAGACATCGTCGACTTTATCACCGACATCTCCTCCTACCTACACTCCAGCAACCTACAAAAAGAAAAACTCGCTGGAGACTACCTCAGCGAAATAGCCGAAAACGTAAAAGAAGCCTACAAAAGCCTACTTCCTCCTCCTCCCCTATGGCCAGAAGTCGAATGCGGCATCCTTACGCACAAAGTGCGTAACCTCTCAGGAGGATTCTACGAATTTTTTACATTAGCTGATGGAAGCTTTGTCATCATCAATGGCGAAGCGATCGCCGAAGGAGTTAAAGGAATTCTTTACACTTCCGTCATGCGCGGAATGGCCAAAGGCTTGCAAAGCTCCAAAGTATCTACCCCTAAAAGCTTCATCCTCGACTATCAACAACTCCTCATTAAAGATTCCATGGATTCACTCTTCGCCTTCTCTTGTCTAGTCCTACAGCCCAGCCTAAACCAGCTCATGTACTACTCTTGCGGTTACGGTGACCTACTTCTACTCAAAAAAGAGAACGAATCTTTTGAAGTGCTAACTCCCAAAGCTTCTCCCATTAGCATTGAAGTCAACCACGATATTCACTTCGAAAAAAGACCCTGGATTATCGGCGACACCCTCCTACTCTTTTCCCACACCTACGGACTCGATCCACCATTCAATCAACCCGAATTCTTTAAAGAACCCTGGTGGGTCCAGCCCTTCCTCGACCGCTTCCACACCCCCATGCAAAAACAGCTCGAAAATGCCTACCGTCGAGCAAAAACCCAAAACCTCGACCTTTGGCAACGGCAAGCCATCAATCTCATCGGCATCCATCGACTTACATAAAACTCATTAGTTGCATAAAATATATTAATTCTGTAAAATATTTTTATTTATATATTATGAGGTAATAAAATGGGAATTGAAAGTGTAACTATATCACAGTGGCATAACATCCTAGAAGGAACTAAACCTGTTACAGACTCAGAACCCCACTCATGGATATGCAAAGAAGACAATAACATCACTGTGCATACTCAAGCTGAAATTGATGCTTCCAACGGCAAAATCTCCAAAATCTCACTTTCCAATATCATCTCTATTTCTAACCAATTAGTAGATGAAGTGAGTATTTCTCCATTCGAATTTAATAAATTGAATATTATAGTCCACCCATTTTCAGCTTTTAAAAAGAATTATGAAGTTTCTTTATTATCCAAAAAAATTCCAGCGATAGTTGAATCGACAGTTACAATGGCCAATCTTTTCTCCAAATCAGAGGACTTACTTGTAACCGAATTAAAAGATCAATTAAGGCCTTTGAGAGATGAAGGAACACACCTACAATCCATATTCATGAATGTTAAGAAAATGGTTGAACGCAGTGAAGAAAAGAAAAAAGACAGAGTTTTAACTGTTTGGGAAAGATTAAAGAACTGGTTCTGCAGCAATATTTGCTCAACACCTTTAGAAAAAATAAACACAAAACTTATTCAACTTGAAGGTCCAAATATACCAACTGATATTGCAATCTTGGGTCTTCAAACAATGACCTTCCAAGTGATAAAGCAATTTGACGCCTCACTAACATTAGAGGAGTTTACCAAACGCTTTATTGATGGTAAGGAATCTTTACTTCTTTGGGGTTGTAGTAAAAATAATCTAGGTATTCAAGGTCTCGCAAAAATCCAAAATATTTGGGAGAAATTAAAAAAGACCCTAACTTCCAAGCCTAACTCCTAACACACCTTATTTAACCTTTGCGCCTTTGCGTTTAATAAAGGTTAAGTAAGTTTTGCGTAAGGTGACTAACATAATCCTTTTTCTTTTTGTCCGATTTTGCTATTATCCATGCCATCTTAGATCAATATAAACGAGGGGAATGCTATATGAGGCGCAGGCTTACTATCCTATGTACTTTCTTTAGTATAATAATCAGTCACTTAGGAGCAGAAATCCACCACTGTGCAAATACCAGCGAAGTTTTGCCTTTTTTCGACAAGATCACACCCAACACTCTTGTCATCTTTGATATCGATGACACTCTTATCACAAAATCAGACAAGATCCTACGCCCGATCGGAAACGACCACCGCACTTTCTACTACTTTCGCTTGGTCCAAAAGTTTCAATTTGACCACATTCTCTACCTTGTCAGCCTTGTTGAACTCAATGCCCGCACTCAATTAGTCGAATATACATGGCCTTCTATCATCGCCGACCTGCAAGCTAAAACTCCCTTCGTCATGGGGCATACTGCCGCTCCTCCGGGAAGAATGGGCGTGTTCAAATCCTTTCCAAGAGCGCGCCATACAACGCTCAAAAGCTTTGGAATCGACTTTTCTCCCATCAAGCAATACTATCCAAACATACATCTCACAGAGCTTAACCACATTCCTGACTCATCTCCCATGTTCTATGCAGGAACGCTCTACAGCCACGACTACTCTAAAGGAGAAGCTCTCGCCACTCTTTTAAAACACTATGATTGGCAGCCAGACCTGGTCATCTTCGTCGATGATCTTCTAAATAATCTACGTTCTGTAGAAAAAGAACTCAACAAACTAAAGATCCCTGTTCTTGGAATTCACTACGAAGAATCTCAACTCTATAATGATACTATCGACCTTAATATCGCTGAAATTCAATACGAATATCTTGTTGATCAGCAGCAGTGGCTCAATGACCAAGAAGCCACTCAACTGCTTGAATCAAAAAAATCTCTTGATGAAGCTATTTAATATATACTAAGGAGTCCTAATGTCTCGTTTATTTAAATCTTGGCTATGTACTTTTATTGCTCTTTTGCCCTTATGTAATGCCTTCGCTTGGGAACTTCCCGATGTCCCTACCATTGGAAAAATTGACGCCGCTCCTATCTATATCCATATGGATGTACTCGAAAATGGACGCACTGTACACAAGGTCAATATGGGTGGCGCTCGCTTAGATGGCACCTATGTTTTCTGCGGGGGTTGGACACTCAAATCAACACTCATGGGTTCTTTCGGAAACGGTACTTTCGGTAGTGCCAGCGCTGGATTTGGATACACCCTACCTGTCTCTAAAGAACTGATATTTACTCCTTTCGGCGGAATCTCCTATACCTACTTACGCACCTCCTTTGATTTTTTCCACCCAGAATTTGGCCTTCTTCTTGAAGAGGGCTCCAGGCATACATATAAATCTTACAGTCCTTTAGTCGGACTTGATGTTTCCTATACTCTATGTGAAAGCTGGCGCATCCTCGGCACTATTCAATACGGCTGGGCCCATACGCGCACAACAATCGGCAATTTTGTCGATAATAACCGCAGCAAATCGGAAGGTTTCGCCTACGGCCTCACATTGGAAAAAGATATTACAAAAACAATGTCAATCAATGCAGGTTTAGGGTATAACAACACCTTAAGCAAAGAAAAACATGGCCTTCGCGGTTATGGTGCTAAAGTTGGATTTGTCTACTGGTTTTAATAGTTTCTAAGGGGTGGCATTTATGAAGACTCTTGAAGATGGTAAAACTCGCATCCAGAGAATTTGTGATGCCATCCGTAAAGATACCTTAGAACCTGCTAAGCAAGAAGCTCAACGTCTACGTGAAGAGGGCGAAAAGCAAAAGCAAGATCTCATTAACGAGGGGCGCAAAGAAAAAGAGCGCCTCATCGAAGAGGGCCGTGCTCAAATTGAGCAAGAACACAATGTGTTCGAATCCTCTCTGCTTCAAGCTACAAAGCAAGCTGTTGAGAACTTTAAGCAACAGCTTGAAACAAAAATTTTTAATGATGAGCTCTATCAGCTTCTGCAAGGTCCTATGTCAGACCCCATGATGATCGTACATATCATTGAAGCACTGATTAAAGCCATTGATAAAGACGGTCTTGCCGTTGACCTTCGTGCTGAAGCAGCAAAAAATATTAACCCTGAAGAGGTCAACAAACTGATTGCCTCTCGCATTCTTGATAGACTTAAAAAACATTCGATAGAGGTAGGCAGTTTTGCTGGAGGAGCTAAAGTAAGCTTAAAGGACAAAAATATGAGCGTCTCTTTAACTCTAGACGACGCTAAAAACATCCTTGCCGAATTCCTCCAAAAAGAGTTCCGTTCGTTAATTTTTGCTAACTAGGTTAGTATAGCCCATGGCTCGCTACTACTTTGTCGCTACAGCGCTGCCCCCTTTGCAAATGGGGACACCGCCCGAGATCTCTTTTGATGAGCTCATGTTTTTGCTCGAGGTCAACCTGTCCTCAAAAGATTTGGAAAAAGTCAAAATCTTACGCCGCTTCTACGATGTGCTTAACATCCGCTGCATGCTCAAAGGCGATCCTTTTCAATCTCATGGAAATATGACTCAGCAGCAGCTGGATGAAGCCCTGCATGGCTTTAATGGCGTTCCTCAATATATTTTTGATTTTCTTCACAAATATGACTCTGCCCAAGAACGTCTTCAAAACTTCTCCGAACTTTTTTCTGCATACTTCAAACATGAAAGCGCTAATGCAAAAGGATTTTTACACGAATTTCTAGAATTTAACCACCATTGGCGCCTCATCCTCGCTGCGCTCAGAGCTAAAGATCTCGGACGCGACCTTCTGAAAGAGCTTCAATTCGAAGACCCCAACGACCCTATCGTTGCACAACTCATTGTTCAGAAAGATGCCTCTTCCATCGAACCACCAGATGGCTTTGAAGACTTAAAAACACTCTACGAAGAACATAAAGATAACCCTCTAGGGCTTATGCAAGCACTCTTAAACTGGAATTTCTATAGGATTGAGGATATTCTAGGCGTCGACCTATTTTCCATCGATCGCATTCTCGGCTACATGGCACAGCTCAGTGCCCTAGAAAAATGGTTTGAGCTTGATAAACAAAAAGGCCTAGAATTTGTCGACACACTTGTGAAGGAACCTCTATGAAACAAGCCATTGAAGAACACTCAGATATAGAGAAACACTCCCATGCTAAAGGCAGGGTAGTCACTGCATTCGGAAACCTTCTTTTGGTTGAATTTGAAGACAATATCCGCCAAGGCGAAGTCGCTATGGTCGAGGTTGACGGCCTCCAACTCAAAGCGGAAGTCATTGAAATCACAGGTAATTTCGCTAAGATACAAGTGTTCGAAGACACCCGTGGAGTAGGTTTTGGCACGCCTGTTCACTTCACTGGAGAACTTCTCGAGGCTGAACTAGGCCCAGGACTTCTTAGCTCCATTCTCGACGGCCTGCAAAACCCTCTTGAAGAGGTTGCTGAAAAAGCCGGGTTTTTCCTGCCACGAGGCATCTACCTTCCTCCCTTAGACCGCACTCATCGTTGGGACTATCTGCCCACAGCAAAGGTGGATGAAGAACTAAGACGTGGAGATACCATTGGAACAACCCTAGAAGGGCGTTTTCACCATCGCATCATGATTCCCTTCAGCCTCTACGGAACCTACAAACTTACATGGGTTGTCGCGCCAGGCTCCTATACCATCGACACTGTTGTAGCCAAAGCCACCGACGAAGCCGGCCATGAACACTCCTTTACCATGGTCCAGCGCTGGCCGATCAAAAACAGCATGCAAGAGGGCGAAAAGACAAAGCCCATCAAGATGATGGACACAGGCCTTCGCATCCTCGACACTCAATTCCCGATCATGAAAGGAGGAACATTCTGTACTCCAGGACCCTTTGGAGCGGGTAAAACAGTTCTCCAGCATCACCTCTCCAAATACTCCGATGTAGATATCGTCGTCGTTGTTGCCTGTGGTGAGCGTGCTGGTGAAGTTGTTGAAGTACTGCGCGAGTTTCCGCACCTGATCGACCCACACACCAACAAATCACTCATGGCGCGCACCGTCATCATTTGCAATACCTCCTCCATGCCTGTGGCAGCGCGAGACTCTTCGGTCTATATGGGTATTACCATCGCCGAATACTATCGACAAATGGGTCTAGACGTCCTTTTACTGGCAGACTCTACCTCTAGATGGGCGCAGGCTATGCGCGAAATGTCGGGCCGGCTTGAAGAAATTCCTGGCGAAGAGGCCTTTCCAGCCTATTTAGCATCGCGCATCGCCGAGTTCTACGAACGGTCTGGAGTGATCTCCCTACGCGATGGCCGAACAGGTTCTATCACCATCGGTGGAGCTGTCTCGCCAGCTGGAGGTAACTTTGAAGAGCCCGTCACACAGGCCACATTATCAGTCGTAGGGGCCTTCTTGGGACTATCGAGAGAACGTTCAGACTCTCGACGCTATCCCTCCATTGACCCACTTATCTCCTGGTCTTCCTATACTCTGAGAGTAGGCCACGAACTCGATCATCTCTTTAAGGGATGGGGTCAAAAAGTCCAGCGTGCTGCAGATATCCTCCGAAAAGGAAACGAGATCGCCAAACGCATGGAGGTTGTAGGGGAGGAGGGTACCGCCCTTTCAGACTTTATTGTCTACCTCAAAGCAGAGCTCTACGACTTCAGCTACCTCCAGCAGAACGCTTTCGATAAAGAAGACGCCTACTGCCCATTACAGAGACAGATAGAACTCTTTAAAATCATTGACCGTATTTTTGAACATACATTCCAATTTGAAACGCACGATCAGGCGCGAGAATACTTCCTAAAGTTGCAAAATGCGATCAAAAATATGAACTTTATCGCTTGGAAGAGTGACACTTACCGTGAACAGTACCAACACATCACGGCAATGCTAGAATAAAAAATTAAACGCAAAGGCGCAAAGACGCAAAGAAAAATTTTACTTACTAAATAAATTTCTTTGCGCCTTTGCGACTTTGCGTTGAATTAATTACGAGACCACTATGAAAATAGTCTATGACAGAATCTTAAAAATGCGTGGAAACCTCATCACTCTCATGGCCAAAGGAGTGACTTTAGGTGAACTAGCTCGCATTACCCTACGTAATGGCCGCGAGGTCTTCGCCTCCGTTTTGCGGATCGATGGTGAAGAGGTCACACTTCAAGTTTTCCAAAGCACACGCGGCATCTCGACTAATGACCAAGTAACTTTTCTTAACCGTCAGATGCAAGCCACCTATGGTGATGCACTGCTTGGAAGAAGAATGGGTGGGACAGGCCGTCCCATTGATGGTGGTCCCAAAATTATCGGCGAACAGATCAACATCGCCGGAGCCTCCTTTAATCCGATCAACAGAATTATTCCTCGCGAAATGGTTGCAACCAACATCCCCATGATCGATATGTTCAACTGCCTGGTTAAATCTCAAAAAATTCCTATTTTTTCTGTTCCAGGAGAACCCTACAACGAACTCCTCATGAGGATCGCCAACCAGACCGATGCCGATGTGGTTATCATTGCCGGAATGGGCCTCACCTTCGCAGATTACCAAGCCTTTATCGACAACGCTGAACAGTCTGGCTCCATGAACAAAACGGTCATGTTCATCCACCGCGCCACAGACCCAGTCGTAGAGTGCTTACTCGTGCCTGATATGGCCCTAGCCTGCGCTGAACACTTTGCCATCAACGACAAAAACGTCCTTGTGCTACTAACCGATATGACCGCCTTTGCAGATGCGATCAAAGAGATCAGCATCACCATGGACCAAGTACCCTCCAATCGTGGCTACCCTGGCTCTCTTTACTCCGACCTGGCTTCTCGCTACGAAAAGGCTGTCATGATCGAAGGGAGCGGCTCTATCACCATCATCGCCGTCACAACAATGCCTGGAGATGACGTCACTCATCCCGTTCCAGACAACACAGGATATATCACCGAAGGGCAGTTTTACCTCCATAACGGCAAAATCGACCCATTCGGCTCTCTATCTCGTTTAAAGCAGCTTGTTATCGGAAAGGTCACTCGCGAAGACCATGGAGACCTCGCCAATGCCATGATACGTCTCTACGCTGAATCCAAAAAGGCACGCGAACGGCAAAGCATGGGATTCAAGCTTTACAAGTGGGACGAAAAACTTCTCCGCTATGGCAAACTCTTTGAAGATAAAATGATGAATCTCGAAGTAAACTACACTCTCGACGAAGCGCTCGACCTAGGCTGGAAGATACTCTCCGAATGCTTTGAGCCCAACGAAGTCGGAATTAAACAAATTATGGTAGAACGCTACTGGCCTACTGCAGCCGCCACAAGGTAGTTATGGCAGAAATAAAACTGACAAAAAATGAGCTAAGAGTACAGCAACTGCGCCTAGCACAGCTTGACAAGTACCTGCCTACCCTTCAGCTCAAAAAAGCCATGCTGCAAGCACAAGTCCAAGAAGCACGCCTAGAACTAGAAAAACTCCAAGAGCAATACCGCGTCCAGCACCGGCAAGTCGAAGAGTATGCCGCACTCTTCTCATCTCACGGCACCATCGAATTTCCTGAAGCGGTCAAAATTGAAAAAATCAACAAACGTTTTGAAAATATCGCCGGTGTCGAAGTACCCTACTTCGATGGAATCACCTTCGCACCCTATAACTACACGCTATTTGATACACCCGCCTGGGCTGACAGCTCCATCCGTGGACTACGCAAGCTAGCCGAAGCCAGCGCTGCGGTCGAAGTCGGTCGCGAAAAAAAAGCCGCTCTGGAGCGAGAGCTGCGTGAAGTCTCGATCCGGGTCAACCTCTTCGAAAAAATCCTCATTCCCAGAGCAAAACGCAACATCAAAAAAATCAAAGTATTTTTAGGCGATCTACAGCTCACGGCTGTCTCTCAAGCCAAAATTGCCAAATCAAAAATTGTAGCCAAACACGCAAGGAGCCTCTCCTATGCGTAAAGACGTCAAAAAATTTCTTTTTATCGGCCACACCAAAGAAAAAGAACCCTTCTTCAAAGAAGCACAAGAACTCGGCCTCATCCACTTCATTGACATTGCCAAAACACAAACAAGCGAACTACCTGCCGACCTTGAGCACCTAAGTAATGCTTTACGCATACTACGCCGTCTCCCTGTTCTAGAACAAGAAGAGATCGACTCCTTCGACCGTGCAGACTCCCTTGTCGACGCTATCAATACCAAAAACCACACACTCGATAAACTGCACGAAGAACTGCGCATTTTGCGGCTCGAAATCGCCCGCGTCGAACCCTTCGGCCCATTTTCTAAAGAAGATATCGACTACATCCAAAAAGAGGGTAATCGCTCCGTCCAGTTCTTCTGGGCCAAACAAGGCAGCTTTGAACAAGAACCCCTACCCAAAGATGTCTTCTTCATTAAATCCGACCACGGCATCGATTATTTCGTTGGTGTTTCCCCAGAACCTATCCATGGCACTAAACTCGTCGAAATGACTATCGAAAAGCCTCTTCAGGAGCTGCGCAAACAATACGAAAAATCTGAACACGAAAAAATCTACCTTGAAGAAAACCTTAAAACCTACCAAAAATACTCTACCTATCTACACCATGCCATCGTTGATAAACTCAACCGCTACCATCTCAATTCCACCCAAAACTACGTCCAACTCACCATGGACGGCGAAATTTTCGCCATCGAAGGCTGGGTACCGGTCGATAAAATTGAATTAGTCAAAGGACTAACTGGTCGCTTTGGAGTCCATCAAGAAGAGATTGCCATCGAACCCACAGACGTCATTCCTACCTATCTCGAAAACGAAGGCACTGCACGCGTTGGCGAAGACCTAGTCCGCATTTACGATGTCCCTTCCCATACCGATAAAGACCCATCCATTTGGGTGCTGATCTTTTTCTCACTCTTTTTTGCCTTCATTATCGGCGATGGTGGATATGGACTCATCTTCGCTGGCATTGCTCTCTACATCCGCTATCGCTACCAAAAAATGACCCTTGTTGGCCACCGTGTTTGGAAACTTCTGGTCATCCTCGCAGGTGCTTGTATCCTTTGGGGTGTCATTACCAACAGCTTTTTTGGCTACTCACCCGCTCCCAATAGTCCTGTGATGAAGGTCTCTTTTCTTAACTACCTTGTTAAGAGAAAAATTGAATACCACTGGTCCAAACACGACTCCACCTACAAAGAATGGGTCAAAAAATTTCCCGCCACCGCCGACATGCATGACCCCGAAAAAATCGCCTTAGCCGCCTCCGAAACCCATAACGGAAAAATATCCTACGATCTGCAAGCCAAATTCGCCGATAACATCCTCATGGAGCTCGCCCTCGTCATCGGCATGGTCCACATCATCCTCTCCATGCTACGCTATGGCAGACGCAACCTAGTCAACCTAGGATGGGTCCTCTTTATCATTGGCGCCTACCTCTATTTACCCGAATATCTCGGCGCCACGACCATGACACAATACATTCTCGGCATTGACACTCACGAAGTCGCCACTCAAGGCCTCTACCTCATTGCCGGAGGCGTCGGACTCGCCATCTTCTTCTCCGTGCTCAAACATAAAGCCAACGGCCTCATGGAATTCATGGGCGCCATCCAGGTCTTCAGCGATGTACTCTCTTACCTCCGTCTCTATGCCCTCGGTATGGCCGGCCTCATCATGAGCGAAACCGTCAACGAAGGCGCCTTAGCCTTTGGAGGAGTCATCGGCCTGCTAATTATTATTTTCGGACACTTCTTTAACATTGTCTTAAGCATCATGAGTGGCGTCATCCACGGCCTCCGTCTTAATTTCCTCGAGTGGTATCACTACTCCTTTGAGGGCGGCGGCAAGCTCTTTCGACCACTTAAAAAAATTAAAATTGAATAGGAGTCATCTATGGACTTTGATATGATTGGACCCGTTTTAACACTTGCCCTCAGCTCTATGGGAAGTTGCGTAGGCTGTGGTATTGCCGGTATGGCCTCACATGCCGTTATGAGCCGTGTCGAAGAAGGACATGGAAAGTTTATCGGGATGGCAGCAGCCCCCTCCTCGCAAAGTATTTACGGATTCCTGCTGATGCTCCTC
>JABDDJ010000003.1 GCA_013287645.1 Chlamydiota bacterium | reverse complement strand
ACCCTCTAATGTATCCCCACCCAAAAGCAATCGTCGTGTGACACAATTTATCGAAGTATTCATGCCTTTAACTACTTCATCTACAGCTTGCCACGCTTTATTTAGAGCATTTGAGTCGGGACTACCAAAGGAATTAACTGGTCCTGAAAACTCGATATAACGTACCAAGCCGCTAAGGTGTAGAGCTGAATAATAATG
The DNA here is from genome assembly GCA_013287645.1 of Chlamydiota bacterium. GTDB lineage: Bacteria > Chlamydiota > Chlamydiia > Chlamydiales > JABDDJ01 > JABDDJ01. The sequence goes on along the minus strand of JABDDJ010000003.1, from coordinate 84,731 downwards.
GCCTTCAGCGTAGGCATCGTTAATTTGTATAGCAGTGTCTGCTTTAGCTTTTCCTATCATTAGGCACTGGTGTCCAGCATCAGACATAGGCTTAAAGCCATTTAAAGCATCTAGAATGTACTTGGCCTTCCAGTAGAGGGCTTTCGACTCGAAAATATAAACATCGAAATTAAGATCACTATCGTCAGCTTGATCTTCAACTAGGCTGAGTTTTTCAAGAATGGCATCGATAAGCTGAGGATTAGATATAGATCTCTGTTCAAATAACTTTTCGACTTCTTGAAGAACAGATTTTACCTTGATATCAGCTGAAGATTCTTCATCTGCATCAATAGCCGAACAGGAAAAGATTAAAATCCAGAGGATGTTTTTAAGAATCTTTGCCATGATACCTCCATAAAAAATTTTCAAGATGAAGTTAAAATATTATTAGCCTTAAAAGCAACACAATCATTGAGGTTTTTTGGCTGAAAAGCAAAACCTGTTATACCCAACAACGTCTGATAATATACCTAGCAAAATGTCGAGAAATAGTGTATTTTTTCAAATAAATAGTGTCATATTATAGCTGGCGGAATCCACTCTTTAAACACAGATTCCGCCAAATATGTGCTTTTAAAATGCTCGCCAATACATTCAAAATACATTGAACTGTCCCTGCTGTAATCGTTATTCCTTGAATAAATCATCTAATTTCACCTGATCTGAAATTAGACGTTTTGAGTGTTCATTTTCACAAATACCGTACGGCGTAACCATAGTAATAAAGACTGTTTTTGGAATGTTCATTATTGTTTTGTAGACAAACTGTTTTTTTTCAAGATTCTCAGCAATATTTTTTGTTATTGTGAAAGCTCCTTCACAATATTTCATTTCGCAAAGATTAATAATTCCATCTGCACGGTTAATGAGAAGATCTATTTGAACCCCAACCTCATTCTCATTTTGAGCAACATATTTCCAGCTGCTTATTTCAGAAGCGATAGCATGAATCCCAAGAGCCTTCTTAATTTGTTCAACGTGTTTATAGCAAATTGCTTCAAATGCATAACCAGACCATATTTTCCATCTTGGTAACTGCATTCTACTTTCCCAATAATTCGAGCTATTCAAAGACAACCTCAATTGATTTGAGACTGGCTCCATCCAATTAAGATAAAAAAGAGTGAACTCATCAATCACACGATAGAAAGTACCCTTTTTTTTATGACTTTGCGGAGTGAAACTTGCTATGAATCCTGCTTCTTCTAATTCATTCAATCGGGCTGTGAATCTCCCCCCTGAAGATGTGTGTTTAGTTTTCTTTAACAGCTCAATTTTATCGATCCCATTTCTGGATCCGGCAATAATGCGAATAAGTTCGATGTGTGCAGGCGAATCGTCAAATAAGGAAGCAAACAAAGTATGAAATTCTTCGAAAAGCATTCCATCCTTTGTGAAACACATTTGGTTGATGTTTTGAGAGGGGGATAAATTTTTTCTTACGTTGTTAAGGTAATGAGGAATACCGCCGATGACCATATATAGATCCAGAATAAGGCGTCGATTTAATTGAACTCCATGCTTTTTTAAATATTCCTCAGTCTCAAATAGTGTAAAGGGGCTTAACGGGATAATTGCAGTTAGACGGTTATGCAAGCCACCTTTGGCCCGAATCAGTTTATTAATCATCCATGAAGCGGCAGAGCCACACACGACCAGCTTTAACTTTTTACGAGAAGACCAATTGGTATTCCAATAGTAGTCGAGCGCCCGGAGGAACCCTGATTTATTGCCTGATAACCATGGCAATTCATCAAAAAAAAGAATGATTTTCTCTTTTTTGTGTCTCTTTTCTATACATTCGGTCAGAAGATGTAATGCTTTCAACCAGCTTTTAGGGGGATTTTTGGAATGGTGCGTTAGGAATATCTTATCCAATTTTTCTGTAAATAATTGGATTTGCTCTTTGAGAGAGCCATCTTTTAATCCTGTAATTTCAAAGTAGGTGCAAGGTACACCCTTGAAAAAATTTCGAATCAAATATGTTTTTCCAACTCTTCGACGCCCGTACAATGCTAAAAAATCAGGATCGTCCCTTTCATAAAGGCGCTGAAGAAGCTTTATTTCCTTTTTTCTGCCAGTGATTTCAAGTTTCATCGATTGAATTTCCTGTATATCTTTATGTTTCGGATTTCAGTATAGCTGGCGGAATCTGATTTGTAAACATAGATTCCGCCAAGTATAGATAATGGTGGATTGGGCGGACAGAGGCGGGGACACGATTAAACGACTATAAACTCAATATATTTCACGAGCTCATTCTCAAGAAGTGGTCCTATAGAATAGGTTAGGGGAGAAGACATAGCTCATAGTACAAATCCAAATTTACCATTTGCTCATATCTATATCGAGCTCCATGAGAAGGTCTAATTCGTCTCTTTCTAGCGCTTCCAGGGGTTTTGCCATTTTAGCTTCAAGGGTATTTGCTAACTCTATTCTTCGAGACCAGGTCCCAAGTTTGTGCAATAATTCCCTTTTTTGTTTTTTAATATCTTTCTGCAGCTTTTGAATCTCATGCCGATGAATTTTAATGGGCACCTTGCTAAGGATATCCTTGGCATAGTCAGGTAGCTTAAAGTGGACTTGGCTGGAGATATGTTTAGCAAAGTTGTTGTACTGCAATAGATTTTGGCGCATGGTTGGGGATCCTTCTCCAGAGCTTGATTGATTTGCGAGCAGCATTTTCAAGGCATTCTCTTGTTTGGTCAGAGTATCCCATTGATGTTTGATAATCTTACAACGTGTTTTTGCTTCGTCTATCTCGTAAACATATTTATGGGATGACTTATCTTTTATTTTTTCTCTCCACATTTCCATAACTTCTTTGATTTTAGTTCGATACGAATAATTTTCGGGCATGGAGCCAATTTCATAAAGAGCAACTGCAGCAAAACACCTGGTATCGGCATACCGATCAGGCCTGTCTAATACTTTGTCGACAACTTGGTCTAGGTGTTTAATTGCACCGTGAATACCATATTCAGGTTTTTTTGCTACTAGTTTGATCAGTTCATCGATAACGATTGTGTTAACTTCTTCCTTCCTTTCAGAATTCTCTGCGATTGTCTTCAAAAGAGTCACAAAATCGAGCGTGTAGTTACCACCGTTTTCAGTGATGACTTTAATGTGAGGTGCAATGTTTACCTTGAATTGGTTGGTGGTAGTGATATTAGTTGCTTGCCACTGTAGTGGGAGCAAATCAATATACCAGCTGGAAATCCATTCCTGTTTCCTTAAATGCGCAATTGAATACACAGAAAGGATAAGGCTGCCTAAAGCTAAGGAACTGGCGGCAGCAACCCCATTCGCTGCCGGTGCGAGAAATTGGCTCCAAACCCCGCTTGCAGGTTCCAAACAAGCAGCGGCTTGTTGAAGACGCTTCACTTCATAACGCAAGCCAGCTTCTCTTGGTTTATGTTGCTTGTCATTTTTCAGCGTTTCAGTGATAACAAAAATCGATTTTCGGGTAGCGTCACGAGTCGATTCATCTTCCCTCCACAGTTTCATCCACATGAGCTCCGTCATAATATGATGAGCTCTTACCATAGCAAATAATACCCCTTTTTCATGTTCAAGCTTGTCTGCACCACTTACTTTGTTTAACTCGCACACTACAGGAGTTAAATCGCAGGGGACTTTTTCAACGCCGCTAACATCTCTTCTGATTATATCCAAGCCATCTCTATAAATTTCTTTTGCATTATCAAGGATTATCTGTGGATTAAATTTTTTTACGCATTTGTGCATTATCCGTGCGCGTTCTTCATTTCTGGTCACATAGTTTTGTTCGCCTTCAGATAGATTTCTGCTGACTCCAGCTTTCGAGGCCTGGTTTGGCGGTATTCCAGATGTCATGTTTTTTCCTATGTTATTTTCGGGTGGGTTGTGTGCCCAGAAAAGGGCATTTGCAGGAATTTTTGTCCGATGTGTTCGAATTGTTTTTGGACGATTCCTCTCTTGAAAAATAAGATCGTAACCACGTTCTCCATTTATGTAAACTAATTTTTACCCCAAAAAACTGTACTGTTTATTTTTAAGTAATAGGTGAGTGGCCTCGTTGGCGAATTTTTGTTGGAGCTGGGTAGAGGTTTTGCTTTTGTTGTCAGACAAAAACGGCTGACATTGGATGGTGATCATTTTTACGCTGATCTGGTTTTTTATCATGTAATTTTAAAATGTTATGTGATAATCGATATTAAAACGAAAAAGCTGACACATGGTGATTTGGGTCAAATGCAGCTGTATGTCAATTATTTTGACGAGGAAGTTGCTGCTCCCAACGATAACCCAACGATCGGCCTGATATTATGCACCAAGAAAAGTGATGCCATGGTGAAATATACGTTAGGCGACAAGGTAAAGCAAATTTTTGCAAGCAAATACCAATTCCACCTGCCTACAGAAAAAGAGCTAGAAGTTGAATTGAAGCGCGAGATTGAGGCGATTCGGAGTTTAGAAAATGAAAAATCAGAGGCATAAAAAGATTTGCCACGCACTGCGTGGTAATTTCAAACCACTTCATTCAGGACCAGTCATAAAAAATGTAAGCTATAGAAATTTAACGTCTGATAATATAGATTCCTATCAAAATACCTCAAAGGTTCTCCAAAAATTCACAGTGAGAAAGCCTTCATAGGGAAGACCCCTACTAGCTTGAATTTCCTATCAGTCAGTTTTACGGCCAATTCTGACATATTACGGCCAAAATACTTGATTTTTTGGCCGTAATATGTCAGAATTGGCCGTAAAGCAGGAATAAGGACAATATATGGGTAGTAAAGATAAAAAATTGATTGTATTACATCAGCTGAGTCAGGAATCTGATCCCATCAGCCTTCCTGATCTTCTTAAAAAACTAGATAGGCAGTATGTTGAACGAAGCTTACGAAGGTGGCTGTCTGACCTAGTAGAAGAAGGCATTGTAGAACGACTCGGACAAAAAAAAGGAACGAGATATCGGATCAAAGATCGGGCCAATCGAGAACTTGTAAAAGTAGGAAGTTGCTTTGGGTTGCAAAGCTCGAAAATCATCGAAAAGGTGCGGCGTCCAATTTATGAACGGCAACCCATTTCATACAACGACAAATGGTTCGATGCTTATCGGCCAAATATAACTTTCTATATTCCCTCAGAAAGCAGAGCAAAATTAGAAAAAGCAGGGCAACGCTCTAGAAAAGAAGATCCTGCCGGCACCTATGCCCATCAAATATTTAATCGCCTGCTTATTGACCTTTCGTATAACTCATCCCGCTTGGAAGGCAATACCTATTCCTTGATCGACACACAGCGTCTTCTTCTTGAAGGGGCTAGCGCTGAAGGTAAGCTCGAAGAAGAGAAAATTATGATCCTTAACCATAAAGAAGCTATACGTTATATGGTGGACAATGCATCGAAGCTTGGTGTGTCGGAACAAACTATTTGTACCCTGCACTATCTGCTTTCAGATGGATTGATTGAGGCTAGATATTCCGGGAAAATCAGAGACCATGGGGTTCGCATTGGTGGGTCTACTTATATGCCTTTTGAAGATAAAAAACAGCTGCAAATACGCTTTGAACGCATTATTGAAAAAGGCGCATTGATCGAAAACGCCTATGAACAAAGCTTCTTCTTACTTGTACATATCACTTATTTGCAAGCATTCACCGATGTCAACAAAAGAACTGCTCGACTAGGCGCAAATATACCCCTGATCAAAGGAAATCTTGTCCCACTTTCTTTCAATGATGTTGAAAGAGACGATTACACATCATCAATTATTGCTATCTATGAATTTCAGGATATTCAACCGCTACTCGATTTATACGTATTCTCGTACATGAGAACATGTGCCGTATATGATTCTACAGTAAAAGCGATGGGTTTCGATGAAGTTCGAGTCCGTTATCGGTACCATCGGCGCGCCATCATACGCGAAATTATCCTCAACTTATTGTCGGGAAACGCCATGAAAGCATATATCACTGAACAAGCTTTATCATTGATCAAAGAAGAAGATAGGTCTTCCTTTTTAGAAGATGTGATGGAAGATCTGAAAGAAATAGATCTTAGCCGCATTGTCGGCTTGGGGATTACTCCCGATCAATTATTTGCATGGAAGGCATGCCAATAATAGGGCGTTTTTTCTATAAAAAACTCTGAAAGAGTCTGGTGTCTCAAGATTTCGAAAAGCATTCTATTCACTTCTGATAATATAGGTTAATTTTATTTGAATAGAAGCAGGCCCCTGAAAGGCTAGCTTGGGTTGTTTTATGCTCCAGCCCCCGTCATCGAAAAAGCAATTTTCGGTGTTCTAAAATTTCAACAAAATGCTATAACCTGACCAATGAAGGCAACTACGGGGCGGATAATCTCAAATCCAGCTAGATTTTGCGATCATAGTAAATATTCGCATGTTTTTTTAATTTGTTAACGTTGTCTAAAAAAGGTGAAATGAACGTAACCGTCAACCAATATCAACAACTACATGATTACGTAACACAGATCATTTCGCTTTCTGGCAAAGATGGTCTTCCAACGATCAACCAAACCGTAGTCGCAAAATACCTCCATGTAGACAGCTCAGGAATTTCACGTTTTCTCCGCAATGAAACCAAAAAACCCAGTAAACTCCTCTCCAATCTCAAAGCAACATACCCTCTAGAGTTTCAACAGTGGCCTGAAGGCGGCACAACAATTGGACGCATTTTACAAAAAATTGATGCCTTATATTTTTTTGGCCAAGCCACAAGACCTTCGCAACTGCAAGCACCAACTCCATCCCCACGACGAACAGATGTGCAACAATTGATACTTCCAAGTGCTCTACCTGCGACGACAGAGGTAACTACAAAGTTAGCTCCACGTATCCTATTCCCAACAGAAACCACTTTAGTTATAGAACCTGCACCTGCTGTATTCGCTCTGCCAAACATAGAGGCTCCTCGAGCACCTGAGCCGGCCCAAAGAGAGGAGCCAATTGCAGTCGCTGACCAAGCCCCGCAACCACCACGTCGAAGAGATCCTGTTATTGTTCAAATAGATCTTCCCAAAGCCCCTATGGCTATATCGTATCGGGGTCATAAAACCACCAAGGACGCTCAGGGAATGTTATTCGACCACATGCGTTTTCAAACTGTCACGCAATTTTCTTCATATACATTAGTACCGGAAGACGAGGTTGCAAGGACAAACGCTGTGGCCAACTTTAAAGTGATTTTAAGAAGTCATGTTGCTCCATTGCCATTTGGAGTGGCGGGGGAGGATTTAGTCAAAGTACCCCAAACCGTTCAAAATTGCGCTGATCTTGGATTATTAATTATTCCTGGGAGGGCACGTGCAAATGAAGACGAACCTATACGATTGAATCATGAGTATAAAGTAATCCGTTCTGCCTTAAATAGGGGACAACCCATTTTGGCCATTTGCGCCGGCTCTTGGCGTCTGTGGGAACAACTCCTCATATGGACCAGTGATGCAAGTGCATTGGCCGATACTCCAAATACGCTTTTTGCTAGGCATCAGAAAAATTTATCCGTCATTCCAGTATCGGGTCACACATATAGTAGAATGCCAAATCTTGATAGGTTGGGTGTTCAAGCAGTGTATAACATACAAATCCACGATATCGTGATCGAAGACAACACTTTGCTAAAAAATGCTTTGGGAAACAACTCCAACAGGCTGGAAACAAATAGTGTTCACTCAAAAGCAGTGAATCCTCAAAGATCTCCCTTAAATATAAGAATAAGCGCAATCGCAGCAGAGAGCCCTACTCTTAACACAAGTAATAGACAGGGGGAAATGGAGCCAGATGAGGGCGTAGTCGAGGGATTTGAAAGTATTTCAGGGGTTCCATTGATGGGCATACAGTGGCATCCGGAAGCTTATTTCGGGAACACACCTCATTCAAAGTTGTTAAAATACATGGCATTAACGGGAAGTGCCTACGCTGCAAAGAGAAGAATGCTCAACCAGATGAATGAAAGACATACGCATGACGCAAGGGTTAACGTATAAAGATAAGCGGAGAACCGTGATCTTGGCGACTTTATCAAAGTCTGATAGGATTGAGCAAATTCTCATAAATCATTGAATATCAATGAATTTCAAACATAATTTATATTATCAGACGTTAAAAATCCTTTAGGGATATGTTTTATATTGGGCTGAATGGCAAGATGCCTTAAATCTCATGACTCCAATATGGCGTCAATGTGGGTGGTTAGAATGTCATCCATGTGACTTGGTCGGACCAGCTTTCGGCCAGTTCTTTAGCTTCTTTCAAACTCATAAAGCAGTGTTGATTGAGAAATTCATCTCTAACCTTTCCATTAAAACTCTCCACTGTGCCATTTTGCATCGGTTTGCCAGGCTCAATGTAATGTGCCATTCCACTGACATACTCTCAGACCACTTTAAGACAGCCATACTCGTAAACTCCGTTCCATTATCACTAATGATTTGTTTTGGTTTACCTCTGTTTCTAATAAGCTCATCCAATTCCCTGACTACCCTGCCTCCTGAAAGGGATGTGTCAACCACCATCTTTAAGCTTTCCCTGGAAAACTGATCTATTGTATTCAGCAACCTTATCTTCCTGCCATCAGCAAGCCTATCTGACATGAAATCTAAGCCCCAATTTTATCCTCAACTGCCGTCTCTCGGATTATGCATGATTTCTGACACGCCAGTGTCATCACCAATATTCAGCATAAAAGCGGGAACTATTAAATGCTCTCCGTAATAGATCTGGAATTTTTACAAAAACCATTACCCCCTTCCTTTCAAATTCATATCCTAACTGCTTGATAACATGCCTTGAATTTCCTCTTCAGTTTTTCCCAGGGAGGGCGTAGGTAGACCTTCAAATGACAAAAAAAAGACATGACAAACTTTTTTTGTATTGTGTTTTTTCTCAAACAAAAACCAAACAAAAGAGTTTATCATGTCTGTCTAAGATCTCACTTTGTATAACATTAAGAACAAGATTATTTGCGATTTTTGGATTCCTCTCCACTCAACCATTGTCCAGGGGTTCTATGATTTCCCTGTTGTATCCATTCAGATGGAGTTCTATGTTCTCCTTGAGCGGCGTATGTACCCATAGTTCTGTGACCTGTCCCGCCAAGTGCTACATTTGCCACGGTCACAGTAGCAGCAACTACTGGAGCCCCAACTGCTGCTATACCTATAGCGGCAGACTCGTCAACAACTGCACCCACAAATTTTTGATTGTTAACTTTACCAATATCCATAATTTACTCCTTAAGTAAAATTTGTTTATTTCCATGATCAATAAACCCATATAGGTCATTGACGATCGAGATTTTTCGTCGATCAAAAGGAGTGTCGCCTGAATTACTATTAAGTGGCAATGGATTTTTTTATGGATGGGGAATAAAGCCACGCTCTTGGACTTTTCCATGGGCTCTTGTGTACTCCTGAGGGGTGTTTTTTCGATTTAATGGAAAACTACCGCGACCTTGACCTTCTCTCTAACTACTGTCGCTATCAACTTCCTGAGAGGCGAAGTGAAAATGCGTTTATCGTCGAATTTCATCCCGCATTGGGGATTCTGTACATGATCCTTGCACAAAAGATCCGTGGCGGACGCCTTCACGAAGGGGCTGAGTGGCTCATGGAAGTGGGAGAGGCGTATGTCGAAAATCTCGATCTTGAAGGAATCTTGCTGATACTCCGATGGGAAAGCGAGATGGGTATGGAGTTTTGCACTACAATAGTGCGCAAGCGAGCAAATGTACGCTCCTGAACGTCACTGTCAAAAATGCAGGAGCAGATTTTAGCGATGTGTCCTGAATTCTTGGGGAAATTATGGCTGGTATCTCGATACATACATGTCAGACCATATGGATCCTTTTTCATAGCTATAATTGTAACTATGAAAATTGAAATTTTTGATGAAATCTAGAGATATCATTCTGCATTTTAATTGGTTACAGAAACCTAGCGGCAATTTTTTCGAGAATTTAGGATGTATCAGCCTGCTACGAACGGACGTACGAGCGAAAGGAGTCTCTCCGAATTGTGATTTATGGAAACAGGGAGTTTTTGGCCGAAAATGTCACGCTTGGAGGTTACATGGAGTTTGAGGACCCGAAAACCATCGTTTCGTTGTCTATGAACGGAATGAAGAGATCATCTGGCACCACGAGTCGCTCTCCAAACTCACCTGGCAATGGAACTACAGCTTCGACTCCGAAAGAGTATCCGAGGGCGTAACTCTGATGCAATCGATTGTCAATGGCCGCAACAATTACATGCTCACGGCTTGCTTTCTGCAGCATTTCACCCCGAAGACAAAATTGTAGAATTGAGAAGTTTATTAGACAACGTACTGCGCTTATTGAAGCCGCTGCAGTGCAGGTCAATCGCATAAAAATTTTAAGAAGAATATTGTCTACGAATAACGCAATCAAACAACAGGACTGATCTGTGGGATCCTAAAACTAATTTTTTCCCCCAAGACGTATTACTTGATTTTGTATCTATAAGCGTATATTTATTTATTTTTATGTGATTTTTATGATATTCTTTTGTGATAATGTTTTTGATATATTTTTCGTCTACAGTTGGTAAATCTAGCTTTTTGCAAAGAAGTAAGTCTCGTAAAACTTCATTGTTAAGTTGTATTGAAAGCTCGCTGTTGTTTTTTCCTAAATTCGATATCTTACGAAGTTTTTCGGTTTCCGGCAATACTACTGCTCGTAAAAGACCTGCCCAAGGAAAATTAATTGAAATGCTATCAGCAATGTTATTTAATTCATTAGGTAAACATTCTGCATGCGCATGGATAAACGCAACATTGGATATGCCTCCACCCTTTGATGGTTTTTTTTTGACTTTGATAGATATTGCGCACATGCCTTCAGGACTTGTGTCAACCCCAATATATAGAGTAGTGGGGTTAGCTTTGGCTTGTTGATATACAAATTTAGCATCACCAGTGCCTAAATCGAGATGAATTTTTGAAAAAGACTTAACCGAGGCAATAAATTTTTGAGGATCAAGAATACATGACATTCCATTTTCTATGAGGTGGACGCAACTTTTTTTATAGGCTGTATTGACAGCAGGTTTTTCTCCATCTTTTATTAAAAAGGAGCTATCCTGGGATAAAATTCTTTTTGAGCTATAATTTCTTATGACAAAAATTCTAGCCTGAAAAACGGTAGAAACAATACAAGCAATGAATGGTGATACTTTTAAACCATTCACTCTTGGTTGTCTTTTTCCATAACTCATACCAAACGAACATAATCCAAAAATATTATTCATTTAATATTACAGCAAATTTTTTTTCTAAAAAAACCAAAAAATTCCTCATCAACATATAAATGATCGATAAGTCAATTTCTCGACATTCTAAATCAGCGAAATACACGTGACCATCACTTCACAAATTTTGAGTTATGTACACAAAATGATAGATAAAGACCTGATAAAAATCAAGTTGAAATTGCATGACCTTATGATATTAAGATCAAAATCGAAATGACCTTAGCTTGACCTTGCCTCCTTTTTAGGTCCAACTTAGATTAGAAAAATCATGCCACCCAAGTCTTTGTTATCTGCCCCTCACGAGCCCTTTTAAATTCATTTGGTGACAAACCACTTCAAGCACTGTGTGGTCGTCTTTCATTATAATCTTCTCTCCAGCTTTCGGCCAGTTCTTTAGCTTCTTTCAAACTCATAAACCAGTGTTGATTGAGAAATTCATCTCTAACCTTTCCATTAAAACTCTCCACAGTGCCATTTTGCATCGGTTTGCCAGGTTCAATGTAATGCCATCCCACTGACATACTTTCAGACCACTTTAAGACGGCCATACTCGTAAACTCCGTTCCATTATCACTAATGATTTGTTTTGGTTTACCACTGTTTTTAATAAGCTCGTTCAATTCCCTGACTACCCTGCCTCCTGAAAGGGATGTGTCAATCACCATCTTTAAGCTTTCCCTGGAAAACTGATCCATTATATTCAGCAACCTTATCTTCCTGCCATCAGCAAGCCTATCTGACATGAAATCTAAGCCCCAAATTTGATTGATTTCTGTAGCTTTCATCTTCGTCAGTCTAAGTCCAACTGCCCGCTTACGTGAGCCTCTTTTTCTCACTTTAAGCCCCATTTCTCTATAAAGTCTGAAAAGCTTTTTATGGTTTATTTTAAGGCCAATTTTGCGCATTTCTATCTGTATGCGTCTATAACCAAATCTTGGCCTTTCCAAAGCCGTAGCTTTAATTTTATCTCTTACCATTTCTTCGCTTGCCTTATTTAGTGGTATAACGCCCTACAGACCTATGCAAATCCACTAATTTGAAAGCACGCCTTTGGCTTAAACTATGATCTTTGATCAGGCCCTCAACCAAAACGCGCTTTATCTGTGGGCCTACCACTTTTTTGAAAGAATATCCTTCAAAATACAATATCAAGAGCTTGATCAGCCACAAGACGCTTGAGTTTGTTGTTTTCAGCCTCCAAACTTCTCAGTCGCCGTGCCTCAGATACCTCCATCCCCCCAAACTTGGTTTTCCAATTATAGTAAGAAGCTGTACTGATACCATACTTACGGCATACTTCCTTAAGCGGTATGCCCGAATCAACTTCTTTAAGAATTAGGATGATTTGTTCTTCTGTAAATCTTGTCTTCATGCTGTTTTCCTTTTTGTTAAAGGATAGCATGTTTTTCTAATTCAAAATGGACCTGTTTTTTGGGGCAAGGTCAGTTTTGAGTGACAAAAAAATTAAATTATGTCATTTTCTTGGCTGCGGTGCAATCAGGGTGTGAATGAGGCAAGTTATTACATCCTCGAGTTGTAAGTTGACATAGTTGTCAGATGGCTAAAAAAGGAGATGTTCTTATGATGAAAACAATGGATCTTTCTCAAACCACCCCACAAACCGTTTATACGGGACTTGAGCAACTTTCAAGCAAAAACTTTTCACAATTCTCACAAGAAAAATTGCTGCGATATAAAGAAAACATCGGATTTCTATTTCAAGTGGCTCAAAAGCATGAAAAGGAAATAAAAGATGCTTCAAATGTTTTTGAACGTCTTCGAAACGTAGATTCCAAGATTGTCGAAGCCTTAGCACAAAAAACTAATACACATGTTAATCAAGAAACGGGTTTTTTCGCCCTGTTGTTTAATGAAGAATCGTTAAGAAGACGTTTTCAAAACTTCCTTAGGTGGCATGGTCGTGGCTTCTAAGAAACGTTGGAGCCTCCTAACTTCCTACGGATTTGAATTGAGTAGAACTATAATCCATTAACCTGCCAGCATGACCTTGACCTAAACTGGAAGTGTTATTGTTAATCCAATAAGTGAATATTTCAGCAAAACCACTGTTGAATGTGAGGAAAAATCTTTCGTTTGGAGAGAACTGTGAACATTATCATTCTTTTGATTATTGGCTTTGTTGATTACTTGGGAATAGGTCTGGTTTACCCAATTTTTGCTGTTCTTTTGTTTGACACTGATCAACCCTTATTTTCCACAGAAGCTACTCTCGAACTGAAAGGAGCAATTTTAGGATGCTTAATTGCAACAACTCCCCTAGCTCAATTTTTCTCTTCCCCAGCACTTGGTGCTTTATCGGATGCAAAAGGGAGAAAGTATGCTTTAACAATTGGAAGTAGTATTGGATGTATCGGGTATGCTATTAGCATTCTTGGGCTATATATCAGTTCACTATGGTTACTTTTTCTATATCGCCTTCTTGTGGGAGTATCTGATGCTACCTCAGCGGTAGCACAAGCCTCTTTATCCGATCTTAGCTCCGAAAACAACAAACCAAAATTATTTGCATATTATAATTCTGTTATAGGTGTAGGACTCACGTTAGGTCCTTTTATCGGAGGAATGATAGTAGATAACGAGCTGCTAAGCTGGTTTACGTATTCTTTTCCTCTTATTCTTGCTTGGATTTTGTCATCAATCAATTTCTTCTTGATAGTTTGTTTATTTAAGGAAACAAAAAATGAAAGATGCAAAAATAAAACAAACATATTTGATTATTTTAACATAACGTACGAAATATTATTATTTAAAAAATTAAAATGGCTGTTTTGTGGAGGGTTTGTTTTATCTTTTGGATGGGCAATATTCAACGAATTCATTCCCGTTTTTTTACAAGCACGTTTTGATTTGTCTATTAGACATATTGGTGTGTATTATGGGTTTGCAGGCGCTTGTTATGCTATCGGATCACTAGTATCCCCTTTTTTTTCGCAAAGAAATTCATCAGAACTTATCGTTATCCCTTTTTTGGTCATAGCAGCAGGATGCATGTTGGGCGTAATTGTTGTATCGAGTGTGTACTTACTGTTTCCCTTTGTGTTTGCCATGATGATTTCATTAGCATTTGTTGCAACCATGGCTACAACCATCATCTCCAACCGAACGACGAATGATTCACAAGGCCAAGTTCTAGGTATTTTTCAATCTCTGGGCGCAGCAGCAATGGGATGTAGTCCATTGGTTGTTGGCTCAGCAATAGGAGCATATCCTGAATTAACGGGTTTATGGGGAGCGTTTTCTTTGAGCTTATCGAGTTTATGTTTTTGGAAAGGAATTAAACAGACTCAAACTGAACTTCACGCCAATCAGACGAACATCATGAAACCCTAAAAAAGTAGGAATTTACATATCGAATACTTCGTATTGATACCCAATGTCCAAAATGTAATCCTTTATTCTTTGAACGCAATAATCGAGATCCGAACGCTTCTTGTCGACCAAAAAACCCAAATATGTACCACTATGTGCTACAATCACTCCGGGAATATTAAGATGATTAGCAATTTTTAAGAATCTGTCTAACAATTTCTTAGGATTAAACCGTTGATTCAAAATGCCACTTTGCGACGAAATCTGGCCTACTGCATGAATATCATTCGATATGATTGCTTTTTCTATTTTCGTATATAATTCATCGTAATTTTCTTTATCTTTTTCTGTATAAACCCTTTTGACATTGTTATATTCAACCGTATCAATTTCACCACCTTCATCGACACCAATAACCATAGCACCATTTAGTTTCCCTAAGGTTTTTCTCAGCTTCACTTCTTTGTGGTAATACGACACGATCTCTTGATACATGACCCCATCTGTTGGTTCAATTCCTCTAATTAAATCCTCAATATCGCATTCTGTGAGCTGCAGTGTATAGGCAATCGCAAGTGCTCGAGATAGTGCCACAAGGTCGGCCGAAGAACTGCCCAGTCCTTTACCTATTGGAAAGCCTGTATTGATCGAAATAGTGCCTCCCGTTTTTAAACAATATTTTTCATATATTTTATCTGCCAATGTCTGCGACTTCGTTTTTTCCTTATTCGTTACCACGATCTTTTGCATAGTGGGATCGTGAACAAAAAAGGCCTTGACATGTATGTCAACGGGTGCGGTCACTAAAAAGGACCTATTATTTCCTGAAACTCCCTGCAAAAGCTCACCAAAAACTCCATTAGCAGATGCTGTTGCCGATTCTTGCATGCAAATTGAATTCATAGCCAGTTCCTCGTATGTAAAAAATGCCGAGAAAAATAACTCTTTACAATACAGCCGTTTAACTCCAGAATACCAGCCGAATTTTCATTTATTTTTTTGGTTCCATAGAAACTTGCTGAAGTCTCTTTGTTTCCTGCTGTCATTTAAAAATCTAGTTTGATCGCTTCTTATAGCATAACCAGAAATTTATTCAAAGCAAAAATGCACGGAAACTTACAGAGTATGGTCGCCTATCAGAATGGAAAATTGGTAAATTCACTTTCTGCATCTTTCTAAGTTTAATCGCGATGTAGCCTAAAGCAGCCTTTCCTACATTTATTCTTGCTTTTTTTCTCATACATAGTAAAAATTCAAGAGATGTTTTTATGTAAAATTTTGGCGATACACGCTTATGATACTTTGAAACCTCATTGAGGCATTTTATGCGAGAGACAATTGATGCAATTTTAAGAAAACGAGCCCAAAAGCAGCCTGAAAATGTGGCCTACATCCACCGCTTAAATGAAAAAAGAGACGAAATCAAAATTACGTATGCTGAGTTGGATCTGCAAGCCAAAAGAATAGCACATGCTTTAAGACATTGCGCTCAAAAGCCTCCATCTATTACTTTGCTTCTTTTTCCACCAGGGCTTGACTTTATCTGTGCATTTTTTGGCTGTCTATGTGCTGGAGTGATTGCGGTACCACTGCCGCTTCCAACAAAACGCACATTTGACCGAGTCCAAAAAGTACTGGATGACACTAGAGCTGAAGTTATTTTAACAACTAGCCAATGCCAAACGCTTTTGTCCAAAGATAACCTTTTGAGTGCTACTACATCTCTGCAATGGATTGCGATAGATACGATTCAAAAGGAAGGTGACTATACTAGATACTCATTCAATAAAAATGATATTGCCTTCTTGCAATATACATCTGGTTCTACAAGTAGACCAAAAGGGGTTATGGTTACGCATGAAAATATAATGGCAAACCAAGAAATGATAAAACGTGGCTTTGGGCATGATGAAAACACGATTTTTGCTGGTTGGTTGCCTCATTTTCATGATATGGGATTGATCGGGAATATTCTACAACCCATGTATTTAGGGATTCCTTCTATTTTACTGGCACCAGTTGCGTTTATGCAAAAACCATTTATGTGGCTGCAAACAATTTCCGATCACAGAGCCACAACGAGTGGGGGACCAAACTTTTCCTACGAACTATGCGTAGAGAAAATTACAGACGAACAAATGCAAAATTTCGATTTGAGCTCTTGGAAAATCGCATTTAATGGGGCAGAACCTGTCAATGAAAACACATTATGCAAATTCGCAAAAAAATTTGGAGGATGTGGCTTTCGATATGAATCATTTTATCCGTGTTATGGTCTTGCTGAAGCAACGTTATTTGTATCTGGAAATTTTCCAAAAACTCCCCCTAAAACACATCAGATCAATGATAAAAAGACACTGATAGGGCTAGGACAGGAACATGGCGAAGAGAAAATTATCATCGTTAATCCAGAGAGTTGTATACCATGTGCAACGAATGAAGAAGGAGAAATTTGGATATCCGGCCCAAATATAGCAACAGGATACTGGAATCAAGTTGAAGCCACTCAAGAGACATTTCACGCAAAAATTAATGGAGATGAACGAGAATTTATGCGAACTGGTGATTTAGGATTTTTTAATGCCGACAAACAACTTTTTGTCACGGGTCGTATAAAGGACTTGATCATTATTAGGGGAAAAAATGTATACCCTCAAGATCTGGAAGCAAGCATAGTCAATTGTGATGTTGCGCTGCGCTCGAATGGGTGTGCGGCATTCTCTTTACAAATCGACGATCAAGAACAGCTCGTCATCGTTGCTGAAGTTGGACGAGAGTATGTACGCGATATAAACTATGAAGCACTTTTTGGAAAGATCAAACATATTCTCAGTCAAGACCATCAGTTGGCTGCTTATGAAATCATTTTAATCAAGCCAAGTACACTACCAAAAACTTCTAGTGGGAAAATTCAAAGAAGTGTATGCCGACAATTTTACAAAGAAAATCATCTCGAGATCATAGCGAGAAGTGAAACCAAACAAGTCATAGAATCACAAAATAATGTCATAGATATCCAAAACGAGCTCAAGAAAATCCTTAAAGCCGTTTTGAAAATCCAAACGGAAAAATTAGATCATGATTTACCCTTGACTTATCTTGGAGTAGACTCATTAGACGCCCTTTCTCTACAATCAGCCATCGAAACCCGCTGGAATATCTGTTTTCCTTACGAAGAATTGCTCGAATGCAATTCGATCGGTGAGATTGTAAGAAGCATTGAAACTAAAAAATCAGCTCTTCCATCACCGTTAAATGCAAATCCGAGCCATTTCGAAGAAACCCCTTTAGCATTCCCTCTTAGTTATCAGCAACAGGGAATCTGGACAGATCTTCAAATCAATGATAATTCTACCAGATATAATCTAGGAAAAATTGTTGAGATTGTGTCTTCGATCAATATTGACATTTTTGAACAGGCGATAAAGCTTGTACAAGAAAAAAATGACCTTTTGCGAACGGTTTTTCGGTCAGAAAACGAACAACCCATTCAAAATGTTCTCAAAACCATTAAAATAGATTTTCAAGAAAAGCAAATTGCAAACACACAGCTTACCGATTTTTTGAACCAAGAAATATTAAGACCTTTTTGTTTGGATCATTTGCCATTATTTAAAATTTGGCTGTTGAAAACGGACAACGGAAAACAATATCTTTTTTTGATAGCCCACCACATTATTTGTGATCTTTGGTCTCTAGGACTCTTTCTCGAGGCACTGTTTACCAATTATCATTCTTTGATTACTGGTCAAGAACCAACAAAGGAAATTCAGCATATCCCTTATGCAAAATATGTCAATTGGCAACAAGAATATCTTAAGAGCGAAGAAACAAAAGCAGCCGTAACCTACTGGAAATCTCAGCTACAAGACTGTCACAACGACATTAAATTACCTTTTGATAGACCAAGGCCTCAGATAAGGACTTTTTCTGGGGAAATTTTTCCAATCGAAATTAACAATGGACTTTCTAAAAAAATCAAAGAATTCGCGCGTCAACAAAATACAACGCCTTACATTGTCATGCTCTCTGCTTATGCTGTACTGTTATCCCTTTATTCAGGAGAAAGGAAAATATGTGTTGGTACAACCTCGTCGGGCAGACAGCATAGTAATTGGTACCAGACATTCGGTCTTTTTGCGAATCTGATGCCCTGTCCCCTTTCATTATCTCTGGAAAGCACATTTGAACAGCAGGTAGAAGCAACAAATGCCCTTATCTTAAAATCAATGGGACAACACCAACTACCCTTTCTTAAATTACTTCAAGAATCAAATGTTAAGAGATCTTCAAGCGCTGCTCCATTTTTTCAAACGATGTTTGTCTACCAGCACGTTCCCACCATTTCAAAAGAGATGAATGGGCTTCTTTTTCCAAGCCCATCAAAAATAAACGAAGTTTCGTTCAATCATATCCAACTCAAACCCTACATATGGCAACCACCCATTTCCCTTTTCGACATTACCCTATTTGTATGTGAGAACTCTTTTTCTAACTTCACGGGATACGTCGAATTTGATGCAAATCTTTTCGATCAAGATACGATCGAGTTATTTGGAGACCAATTCGTCCAAATGTTAACCAAGTGTATTAGTGAATCATCCTTTCCCCTGGCAGAGCTTAACTTTTCTTCCAACGATTCAAAATCTTTTTCCCATTCCTCACAAAATTTATCTATACATAATCAAACCGTTATGGACTTTTTTGCCGATTCTGTTCGTGAAAGACCTGATCATACCGTCTTAATGTCTAATAATGCTGCTTTCTCTTACCAATATCTAGATTCACTTTCAAATCAGCTAGCTAGGCTCCTGATTTTAAATGGAATTGAACCTCATGACGTTGTTGCTCTTTACGTCGATCACTCTGTTGAACTGGTGGCCTCTCTCTTAGCTATATTTAAAATCGGCGCAATTTTTCTTCCCTTAGACATTAAGCACCCATCACATCGGATACTTACAACGATTGAAGAAAGCCAAGCGAAAATGGTTATAACTAAAAAGAATCAAATCTCAAGTTTGAAAATACCCGTTCTCGACCTATCTTCAAAAGCAATAATAGATCAAATACAACATATTTCCTACGCCCCATTACCATCCATCATCATGCCGGAAAATGTGGCTTATTTAATCTATACTTCTGGGTCTACAGGAAAACCTAAAGGCATTGCTATCTCGCATCGTGCAATTTTGCATTACTTGAAAACAATTCCAGTAGACTATAACCTCAACGAGGATCTTCACTTCCCTTTGTATTCCTCTCTTGCATTCGATTTAACGCTTACTTCTCTACTTTATCCCCTATTTTTTTCCCATACAATCCATCTTTACCCACAAGATAATGATCTTATAGAACAATTTCATAAAATTATTCATAACCCCAAAATCACTCACCTAAAACTGACACCCGCACACCTGCATTTCCTGAAGGAATTACCTCTCCAAACTAGCAACATCGTGCAATTGATTGTGGGTGGAGAACAATTAACGACCGCTTTGATGGGGGAAGTTTCCAAATTGTTTTCCCACTCTGTTTCCATAATCAACGAGTATGGTCCTACTGAAACAACGATAGGATGCATTTTTTTCAATTCTCTCACCGATAAATTGGCACCCCTATCTGTGGTACCAATCGGGCAACCCCTTACAGGAACTGAAGCGTATGTCTGCAATGATTATCTACAAGAGCTACCCATCAACTGTCCTGGAGAACTCTATTTAGGTGGACCTAATTTGGGTTATGGCTATTGGAATCAACCATCCCTAACAGCGGAACGCTTCTTGCCACACTTCTATAATCCTAGCGATCGGCTTTACAAAACGAGTGATGGGGCCATAAGATTGAAAAATAACCATCTTCTCTGTTTGGGTCGTTTAGATCGCCAAATTAAGGTTCGTGGTTATCGAATAGAACTCGAAGAAATTGAAGCTACCATTTTGAAACATCCAAAAATTGAGAAGGTCGTCGTAACTGCCGTCAAGAAACAAACACAAGACACAGAGCAATATCTTTGTGGGTATTTTGTCTCAAAATCAAATCAACTAATGGATATTGGAGAAATAAAAGAATATCTTCATCATCATCTTCCAGATTACATGATTCCCAAATTTCTTATTCAATCTTCACAGATTCCGCTCACGGCTAACGGAAAAATTGATCTCAAAGCACTTCCAACCCCATTCGAAAATCAAAACGAGGATGAATTAAAACTCCCCTCTTCCGAAAAGGAAAGTGTACTCTTTTCCATATGGGCTGAAGTATTACAAATAGCTCCTCACGGGCTCAGCATAAACAAAAACTTTTTTGAGCTTGGCGGTGATTCTATAAAGGCGATGCAAATCACGGCACGAAGTCGCAAGCTCGGACTTCATTTCTCTGTGCGAGAGCTGTTCTCTCATCCCACAATAGAAGACCTTGCTAAAAATGTAACGGGACAAATACAAAGCACTAGTGATAAAGTAGAATTAATAAGAGAAAAGCCGATGCTATCGCCTATTCAAGAATGGTTTTTCAAACATTTCGCACCTGAGTTCCGTAACCATTACAATCAAGCCGTTCTTCTCAAAACCAAGGAAGGACATTTTAATCAAGATGCGCTTAAGGCTGCCCTAGAAGCAATAATTGCACATCATGATGGTTTAAGAACAGTTTTTTCAAAACAAAGGAATCCTGTATCGTTAGAACATCCAACTTATTCTTTTACAACACAAAAACTCTCTTCGTTAGAAGATATTAACTACAGAGTAGCAAGCCTACAAACACAGCTAAACATTAAAACCACTCCCTTGATTAACATCACCCTATTTCAAAGCAAAGAAGTAGATCTTTTGGCTATCATTATACACCATTTGTTGATTGATGCTGTATCTTGGAGAATCTTATTAGAAGATTTAGACAATGCTTATCAAGCTTTTATTGAGAAATCCTCAGTCGCTCTTCCAAATAAAACCACGTCTTACTTTCATTGGGTTTTAAAGCTACTCAGCCATTATACAAACCAAATTGATAGCAAAGAACTTACTTATTGGAAAAATTTAGAAGAATCTGCATCGTCTCACGCTACCAAGTATTTTCCTATAAAAAAACAATGTTCCGTTAATCTTAGTCTTTCGGAAGATCTTACAAACGCCTTAAAATATAAGCTCTACTCGAGCCGCGAAATTCAAATACACGAAGCCCTTCTTATTGCTTTGGCCTTAACCTACAAAAAAATATTTGCAAAAGAGGCATTATTGCTACATTTGGAAGGACATGGCCGAGAAGAATTCACCAAAGACATTGATCTTACAAGGACCGTTGGTTGGTTTACGCAACTCACTCCATTATACATTAACCTTCACCACATATCTGACCTACCCACTACAGTACAGATGATTAAAAAAACGCTTGAAGAGTTACCCAATTTCGGAATTGGGTACTCCTTATTGAGGATGTTACCAAATTTTAGTGATAATTGGAAAATTAGAGGGGATCTCCAACCACACATAGTTCTTAACTATTTAGGAGAAATACAATCTGACAATTATACAAACTTTACATTTAAACCAGTTTTGGATCATTTGTGTTCTGAAAATAGCACATCTCCTTATAATCTCCAAATTAATGCGTATATCCTTAACAAAACCCTTCACTGTAGATTCACATTCGACCAAGACTCATTTTCACAAGAAGAAATAGAAAAACTCCCTTTCATATTCGAAAGTTATTTACAAAATCTCGTGAACAGTTTTCAAACCGTTCTTCCACTAACTTCAACACAGCAAGGATTACTATTTCATGCAATGCAGGATCCAAAATCCAAAGCTTATTTTGAGCAAGGAATTCTTAAATTTAGTGGTGATATCCGCCCAGAGGACTTTCATTATAGTTTTCAGAAATTAATTGAAGAACATGAAACACTGAGAGCTACTTTTCATTACGATGCCATACGCGAGCCTTACCAATACATTCATCCTTATATGCCATCTGCATTTTTCTACGAAAAAACAGATATGATCGATTTAGAAAAGATTCTATCTATAGATCGTGAAGACCCATTTATATTAAATAAAGGACCTTTAATACGTCTTCGTTTGATTAATAATGCAAATGATCAATATTACTTGATTTTCAGCTTTCATCATATTATTTTAGATGGCTGGAGTTTCATGATACTATTTACGCGCTTTCTTGACAATTTAGAAGCTATTATCAAAAAAAATCATCAAATACTACCTCATTCAACAATCTCTTTGAAACGTTACACCAATTGGCTATCAACACAAGATAAGGAAAAATCCCTCAACTATTGGAGTAAACTCGTCAAAAATTTCAGTGAACCGACTACGATCCCCAGACAACAAGCGATTATTCATCATGCGCAAAGTGTCATCAAAACGCGTAAAATTCTTCTCGATGATTCTCAAATCCTGAAAATTGAAAAATTTGCCAAAACTCATTACATCACATTAAATACCTTTTTCCAGGCTCTTTGGAGCATCGTACTATTTAATTATACGCAACAAGAGGACCTCATATTTGGTTCCGTCTTTTCAGGAAGGCCTTCTCATCTTAACAACAGTGAATTCCTAGTCGGAAATTTTATAACAACACTGCCTATGTGCATACACGTCGATGATAAAAAAGGATTCCTCCACCTCGCACAATCCATTCAACAACAAATAATCAATCATGAAGAATACGCCACAACACCTCTATATGAAATTCAAGCTCTTTCTCTGCTAAAGCACAAGCTCATCGAACATCTTTTCGTTTTCGAGAATTATCCTTTCGCAGGTGCAGTTGAAAGAACAATTAAGGAAAAGGGGCTACCCTTCTATGTATTTGAAGCTGAAATGCGTGAAGAAACGCATTACCCATTTTCGATTAGTGTCATTCCAGGTCGTAAGACAAACATCGAAATTCAATATGATTCTAGTCAATTTCATGGCGAATTTATTGAATACCTATTAAATTATTACAACAAATTGATCGATGCAACCATACAAAATCCTGAAATCGCCATAGCTGAACTTAAATCAGATCCAATGCTACCTATATATAGCATTCCACAAGGAGAATTACATTCTTACCCCGCCAAGACACTTGCACAATTATTTGAAGATCAAGTAATTAAAAATCCTGATAAAGTGGCGTTGGTGATGGATGATTCTCAACTAACCTATCAGCAATTAGATCAGCAAGCAAACCTTTTTTCCCATTTTTTACGAAACAACGGAATCAAAGCCGAAGACTGTGTTGCAATTTATCTCCAACGTTCCATCGATCTTTTTATAGCCTGGTTGGCAGTTTTAAAAGCCGGAGCGGCCTATGTACCGATTGAAGCCTCTCTTCCGATAGAGAAAATTGAAATGATAATTGCCGAAGCCAAGTGCAAATTCATTATAAGCAACTCCATTTTCTCTCAACAACTTCCCCCCGCTCTAATGTCTATTGTTATTGATCTGAATGGCAATTGGACAACGAGCGCAAGCATATTGGATAGGACTGAGAAAGAAAATACTCAATCGAGTCCAGATAATTTGGCTTACATTCTTTACACATCTGGTTCTACTGGAAAACCAAAGGGTATTGCCATGACACATGCCTCAGTATGTAACCATTTTAACTGGATCAAACGAAAATTTGGACTGTGTTCAAACGACCGGATGTTACAGTTAACCGCGTTTTCGTTTGATGTCTCTTTATGTGAATTTTATGTTCTATTCGTTGGCGGCACATTAGTTCTAGCTCCTTTATCAGCGAGCAAGGATGCTGAAATATTTATAGAAACAATTGAGAATCAGAAAATTACGTTTTTACAATTAGTTCCCAGCTTTTTAGAAACCTTGCTAAACCCATCACTCAAACAACGATTATCGTCTATAAGGCAAGTGCTTTGCGGTGCTGATGTACTCAAACGAGAACATATCATAAAATGGTTCACAAGCCACAATATTCCTTTGACAAATTTATATGGTTTAACAGAAACATGTATCGATGCTACCTATTATGATTGCCAACCAAATGAAAATAACACAGACATCCCGATAGGAAAACCACTTGATAACTTTGAGATTTTCATATTAGATGCCCAATTGAATCCCGTACCATTTGGGGCAATTGGGGAACTATATCTTGGTGGGCCAGGACTTGCGCGCAGTTATCAGTTACAAGCTGATTTGACGGCTGAACGATTTATTCCTCATCCATATAAATCGGGACAAAGAATATTCCAGACACGTGATTCGGTCGTTATGCGAGATCAAGAAAATCTCAATTTTTTAGGTAGAAAAGACAAGCAGGTTAAATTAAGAGGTGTTAGAATTGAGCTTGGAGAAATAGAAGCCGTCCTCTCAAAACACTCCGACATCGCTCAGTTATTGGTAACTTTAATAGATTCGAATGGTGCAAATCCCTTTTTGTGTGCCTACTTTGTAGGCAAAAAGCAAATCGAGCCAAATATGCTCAAATCTTTTGCAGTACAACACCTGCCTCTCCATCTTGTCCCTCTACACTATGTTCAACTGTCCAGCTTCCCTTTGACAACAAGTGGCAAAGTAGATTCTAAATCACTCCCAATTCCCTCATTTCAAGTGGAAATAAGTTATATAGCGCCAGAAACGGATTTTCAGAAAAAATTAATAGACATCTGGCATGAACTTCTTAAAATCGACCGCGATAAAATTTCGATTGATCACAATTTTTTCGATTTAGGAGGAAATTCGATTAAGCTAATGCAGATGCAACACAAATTCAATGAAACTTTCGATAAAAAAATCACAGTCGACCTATTGTTTTTACATCACACCATTCGATCTCAAGCCATATTTTTGTCAGATACTCCAGAAAAAGTACAAAATACGACATCCATTACAGAAAGAATTGCCCAAGGAAAAAAATATCGTAGAGAAAGGTTTACATCAAAGCAGTCTGGAAATACTTAACCGGTTAAAGCCATCGATTCAAGTTTGGCTTACCACACAAGCGGTGCCCTCAAGCTTATTTGATTTTTCGCTCTGTAGACAGAATATATTTTCTACATCCTGTGCATTAGTTAAACTATTCACTAACCATTTGAGATCTAAATAAGTTGTTATTTCCGGGATGCAAGAGTCATGGATCGCCTTTCTTCTAATAGGATCAGATTTCAGTTGGCAATTTAATTGAATAATACACATGAATTTTTGTTTTTTTATTGAATCGAGTATTTCTGCGTTAACTTCCGTATGAGTAATATTAACGACTTCAAAACCAAAATTTTCCAACTGTGTTTTAATTTCTGATAATATGGGATCTCCAGTATGGATAATAAGTATGCTTGTTTGACTTCCTTGTTGTAAATTGTATCCATACCGATGTATTTTCAAACTCACATCTTTAAAACTATTTCCTTGAAACATCACTTCACCCGTTGATTTCATTTCTGGACCTAAGGACGGATCAACTGAAGGAAAACGATTGAATGAAAAAATGGGTTTTTTAACCACAACCGTGGGCATTTCATAACATTCTTTGAGACAAAATTGAGCCAAAGGAATTTTTAACATGACCTGAGTCCCAATAAATGCAAGAGGAGTTTTTGTTGCTTTTGCGATGAATGGGAGAGACCTGCTTGCTCGTGGATTAACTTCTAAAATGTATATCAGCCCTTTCTGAATCGCAAATTGAATATTTATGAATCCAACAATTCTCAACTTTTGAGCAAGAAGACGTGTTTGTTCACACAATTTTTCAATAAGAGCTTCCGATAATGTCTGCGGAGGAATAACGGCTGTTGAATCTCCCGAATGAATGCCCGCTTTCTCAAAATGTTCTGTAATTCCCGCAATATAGATTTTTTCTTGGTCAACAATAGCATCCACCTCAACTTCAATAGCATTGTCTAAAAACTGTTCTACAAGCACTGGTTTGAAATGATCTATTTTTTTCAAAAGAGTAGACTCTTCTAATTCCTGGGGATTGTAAACAATTTCCATAAACTTACCCCCAATAACGTATGAGGGTCTTAAGATAAGAGGAAAACCCACTTGTTCTCCACATGAAACCAAGTCATTTTTTGTGTACGCAATTCGGTTTACAGGCTGAAGAAATGCAAGCTCTTCAATAACTTGTCGGAAGCGTTTTCTGTCTTCAGCAAGATCAATCGAATCAAAAGGAGTTCCAAGAATTGAAATACCGTGAGCATGCAAAATTTGCGCTAGCTTAAGAGCGGTCTGTCCACCCAATTGAATAATGACACCAAGAAGTTCACCTTGAGAAGATTCTCGGTTGATAATCTGCAGGACTTCTTCCGAAGTCAACGGAGAAAAATATAAACGATCAGAAATCAAGTAATCAGTGGAAACGGTTTCAGGGTTACAGTTGATCATAATGGCTTCATAACCCATCGCTCGTATAGCTAAAGCACCTTGTACGCAACAATAATCAAACTCTATCCCCTGGCCAATGTGATTTGGACCACTTCCAATAATGATTACCTTTTTTGCCGAGGAAGGCCTGCACTCCTCTGTTTCTGATGATGATCCATAAGGGAGATAAGTTGAGTATAAAAATGTAGTAGATGCATCAAATTCAGCTGCACAACTATCGACACATCTATAAACTGGTTTTATATTGAATTTGTCTAATTTTTCTGAAATTTGTTGCTCAGAAATCCCGGCAATTTTTGAAATTCTATGGTTGCTATAACCTATAGATTTGGCAAATAAAAGTGTTGATTTAGATAAATTCTCTCTTTTAAAATAAATCTCTTTTTCGAAATTCACAATATCTTCTATCTGCCGCAAAAACCAAGGATCCCATTTACAAAGATTTCGTATTTCTTCTTCCTCAAACTCTAAACGATAAGCTTCTCCAATATACAGATAGCAATCAGGATGAGATGCTTTTAAATATTCCCTCACAATCTGTTTCTTTTGTTCAAGATCTGTGGTTTGGAAAGAAATTTCTTCTACACCATATAACTCTTTTTCCAAAGAACAAATTGCTTTCTGAAAAGCCTCCTTAAATGTTCGTCCAATAGCCATGACTTCACCAACCGATTTCATTGAAGTTCCAAGAATTGGTGCGATGTCTGGAAACTTCTCAAAATCGAAACGAGGCATTTTCACAACAACGTAATCAAGACTTGGTTCGAAAGCTGCGCTTGTTTTTTTTGTGATCTCATTAGGAATTTCATCTAACGTGAAGCCCACAGCCAATTTAGCTGCAATTTTAGCGATTGGAAATCCTGTTGCTTTTGAAGCTAATGCAGATGACCGCGACACTCTTGGATTCATTTCTATGACTAACATTCGGCCAGTGAATGGATTAACTGCAAACTGAACATTTGCACCCCCACTTTCAATACCCACAACCCTCATGATTTTCAAAGCAGCGTCTCTCATCAGTTGATATTCTTTATCGGTCAAAGTCAGGGCCGGTGCAACCGCAATACTGTCTCCCGTGTGAATTCCCATTGGATCGATGTTTTCGATTGAGCAAACTATCACACAGTTGTCGTGAGAGTCTCTCATCACCTCCAGTTCAAATTCTTTCCAACCAAACACTGATTCTTCGATGAAGGCTTTATTGATAGGTGATGCCTTCAGTGCTTTATTAACAACAGATTCAAATTCACTTACATGTAAGATAAATCCACTCCCCTCTCCCCCAAGAGTAAATGAAGAACGCACAATCAATGGAAAATTGAGTTGACCGATGAATGTTTTTGCTTCTTCAAGAGAGGAAATTTCCATTCCGTGAGGGGCCTCTAAACCATGTTTTCGGATCAGTTGATGAAATTCAGATCGATTTTCAGCTTTCTCAATCATATCTGGGGTTGCACCAATTAGTATCACGCCAGATCTTTGTAAAAAAGACGAACGATACAGCTTCATCGCTAAATTCAATGCTGTTTGTCCCCCCATCGTTGGCAGTACAGCATCCACCTTTTCTTCAATGATGATTTTTTTGATAATTTCTTCGTGCAAAGGTTCAATGTAAGTTGCATCTGCAAATTGTGGATCGGTCATAATTGAGGCTGGATTGGAATTTACCAAAACGACTCGATACCCTTCTTCTTTTAACGCTTGACAAGCTTGTACGCCAGAATAATCAAATTCACATGCCTGACCTATCACAATAGGACCAGAACCAATAATCAATATTGTATTAATATCATTTCTTTTTGGCATACGCTTCCACGCGATCGATAAATTGATCGAAAATAATTTTTGTGTCATTAGGACCAGGAGCTGCTTCAGGATGAAATTGAACAGCAACAATACGGCCATCCGGCGATTTGAATCCTTCCAGCGTTCCATCAAATAGTGATTTATGGGTAATGAGAATATGATCGGGTAACGTCATTTCCTCAACATAAAATTCATGATTTTGCGATGTAATCGAAATTTGTTCAGTCAGGAGATTCTTCACTGGATGATTAATGCCATGATGGCCAGATTTTAACTGTTTCACTTTTGCTTCAAAAGATAGCGCGATCAGCTGAAAGCCAAGACAAATCCCCAACAAAGGAATTCTCGCGGAAAGAAATCGACGAATATTTGTTAAGACGGCTGGATCAATGGCCCGCGGATCTCCAGGCCCATTTGACAACACGATACCATCAATGTTGTCCTCAAGCAATTGTTCAACTGTTGTGCCTTGAGGGTATAGTTTAGGGGTAATCCCTCTTTGCGATAGACAACGTAAAATATTTGCCTTTACTCCAAAATCTAGAATTGCAACTTTAGGTTTAGAACGAGCGATAGCTTCTTTACTCCATTCATTCTCTACACTCGTAAAAGAGAAAATTCCTCCCGCGACTCTAGAAAGATCATTTCCCGAAAGAGATTGTGAATCAGCCGCTTTGTTAGCTAATGTGACAATTTCGTCTTTTTGGAGAGGCTGCCGAACAGATGAAACAATGGCTTTAATTGGATCTTGAGAAGCAACAATTCTCTTTATCAAAGCCCTTGTATCAACACCAAAAAGAGCTGGGATCTCATTTTTCTTTAAATAGTCAAAAAAAGATGCAGTAGACCTAAAATTCGATGGCTGCGTTGGCGCGTCACCTAAAACTACAGCTTTTAACCGTATTCTACCAGACTCCTCGTCTTGCAGATTCGTTCCGACATTTCCAATGTGCGGAAATGAAAATACCACAATTTGTCCATCATAAGAAGGATCAGAGACTACTTCTTGATACCCTGACATGGCCGTGTTAAAACAAACTTCACCACAAGCATAAGCCGTTTCCAAGAGTATTTTACCATAAAAATGCAGCCCATCCTCCAGCACTAAAACACCGGTTGGGCCTGACATGAAATCAATCTGCACAATCGTTAGTCCAGCGTGAATGAATGTTTATAATCTTTTTTTAACATTGCGTTCTGTTCATGTTTCCACAAAAGCGCATTCTCTATAACCAATAAATCCAATTCTGTTCCCATGAAACAATGAAAAGCATCTTTTGGTGTGCAAACAATCGGTTCTCCCCTCACATTAAAAGAGGTATTCACAAGAACGGGACACCCTGTTATTTTCTTGAACGCCTGCAAAAGAGAATAATATACTGGATTTGTTTCAAATGTTACCGTTTGGATCCTTGCTGAATAATCCACATGAGTCACTGCAGGGATTTTAGAGCGTACAGCATTTAATTTATCAATTCCAAATAACGCTTCTTGTTCTGAGCTTATTTTGTATCGATGTTTTGATAGCACATCAGCAACGAGCAACATATATGGACTGTCACAGTCAAGATCAAACCATTCTTGTACATCCTCTTTTAGCACTGAAGGAGCAAATGGTCTGAAGCTTTCACGGTATTTAACTTTGAGATTTAGGATACGTTGCATTGATGGAGATCTTGGATCAGCAAGTATGGACCGTCCTCCCAATGATCTTGGTCCGAATTCCATCCTTCCCTGTAACCAACCAATTGCTTTACCTGCAGCCAGCTCTTCTGCTGTTTTTTGAATCATTGTTTCATATTCATACGTATGATACTTTGCGCCCATGGCATCTAGAACATTTCCAACTTCACTTGGAACAAATGAGGGACCTAAAAAAGCTCCCTGCATAGCATCGTTTGCAATTGCTAGAGACCTCGGTTGTTCCTTAAAAAGGTGATGAACGGCAAAAGCAGCACCTAATGCTCCTCCTGCATCTCCCGATGCTGGTTGAATCCATAAGCTCTTGAATTTCCCTCTTTTTAATATTTTTCCATTTGCAACACAGTTAAGTGCAACACCACCAGCCAAGCAAAGGTTCGACAACTGACTTTCTTTTGCCAAATGATCCGTAATTCTACACAGGATATCTTCAGTTACATATTGGATAGAGGCTGCAATATCCATATGGAACTGCTCAAGGGGCTCATCAGGGGTTCTTGTTTTCTTTTTGAATAAATTTTCAAATTGTTGGCTAATCATAACAAGACCTGTGCAATAGGCAAAATAGTCTTGATGGAGCTGGAAGCTACCATCACCCTTGACATCCAACATATTTTGATAGATAAGGTTGACATATTTCGGACTTCCATATGGGGCCAAACCCATCATTTTATACTCACCGGAGTTAACCTTAAATCCCAAATAATACGTGAACGCGGAGTAGAGAAGGCCAAGAGAATCTGGAAAATGCATTTCATGAGTCAATCGAATTTTATCTTTTTGACCAATACCCATCGAAGCTGTTGCCCATTCTCCGACTCCGTCCATCGTCAAAATTGCCGCTTCGTCGTAAGGAGAAGGATAATATGCACTCGCTGCGTGACTAAGATGGTGATTCGAAAAAAGAAGTTTCAAAGGGTCAAAAGCTGCATCAATAGATATTAATTCCTTAATAATCAATTGTTTTTGAAATATCTTTTCCTTAATCCAAAGCGGCATTGCTTTGTTAAAAGAAGACAATCCGTTTGGAACATAGTTCAAGTATGTTTCTAACAAACGTTCAAATTTTAAAAATGGTTTTTCATAAAAAGCGACAGAATCAACTTCTCTTAAATTAACTCCAGCAGCCTTCAAACAATATTGAACTGCATTTTTGGGAAACTTTGCATCGTGTTTAATTCTAGTAAAGCGCTCTTCTTGCGCTGCTGCGATAATTTTTCCGTCTATAAGAATTGCTGCAGCACTATCATGAAAAAATGCTGAAATCCCAAGAATGCGCATGTAGCTCTCCCTCTTCTCAGAATTGTCGATTAAATGATTCTCTCGAATCTTCTTCTTTATTCCTTTCGATCCAATACGAATTCTTTGGGGCTTCCTTTTTTAAAAATGATCTCAAAAATCTAAAAAAAATTAATAACATTCCAATAGGACAAAAAACGATAAAATAGATCGCCATAATAATGATTGGTGTAAATATTTTACCAAGCATTGAACCGAAAGCCATCCAAGCGTTATTGAAAGGTTTAACAATTTGAGGGACAAAAAAATAAAAAGCCAACAGTAGAAATCCTATAAAAATAGCCCACCACCGCACAGTCTCGTGTTGAAAAAGTGGCCAACACCCGTAAACTGTGAATACAAATGAAAAAATAATACAAAATGATTTTTCACTCCCCCGATTGAGCGCCCGAAAGCTTTCTAAATTTTCTGCTGCAGCCATTATCAACTCCTCAAAAAATATTCTTTGATTTTTTGTTTCATACATAAAACATGAATCACCAGTACTTGTTTAAGGCAAAAGAAAAACAAATGCATCCGATTCGTCGACTTAAGAACGCCTTTTAGAGACTGACAAAGTTCCTCCATCTGTTTTATGGTTAAAGTGAGCGGTGGAGTCAATCGGGAATTTAGGAAAAGAACCTTGCCTCTTTTTAAGTAGAGACTTGACATAAGAAACTCAATATACTCTTCACCTAATATGCTCATAGGGAAAGCCTTTTTATTTAGCTTCATGTAAAGCAACAACCCTTTACCCTTTATATCTGTATGCAAAGGAGATTTCATAACTTCTGCTTTCAAAGAAGAGATGAACATTGTTTCTAATTTTTTCACATGTTCTGCTGTGTTGTTTTCTATTGCTTTTCGAAGGCCGTGCAAAGCAATATGCGAACCAATTTGAGTAATAAAATGATTTTCTAGCCATGTCACAAAAGTAGAATTTTTCTGCTTTGCTAATAAATATGCTTGTTCAGACACAAGCACACAACCAATCGGAAATGTCATATCGCTCATCCCTTTTGCTAGTGCAATCAGATCTGGTTTTAATATGAGCCCATCCGAACACAAAAAATTTCCTGTGCGATAAAAGCCAGTTAAAATTTCATCGATACCAATTAAATATCCCCCCTCAATTTTACGCTTATTGATTAGATCAATCACATCCGCAGGTATCATCTCTAAATTTTGCCCTTGCAAAATTTCAAACCAGATTAATCCAACTTTTCCTGAGATTAGCTCTTTATCTAAAACGGCTATAGCATTTGGATCGAATGGATCAATTTCCACTAAATCAAAATAGAACGGATGAAACGGCTCTTGAAAATGGGGATACCTTGAAAGATTCAAGGAAATAAGTGACTTTCCTGAATAGTTGTTCTTAAAAGTGATGATTCTGGTACGTTTTGGGTTCGCAAGAAGAGCTATTATTACTGCAATATCAGTGGAAGACGATCCACTAGCAGCAGGAAAACAGTATGGCATTTTAGTGAGTGTTCGTAACTCAGCACATAGATCATTCCAGTAGTCATGATTGCGATTATGCTTGTCAAGAACTTCATTGACAATTCCTTCAGGGTTATGTCCGCGAAGACAACACCCACTGCCCGCAGCACCATCTAAAATTCTTTCTTCTTTTCCAGATGCATCTATGAATAGCTCAGAACCTTTAGCTCTCTTTATCTCTGGAGACAATCCAGAAGCAAAAAAAATCCAGGCAATTTGAGGATTCACATACGTAGCATACATCTGGTATTTTTTATCTCTAGACAATTCATTGGATAGATCGAGAACATTTCCAAGCCGATACTTTGAAAAAAGAGCTAACACCATAGCCAAACTTAGCGTATTGCCAGTGTAGCTTGACGAATGAGTCAAACAGCTTGGTATTGTATTCCAAGGCTCATAGATTGCTGCTGTTGCTGTAAATGCACCAAATGGAACTTGCCAATCTGTCAAATTCTCACCAAACACTGTGATGTCAGGAGCTGTTTTCAATCGCACGTCTAAATTCTCCACGTACCAATCTTCCAGCTGAGATTCGTCTAGAGCAGTCAATATGGCCTTTCTTTTGCATAGCGCAAACAAATCTTCGATTTCTTTTATAGTTTCTGTCCCGTCATAGCAAAGTATAAACCCAATCCAAGAACTCTCATCCAAGAGTTGACTTGCTTGTTTTACTGACTGTGTAAACGTCAAGCCTCTTACAAAAAGTTTTTCCTCATGGGTTTTTAAAGGCTGAAAAAAGGAGGATAATTGCTGTTTTTTATCATAAATCAAAACGTTCCCCTGCCCTCCATCAGTTTTCAACCAGTGATTATGTCTTATCAATTTAATAACACCACTAACAGCATCTAGATGAGAACCAGCAAAAAAAGAGCGATGGATGGTTTTTATTTCTCTCCGTTGATTAACGTGATGACTTAATCCATACCCTATCTTTGCGGCTTCCAGAGAAATATACTTCGTAGGAAATACAAAGGTTGGTTCTGAAGATTTCTGTTTTTGCCTTAATATATCAAGAAACAAGTGGGATGCGGGGCGAAAAATACCGCCACCTATCGATTTTACTTCATTTTTGAAACACAGTTCCACTTCTTCACTAATTGTCTCCATAAACTCTCCTTTCAAAAACTAAAATCCACATTGAAATAGCGTATGATTAAACAGAAAAAAATAACGATCGAACTTACAAAATCGATGCCCATACCAGCATGAAGGCTTGATTTGACACTATAAGTTGGATCTCGTTGACGCTTTCTAATCGTTAACAATCCTTTCAGCTCTGATAGAAACCAATAACAAGAAACCCCAAAAAGAGTGGCGGTCCAAAATTCTCCCGCAAACCAATTACACAATATTCCTAACAAACCAAAAGCGGCATCTGCTGATGCAATTTCCCTTTGAAAAGAACTTCCCAACGGCCATCCGTATGCTTCTGCAATTTGATCAGAAAATGGTGGTACCCAATTGGCAGCAAACGCAACCAAACACCTAACACCTACACCCCATGTTAGAAAAGAAAGCAAAAATGCATTAAGCGCAGGCTTGTTCAAGAAGAAAAACATATAGGCAAAAGAAATGAACGTAGCTATCAAAGATATCAGGCTATAGTGTTCGATAGCTATGCTTAAGAGTTTTTTCATATACCCTCCGAAAAAATTCAAGCAAATTTTATTGGATATGTCAGAAAAATTCAATCAAAATATTCATAATGTAAGACCAAAGTTGTAATGTCACCTTAAACTGCAGAAGGAGGTGGCAACTTTGGAGAGTAAAGTGAGCCTTAAAGAAGCGAATCGGCAAAGCATTATGCAGCAAATCGATAAGAAAATATTAGCTTTAAACAAGGCCGGTGAAGAGCTTGGCATATGTGAAAGGCAGATCAAAAAAATCAGAAAGTGTATCGCCACCATTTCTTTGGACACAAATTTCAACAGAGCTATCTTTTGCCTTCTTGATAACCTCGAGCGGCTTTCTGTATCCAAGAGACTGTGCGGGCTGTCTTTATCATAACATTTAATGTATCAAAGCGCCTTTTAGACCCACTCACAACTTTTTGAACGCATTGTTTTATACTTCATCGATCACTATACTTTTCGATACACATATTGTTTAATACAACTGATTTTTCATCCAAACTCATGCTTATTCATAAATCATCAAAATATCTTTGAACGTATCTTCAGCAAATGAGGGTACTATAACACAAACACAAAAAAAATTCTCTCTGAAACAGAGAGAATTTGCTTCAAAAATTAGTCAAAGAATTAAGGTTTCTTGTAAAACTCAGGCTAGAGTAGAAATCCCTTCTTTACGCCTCCCAAATGCTTCATGTATTAAAATCCTTTGCTTCCATGGGATCGGCCTTGTTCACCTTATTGAGTCTTAATAAATACCCTTGCCTCCCAAAATTATCGACTTTAATGTCATTGTGCACTTTGCTATCATCATGCCGAATTAAATTGCCTGATTCAGCAGGTCTTTCCTCACAGACGTAATGACCATGTTCTGTAGAACTTCCTCCAATATGACAAATGGCTGCTCCAATTCGATAGCGACATCTTTCTTTTAGTTTCATTTCTTGCATAGAAACTCCACCGATAATTTTGCTCTCGATTTCATATCTATTCAAAGTAATAAACTCATTTTCTTCAAGTTCAATGGGGGCGTCGATTCTTCTCTCTACGTTGCCATCCTGATGAAAACGCTTAAGATGAATCATTACGACATCTGGTAGACAAGTAAAGTGAGCAATTACTTCAAATGGAAAGGAGACATTATCTACCTTGTCACTTGCTGGCTCAATATCGGTAAGCCTGTCAAGCTGAACAGATACTAGCTCCGGTTTCTCTAACTGCTGAGAAATATCTAGCGCTGTGCTTTGTAAAGAAATATTTACCTCTATTACCCAACGGGAGTTCTCATGAAAGACCTTTTTTCCCCATCCACTTGGAAGGGCATCTTCCGACTCGTGTCCAACCCTCGGTGCATGCACATATTCACTGGCGGTTCTAGGATACTTTTTTGAGTCGTTGAGTAGTCGCATAGCCTCTTCATCTAATATAACAGTGGGTGCCCACTTCAGTTGCTCACACAAGATCTCCAGGAATTCTACGGCGTCGTGCTGCTGCCCTTTTTCAAACTTTTGAGTAGCTTTTCGAAGCTCTCTCATAAATGCTAAGTAACTTGTTTCTGGAACTTGCTCCCCAGTGCGAAGATGAAAAATCATATCTTTTAAGAAACCATGCAATCTCTCCACTCCCTTGGGAGGATCTCCTCCTAACATTTCATCGTAATATGTTGTGGATGCAATGAACTTAAGGGTCGCATTCAACCAACAACTATTCCCGAAATTTTTTAATCCCACCTGTATCCCTTTTATAGGGACTGGAGGTAAAAAAGTTTCTTTCGAATGAACTGGTGTAACGGAATCGAGTGATAAATCTTTCTTATCTTCTTCTAAATACTTCCCCATTTTTGTATTAGCAATTTTCGGCCGTGAAACCAGATTTAGTAACTGGTGTTTACGAATAAAGTCAGCGTCGACAACGTTTATTAAGTCAAATATCGAGGCATAATTTCTCACAAAACGCACCATGTTAGAAAGTTCGAAATAACGAAGAAATACCATTCTTTTAAGCGGGTCGTTGTACATGTTGGCAAAATTGGTATCCTTTAATGCATTTATTTTAGCAGTTTCCTTAGCGTCCTTTCCCACATACTGAATGACAAATCCATAGATTTGTTTGGAGATCAGGTTAAGCTCTTTCGAAGACGCAATAAGGTATTTCTTCATTTCGATAAATTTACTCCTCATTTTTTCCTGATCACTGCATTTTGCCTCAATTTTTTCGAGCTCCTGATTCGCCTTTGATATCTGATCAGAAAACAGGTTCAAATCTATTAGGGAGTAGTTTGGATCGCGACGCAAAGACTTATATTTCTCAATTTCAGCCTTCTTTAAATCTCGTTGGTCATAGCAAGGATGCGTGGTATTGACAGCATCTGCGGCTTTTATAACTTCCCGCAATAACAGCTTCGATTCATTCTGCTTACCCTGCGCTTGTTCATAGATCAGTTCCATTGCCTCAGGGCTTATAGTAAGAAAAGGAGAGATATCCTTAGCATCCATATGCAACATATTGAGCATATGATCTCGTCTTAATGGATTGACAATAATAACCTTCACTCTTCTCCCTAGAGACTCATCCTTTTTTATATGTTCATTATAGTCTTCCAACGTTGTAGCAAAGAGGCAATAGGGTAGGCTTCTTTGAGAACCATCCAAGATAGATCTCGCAAGCGTTATAATCGTCCTATCGGTTGCTTGGAACAAGGCGTGAAACTCATCAAGCGCTAAAACCACGTTGTCTTTGTAAGGCTGAATGGCCCTTACTACTCTTTGGAAATGAGGAGTTCCCATCGTATTAGGCGCTGTTAACTCAGCTGCAGAACCCATAAATACAACTTTACCGGAAAATTCGGGAATAGCTCCTGAAGCAATCTTGCGGGAGATTGCCTCCATGATTGTCGTTTTTCCCACTCCTGGAACCCCTACTAAAAGAGGATGTTTTTTTTCCTTCCAAATAGCTTCAATCTCTTTGATAATATCATCTCTTCCAAAGAAAAATTTTGAGGAAGCAAGGTCTAGCTTCCTTGAATCAGACAAAGGTTCCACACAAAGCGGAGCGTCTAAAGATGCTACATAAATTTTTTTAGCTAACTCAACTAATGGTGCTAGAGCAAAACACAAAAGAGCATATGGACCTGCACCTGAAAGCGCCAGCGCCACGGCAAATGCCATCGTACTAGGAATTTGCACATATTTCATTAATATTGACTCATTAACAGATTGGGCCTCAAAAATCGAGTTGGGAGTCTCTTGACTCAGGATCGCGTCACTTACCATCCAATTGCGCACTTCTCTAAATGAATCAAATCTTCCGCTATTTCGTGGTCTGCATTCTAATGCATCCATTCTCTCCTCTTCTAGCTCAAGGAAACTCCACAGATGGGGCAAAAAACTGTTGTCGTGTTCCCCTTCCGCCCATTTTGCTGCATTCATTAAGGTTGAAGTGGACAAAAAAGAGATCTGAGCAGCAATAATTTTAACGCGATTGATCTGTGTTCCGTACAGATCTATTGGTAACTTAAATACATCATTGCAACCGAATAAATATAAAAAAGTGAGTAAATTACCTAAATGTCTACTTACTTGTTTGTCTGAAAGACGTTTATTAAAAATAGCTCCAAGAAACTCACTACAATCGTGAAGCTCATCAGATTGTAGTAGATTTTTAATAAATGAAAAACTATATTTATCAAACTCAACTAAAGACATGTGAGAATGACTATCTTCCTTAAAAAAATTTGCGTTTGAAAAAATCTGTTGTAATTGATACTGACTTAGTGGCTTGGAGCTCGAAAAACGTTGTTGATAATTATGAAGTACTAGTCGTCCATCGTAACTTGCTGATGGTATTGTAGTTGAACTGCTAGCACTACTAGTATTCATCTTAAATCCACAGTTAATTAAATTGATTTAAAAAATGTTGAAGTTTTTATTTATCACTCAAATTTAGAGTCTGTTGGTTGATCGGCAGATGAGCTGCTAATGGTAGTTCTTTTTCCACTTCTTAAAGAAACAGCAATACTAATTGCAAGTTTTGTTGCAAAACCAGAGTCTTCTGGTGCTTCAATATATGCAGCTAATTGTCTTCTTTCAACAGGGTCATAAAGTTCAACAGGAATTTTAATGGTAATTGACTTAGATTTGGCATAAGCAATTTCAAGTTGAATTCTCCCTTGGGCAAGATATTTTTCATAAAGACTTCTAAATCTTTGCAGAAAGAGAGCAAGCTGGCTATTGAACTCGCGTGAATGACTTTCTAGTTCTTCTGGAGTAACAGTAAATTCAGAATCATCATGATATTTTTTCATAATAAATCCCCTAATTGCAGCAATATGTATTGGGTTAGTTGTGACCTCAACTTCAGTATTTCTAAAAATGAGATCTATATCACTTTCAGTGGGTTTAGCGTTTTCAAGTTGAGTTCTCTTTTGGGCACGAAATCCTTCGTAAAGACTTCTAAACTTTTGCAGAAAAAGAGCATACTGGCTATTGAACTCGCGTGAATGACTTTCTAGTTCTTCTGGAGTAACAGTAAATTCAGAATCATCATGATATTTTTTCATAATAAATTCCCTAATTGCAACACGATGTTTTGGGTTAGTTGCGACCTCAGCTTCAGTATTTCTAAAAATGGGATCTATATCACTTTCAGTGGGTTTAGCGTTAAGTAAATAATCTCCTAATAGAGAAGTCTCTAGCGTTTTCCTGTAAATACTATTTGTGTTAACTAAAGTAGGCAAAAATACTCCAAGCGGAACAAGATCATAAAAACACCAAGTCCTTATTATTTTTATCTCTCTCGCTAGCACACTTCTCGCTCTATTAGTCATAGGATCAATTGTACCACCAAGAGACATATAAACATCATTAACCGTCACCGAATCTACAGAGTACACTCCCTCAACCCTCTTTTTAATTTCATTCGTCAACTCTGCGCAACTTAAAATTTCTCCCCTCAGATTAAAGCGACTCACTGAGTTATGTC
This sequence comes from Chlamydiota bacterium, assembly GCA_013287645.1. GTDB lineage: Bacteria > Chlamydiota > Chlamydiia > Chlamydiales > JABDDJ01 > JABDDJ01. The sequence goes on along the minus strand of JABDDJ010000003.1, from coordinate 44,827 downwards.
CTTGAGAAACTTCAACAGTTGGGGAACTGCTTTGTCGTAATAGTGGGGTTATCGAAGACGTCATATTTGATTACCTCATTTGTTTTTCTTTGTAAAATAATAATATAAAAATTTCATATTCAGAATTAGGGTCATATTCTTTGACATTTCCTATATGCTCGAGTTCAAAACCCCATTTATGAAGTGTAGGTGATATTAGCTTTCGAAGGCAGTCTTTAACATCTCCATCTACATGACCATTAGCAAAATAACTCAAAGTTTTCAAAGCTCTTTCTAGGAGTTGAAACCCTTTGTGTGTATGGTTTTTTTTGAAAAATAACGCCGTAAATAAGTGTCCGTCGACCGGCATAGAATAAAACTTATCCATTCTTTCAGCTATATAAATACCACTACTAAAGCCCAATTCCTCAAGATAAGGGGAAAAGTGGTTATATAATTGAGAGATCGTAACGTTAGGATTATAAAATTCCCTTCCATTCTCAGTTTTATAGATAGGATGTTTGGGCAGTGTTGTCAAACTCGTTAATCGATGGTTATCCTCTTGGGTCATTTGATTTTGTAAGGAAATAGGTTGTTGATGTGAGACCGTGTCTATCTGTGCATCAATCTCGCTTTGCGCAATCCCTACATTCGCTTGTGAAAGGGTTAATGCCTGACTTGCATCTTCGACTCTAGAATTTGTGGATAAATGGCTTGTTCGATCAAAAGATACAGAAACGGCTATTGTTTTTAAATCGCCCAATTTATCTTTTTCATTGGACAATATTCCCCTGTTCATTGATCGAGGGACGCATTCTTGAGTCATTTGATCTTGTAAGAAATAAGGAATGCCTACTTGTGTCCAGGAGTAACGTAGCATATTCAGGACATGCTTTGGTTCGTTTCTGCCCCGTGCATTTGTAAGGATTCCACACGCAAAGCCCTGAAACGTTGCATCCGCAGGCAAACGCAGAGCAACAGCCAGCCATATATGTATGATACGCTCCCGGTCTTCCCACGCAGACAGACTATCAATAGTTATATAAAAAGCATGGCTAGGGATGCGACTGTTATCGTGGACATGACCATTGTCGGGCTCGTGAGGATCGGTCCTTAGTAAATTCTGCATTGTCACGCGTTCACCCAAGTCACGTAGATTTCCAATTTTCCAATCTTTTTTTCTCAGAATAGTGTGCTTAAAAACGATCGCCATAACATCCGCTATAGATTCGTGTAGGGCTCCTGCCTCTCCCGTATTTTTAAGACGTGTAAAATGATCCAAGATGGCGTGTGTGTATTCATGAGCCACAACCTCTTTTTGGAAAGCATAACAATCATGAAATCTTAAAGAACAGCTCGGCTTATGTATAGATGTACAGGTCCAAGTCGCATTCTGTTGATCCCATTCAGTACGAAAAAGAGGGTATTTGCCTTGACCATCGATACCGTTAATACCAAAGTGTTTAAAGAAGAATTCATAGACTTCTTTAACTGTTTCTGCGAATCTTTTAGCAACAACGTCAGAAGACGTTGCACACTGCTGATCAGAGCAAATGGGCTCGTGAGGGTTAATATAGATCTGAACTTTCGGCCTTATAGATGCTGTCATAACCCCCCATTTTTTAGGTTAAGGTGAAATTCAGAATATATAGATCTCCTTCAATTTTTGCAAGATTTATTTAAGTTCGTTCTTTAGCAAAGGGAAGAGGGCTTTTCATGGCTAGAAAAAGCCCTCTTCCCTTTGCCTATGTTTTGAAACTCCTATCCTTTAGAAAGGCATTTCATCCTAATTTGAGTACGAGCTTTCTATTGCAGCAGGCGATACTTCTGCAAAGCCTGTTGGGCTTGTTTGTGCTTGCTGATTCTCTTGTTGAGCGGGACGCTCTTGCCCTCCACCAAATGGACTGAATCTGACGATTTCGGCTGTCAGCTCTAGAGAAACTTACTGCTCCCGTTCTTTGTCTGTATAAATTTCTGGAGGACGGCCCATTTCACCAATTACGATGAGGGCTGAACCCTTTTTCAAATGCGGTAACAGCTTATCAAAACGGTCGCCCCATGGGGTGATGCGCCACTACACGGTCTCCTCTTTTCCGCTTCTCTTAATGGTTGTGGCCAATGACAACGAGGTCACTTTTTGGCCAGATGCTGTAAAACGCGACTCAGGACCCTTCCTAGCCTGCCGGCAACTTGAATAACGATCATCTGTATCCTCTTGACTGGCTTTGAAACCCGTAATTGATTCAACGTTAGCCGCTGCACGGGTACAACGGCTGACATACTTAACTAAGGAGGCTAAGAATAGGGGGCAAAAGCCCTAGTATCTCAGACAAAGAACTTCTCGAGGCGATAGAGAAGGACATAAAAGCAAACCATTTTCAAGGAAAAGGTCACAGGAAAATACATGCAAGACTTAGGAAGTCTAGAACTCAACCCGTTAGTCGACGTGTTCTAGAAGTAATGAGGGTGAATAACCTTCTCTCACCATATCGCTTCAAAAAGGGCTTGGAAAATCCCCATAATGGTCGAACCACAACAGAGGCTCCAAATATCATGTGGGGGACAGATGCCGCTAAAGTTTTCACACTTGAAGATGGGTGGGTCTGGTTCTTTGGAGTGATTGAGCATCGGAACGCGGAATGTTTGGGTTGGCATGTGACCAAGAGAAGTAACCGTTTTGCAGCCATAGAGGCATTGAATCAATCTGTTGAAAATACGTTTAAGAGTACTTGTCATTGAGTTGCAAGAGGTGTCTTGGTAAGAGTTGACATGGCTCTCAGTTCCTCTCAGATGGGTTTGTAAATCAGGCTCGTTACTGTGGCCTAGGGATAAGCAAAGGGTTCGTGCGAGAGCCAGAAACAAATGGAGTTATAGAAAGGTTCCACAGGACATTTAAGGAGCAGATTGTGCATGGAAGACAGTACCACAGTGTTCTTGACTTCCGTGCAGCAGTCTCATCCTTCGTCTCAAAATATAACGAATACTGGCTGCTTGAAAAATTGGACTATCATTCACCTTATCAGGCTCGAAGACTATTCGAGGAAGGGAAAAACGTACAGAAGTTACCTAAAATTTCAACGGCGTCTCCTGAGTTAGGAAAGGAGCACGGCTACTTTGTTCTGGCAAGAGAAGAGAGGCATATTTTGCAATTTGAGGGAACATGCAGGAGCTAGAGGGGTCGGGTATAAGGGTGGTTTAGACGTGGCCTGCCCCCCCGCGAGTGCGCGTATACGTGCGTATGTGTATAAAGAGAAAGGAAGAATCTAAAAGGAATGTAAAGAAATTAATTTAAGCAAATTTGTGTCCACAAAAATGGTGGCGATACAAAAATAATAGTGCTATATACCTGATTCTGGAGACGTAGTTCTACCAACCCGTAGTGTTTTTGAAGTGAAAAAGCAGACATTATCTCGATTTGAGAAAATCTATGATTCGAGCCAGGCTAAATAATATTTGTGCATACAGCCTATCTTTCCTATTTTTTCAGATGTTCATCAATTTTTCACTCCATGCTGTATATATTCTCGTATTCGAGAATGAGTATCAGCAAATAGGTGCTGTTAAGAACTTCCTTTCTATCGATCTTCAGGAGCGAGCGTATCATGATGTTCTTATGAAGTACGATTATCCTCAGTGTTTAGCTCTACCAAAAGAAAAAATATATGACGATTTGTTTGGCTCTGACTCCGACTTAGTCGATAAACTAATCAACAAGGAACTGAAAGAAATTCACCCTAACTTGAGATGCCTATGGATTCCCACGACATTATGGGAATTGTTTGTATTATACAATTATTTTTCGAACGACGAGTTTAGGGAATATGTTAATCAAATCGGAAACTCTTGCGGAATGTATGATAAAACAGCAGACAAGCTCGGTGAACATAAGCCAACCGCATCAAACAATTCTGACAGCATTTTCTTTCCTGATATCGACGATAAAATTCTCGCAATCTTAGAAAACCCTCAAAAAACAAAAGAAGACCTTTACGCTGAATACAATAAATACAATCACAATCCAGATATCTGTAAATATTTTTTAAAATTAAGCAATGATTTTGTCAATTTTATTAAAAAAAACAGTAAAATACTAGATTCGAATTGTCTTAATGAATTTCTGTTGTTAGATTACTTACCCTGGATAGAAATGTTTCCGCGAAGTGTCGACGAATGGAGAACGTTAGGATTTCCTTTCTCATTTCATAGTAAGGACCATCCAGAATTTGAATTTCATATGGTTGGGATTGTGGAAGTTTTCAATCAAGAATTGATGAGGGCTAAACTCTCAGAACGATTGATTAGTCGAATCATTGAAGAAGAAGTAGCTGCAAGGAAAATGAATAGGGCCTTGATTTTTCGCGGCGCACCAATAGAATCTATTTCTTTTATTGACGACAATCGTATAGATTTACTGTTTTTGCCGTTTTTGATAGAGAAGGATAAATCTGAAAAAATTTTAAGATTACATGAAAATTGTGAATCATTTTCTTTATCATATGGAAATTCATTTTTAGGAGGTATTTTTTTCTCAGTTTACACATGCGCTGCACGATATTCTTATTCCGATATTGAACCTTATGCTTTTCATGTTTTAAGTCTAGATAAAATCAATCTAAGGGATGAAGAAACACTATTTCTGGTTCCACCGTTGAGCCCATTAGCTGATATGGTAGCGGACGGAGAATGGCATCATGCTCACAGTCGTTTGGGAATCTCAATACCACCTTTCGACAATCCAGAAACAACATATAAACTCCACGGACAATTTTTTAAAGATCATCATGGATTTATTTTGAATCCATTTAAAAAATCTATTGAAATTGTTATTGATTTATATTCTTTGTCTTGTAAAAACGCTAAAATATTAAAATATAACAAAAATGTTATTGGTTTTAAAAACGATCAAATTGACCGAAACTTTATAAACGATCATCAATATGTCTTAAAACACATGGGTAAAATATGAAAATAGCAATTATTTTGTGCTGCATTAGGTTAGGGAATGTTCCCATAGAACTTAATGCAAAATTATGTGATCAAGACAATTTTCCAGTCGAACTTTCTTCTATTCTAGAAAGTGATGTACTACCTCACTATCGGCAATATTTTCCCAGCAACCCTTCCTACGTAGATATATCTACAGGTCAACAAAAAACTCATGATAATCCGTTTTGGGGTTATGGAATTCATTCATATCATGATTATTTAGACAGGATAAGCAGAAAAGAAATTTCGCAGCGAAATATTCATGGGGTATTACATGCGACACGTACGGCAATATGGACACAGCTTTTCATAGAATTGCATGAACTAGCAAATAAGGAGTGGACATATCATCGTTTATTCCTAGCGTTAGCAGGAGCAGCTCATGATATTGCTAGACAAGATGAAGGAGAAGATTTTTGGGATTTTGATAGCGCGCTTTGGGTAAAAAATTACTTATCACAACAAAACCTAGAAAAAAAACAGGTAGATCTCTACTTTAATGCAATATCTCAAAAAGATCCCGAAAACAGGAATTTTGTTTCACCTGAGCAGCAAGCCATTCACGATGCTGATGTTCTAGAATTCCACCGTGAATTGGACAACCCAATGGATTTTATCAAAGAAGAGCTCTGTTTTTATCACTTCGATCAATTAGATGTAAAATTCAAAGAAGAATTGATCGATGAAATTCAATTATTTATTTATTTATCAGAAACTAAAGAAATTAAAAATTATCTAAATGAATATTCTAGAGATTCTTTGGGTGATTTGCTGTGCTTAATGCAGACTTTACACGACAATTTTAATTGTTTTCCTCATTTAACCGAGTTGCTCAAATGCTTGATTAAACCATTTAAAACACAGGTATCAATTTTATTTCCATTAATTCGAAATATTTCACATAAAATATGAAAGACTTACTATAAGAAGTGAAGATATGGAAATTCGCCCTGATATCTCTGAAGGCATCATCACCAATACTGTAAGCTCTGGCGAGTGTCATAGTTTTTTCACCATCAGATAGTGCTTGATTTGCTCTTTATCCCCAATATTGCGAAAAAAAGTAGCTACAGTAGAAAAGCCGCTTTTTTCATAAACATGTTTTGCCTTTGGGTTGTATTCAGCTGGATCAATGAGAAATGTATCTATTAAGGAGTCGTTATCGTGGATAAATTTGATAAAAAATTCGAGAGTAAAAGCCGCTAAACCACGACCTAAGTAGTTTTTATTGCCAATCATAAAGTCAATGCTATAAGTTTTACCTGTTCTAGATAAATGCATTTTCCAGGTTTCTGATAAATCTGACTGTGTGGGTAAAATTTCGGATGTCATCAATAAACAGTAAGGATCACCATTCATAAAACCAATCCAGTAATCAAATATCCCATTCCAGTAGGGGGAAGGCTCCTTTCTTCCATTCATAAAAATGAAAATATCCTTCCTATGCTCTAAACTATTATCCCAAAACTCTCGTACGTGAGGTTCTTCAAGCCATTCCAAAATTTTGTTGTAATAATCTTTAGAAGCTCTTCGAAATTCAATTTTTAACGATGCATTCAACATATTTGTTCCTAATGATATTTTTTGCCTGAAGCTAACAAAACAACAACGAATTCCATTGTTTTTAACAAATTTCTCAAAAAATTACTTCACATAAAAATACTTTCTTAAGCAAATCTCTTTATCAAGTTTTGGAGACAACCGAATACTGCATGACCGAAATATATTGGATCTTTTTTTTTATTCATAGTATTTTTTAGATCATTACTAGGAGCTGTTTGCTAAAACCTCTTTCGTAATCTTGCAGACAGCTATGCCTGTAAGCATTCAAACAACCACGTCTTGTGCAGGTACAAAAACAATCACCGATCCATAATCTGGTATTGATCGGGAAGTAGTTGCAGCCTGCTGCACAAAATTAAGCTCAAAGCTAAGATAATCACGATCATTTATGCTCAACATTCCAAGAAAAAAGCATACTCTAGAATTCTCATGATCTCATAAGATTTTTCATATTTTCTGTTGAAATAAATAATGTACTTTCTTATACGTGTAGTGAGTCTCATCGAACAGCCAACTGAAGGAAGGAGTCTATGAAAAAGGGTTTCATTTTTTTACTCGTACTTAAGACCTGTCTTTGTATCGCAAATGAACATGAACCATGTCTATTACCTGGAAGGTTGGGTTCCGAAGGGTACCATATGGTTCAAATTGGCGACTGCGAATTGTATTTTTACATGACACCTGAAAAAGATGCTATTGCTCGACAAGTTGCCGAAGATGCGGGCCATTATCTTTCATATGGCATGTCAGTTGCAGATTCTCCTTCAAAAACCTTTGAGCTAACAACTCAGGTAGCTAAGGATGCAAGTAAAGACCCTAATGGAGCATTAATATTCCACAAGTACTTTGACCATGTACATAGAATTCTGGAAAAATATTTCCACATCCACGTGATTGGCCTATGGCGAGATATTAACGCAAACCTAAACTGGGAAGCCCTTAGATTTCACCATGATCGATTCATTCCTGAATATGCGTATTTGAGCAAACTTACACCTCCAATAGCAGAATATACATTGATTCAAGATTTGACATTAGTAGATTGGCAGATGGCGAAGAATACTTTGTCAGCTACTGTAGTTCAAGATGGAGATTTCGGGGATCGTTACTTGATTTGTTTCTTTCCTGGTGAGGTAGTGGGAACATTTTACACCGAAACAGCAAAGTATGCAGAACCGAACATTCCACCAAAATATCCTGGACATATCACTTTGCCTTACCATACAGGCATCCCACCAATGGATTTTAGTGGTACGCTAACTTCCGGTTCTCCAAAAGGGAAAAGAATAAGCACAAATTTTAGAGGCGTTGTTTTAAAAGCCGAGATGGATCAGGTCCGTGCAAACGCCCAAGAACTTTCTTTGAATAGAAGAAAAACTCAAACCATTAACCATACACTAACTCGGATTTATGACAATGGCATTTTACTTAAATCGCTACCTGATCATTTTCCAGAGACAACCCCTTTTTGGGTTTATAAATATCAAGACCGAGAAAATGTGGATATTTGTGGAATCCCTCAAGAGTTTTGTCAAGAAGAAATTCAAATCCTATCAAATTTGTTTGACATTACCAAGTATAATCACGTGACTGTGACCCGTTTGACAAAAAAAGACGGTGGATTTAGTAGATTGGATCTCATGAATTTGAATATTAATTCAACAGCAACAACCGTTTTGGTTAATCGATCGCAAATTCCTGAAGGCTATCGCTATTTTACATTAGCTCAAGATTTTACAAAAAAGGGTCTACCGTGGATTCAGCTTTACCTATTTGAGCCATCATTTGCGATGTGCATTCCCTTTAAAGAACTCAAGTCTTTAGCTATGACACCTGTTGAGGAGTTATTATTCTCAAACGAACGGTTTTCAAAAAATTATTTTGAACAAGAGCATGAAATAAATAAACTAGTATCAATTTTAGATATATATGTATTTGAATAGGAAACTTCTGTGAATTTTCAGTTATTAACAATCGTTTGTTGTTTTATATCGTGTACGAATATTTTATATGGTGTCGAGGAAAAGGATCTCTTATTAAGAGCCGAATTCGATGTTCAAGAAGCTATTTGGGTAAGTTGGTCTTCTGATCAAGCGAAAATTGGGTGTCCATACAGTCACCCCCAAACTGACATTATTCAAGCACTCGTCCGCTATATTCCGGTCAAAGTGTTTGTCTCTAACCTCGATGAACTCGTAAAAGCAAAAGCCATGTTAGAAACAAATAACACACATATAGATAGGTTATCCTATTATGTTATGTCTAGTGAAAATATCTGGTTACGAGATATTTGTACTGCTTTGCTCAGTAATCAATATGACATGAAAGCCATTCCTGATTTTGCATTTAATGGTTACGGCTCTGAACCATTTTTGAACACCTCACAATTGGCAGGTAACAAATCCGATGCTGAATTTCGTAAATTTCTGGGACGTTTGCTTCAACTACCTGTTTTTTCGTCCGATCTAGTCAGTGAGGGTGGAAATAGAGAAACAAATGGGCGAGGAACCCTACTCGTCACCGATGCTGTAGACCGTCAAAGAAATCCAAAAATGACTGATATTGAGAGAATTGAAAAATACAAAAATACACTCAATGTACGAAAAGTCATTTGTTTAAATAAAGGACTTGTCCAAGATGACCAGCTTTTTATGGGACCCGTATATGGACCGGATGGCGGTAAAACTGCTTATACAACACTTGGTAATGGAGGTCATGTAGATGCATTTTGTCGTTTTGTAGGACCCCATACGATTGTGCTTGCCGAAGTAGACAAGGAGGAAGCAAAAACGGATCCAATCGCCGCAGAAAATAGACGAAGATTGGAAGAAAATTATGTGATTTTGAAAAATTCAACAGATCAAGATGAACATCCATTTGAAATTTTAAGAATGCCAGCGGCTAGTACATTTTATGTAAAAATGGGACCAGGAGATCCCATATTCGATTTTCTGGTATCTCTAAACTTTAATGGCATCCCAACACTGCCAATCAATCAGCATCCTTTAGAGAAAGAGGCACTATTTTTGATTTCAATGAGCTATCTAAATTTCCTAATCAGCAATGAGGTGGTGTTAGTCGCCAAATATTGGAAAGACGGATATCCCGATATAATCAAAAGAAAAGACGAGCAAGCCCTAAGGATATTGCGCGACATTTTTCCAGATAAAGACATCATCCAAATCGATGTCTTTAATCTCAATCTTTGCGGAGGGGGCATTCATTGTTTAACACAATATGAATCAATTTAACACTGATGAATCGTTAACAGCCAATGTTCACGTCTGGATCGCCAAATTTGACCATTCTGACAATCTTTGCAATGACTACGAAAAAATTCTAACACTGCCTGAAAAGCAGCGCGCATTACGATTTCGCACGCCGGAATTACAACTGCGATTCAAAATGAGTCGAGCTATTTTACGCAAAATATTAACTTTATACCTAGATTATCCAGTTCCACAAGAAATCGAATTTTCAATCAACAAGTATGGTAAGCCATATTTATCTCATAACCCGAAGAACATAAAATTTAATCTCTCCCATTCCGGAGATTTGATAATTTACGGCATATCCAAGGATTTCGAAATAGGTGTTGACATAGAGCACATACGCCAAGAATCCATAAAAGAGCCGTTAGAAACTTATGTGCTTTCCCATTCAGAAAAAACAATTTTCGATACTTTAGAGAGTAATCAGAAAACTACGGCTTTTTATCGGATTTGGACAAGCAAAGAAGCCTTCGTAAAAGCTCTTGGAGTAGGTTTATCCAAAAATTTAACTGAATTTGAAGTATCTTTTGCAGAATTTGAGAAACCAAAAATACTCAGTATCGATGGCGCAATAACTCAAACAAATGAATGGAGTTTGCAAAGAATACATCCTGCACCACATTATGTGGGTGCCGTTGTAGTACACAATCCTTCTTTTAATTTGCACTTTTTTGATTATGACTCGGAAAACACAAGGCACATACCAAATCTATAAGCAGAAATATTTATGAATATCTTGTTCGAAAAACTTTCAGATGCGATGTGTTTTCCAACACTTATACAGATTGAAAAAAATCTGATCGTAGCATCATTTACCTTGATGAAATTATTACCGGCAAAGTTTGTAATTGAAAAAGCAATACGAGAAAAACATCTGACCAAAGAAAGTTCCGTTGTCGAAACATCTAGTGGAACCTATGCGTTAGGATTAGGAATAGTTTGTAGAGAACAAGGAATACCTTATCACATTGTCAGTGATCCAGTTATCGACCAAAATCTCAGGCAACAACTTGAATATCTTGGAGGATCTGTACAAATAGTAGAAGACCCTATTAATGGACATCAGGTTGCTCGACTTAACGCACTGAAAGGATATCTAAAAGCAAATCCAACTGCTTTTTGGCCAAGACAATACGACAATCCAGATCATTTGTTAGCGTATCATCCATTTGCCAATCAGCTAATTGCTGAAATAGGCAAAGAATTTACTTTCATCGCATCGGTTGGATCTGGCAGTTCTTCTTCTGGAACTATCATGAAGCTTAGATCTCACAATCCAAACATTGATTTGATAGGTGTCGACACATTTGGGAGTATTTTATTTGGACTACCGAATGGAAAAAGACTATTACGTGGTTTGGGAAATTCGATTCTGCCAGCAAACTTAAATCATTCGTACTTTGACCAAATTCATTGGTTGTCAGCTGCACAGGCCTTTCGATCGACACGAGAGCTTTATTCAAAAACTGCTTTATACAGTGGAGCAACTACAGGGGCTTGCTATCAAGTAGCAAAGTGGTTGGCTGAAAACAACCCAAGAAGAAAATTTGTGTTTATTTCCGCAGATCTCGGTCATCGCTATTCAACTGAACTCTACAATGATAAGTGGATGTGCGAAAAAGGATGCTTAAATGAACCTATTGTAAAAGAACCAATAAAAATCATAGATCAACGTGAACTCGATGGTCAAAATGTCACATGGGCATGTATGAATTGGAATAGAAGGCATTTATGAAAACAAAACAATTCGCATTTCTTGAAAGCAATACCACGGGTAGTGGGCATGTATTTATTAAAAAAGCCCTCGAGTTAGGCTTCGAAGTATTATTTCTCACACAAAACCCTGATCGCTATCCTTTTTTGAAAAAGTTAGATATCAACATCATCGTTGCTGATACGCTCGATCAAAACTTACTAATCTCGAAGCTAAAAAGTTATGACCAATTGGCGGGACTGATGTCTACTTCCGAGTACTACATTGAAATGGCGGCAATGGTTGCCATTGCTTTGGGTCTACCTGGGAATAATGTAAATGCAATAAAATCCTGTAGAAATAAGCATGTCTTTTATAGAAAGCTCGAAAATAGCCGATTCAACATCCCATTGACTTGGTTCTTCGGACAATTGGATTCCATATTCACTCACAAAAACCAATTTATCTACCCAGTTATCGTTAAACCCATTCTCGGTACTGGAAGTATTGGTGTGAAAAAATGCAATAATCTAGCTGAATTACTCGATCATGCTGCTCAGTTATTTAATGAAACTCAAAACGAGCGAGGACAGCAAACAGAAAAAGGTATTTTAATACAAAATTTTATCGTGGGACGTGAATTTTCAGCCGAATTACTTATTAATCATGATAAATTTTTCCCTCTAGGAATTACTGCAAAACACACAACCAATAATAACTATTTCATCGAAACGGGTCACGATTTTCCAGCTGTTTTAGACATTAAAATGACCAAAAAAATCTGGGATACATTAAAAAACCTCTTGAGTTTTTTAGGCTACACTTTTGGTCCTGTACACATTGAATTCAAAATCCAAAACAATGAAGTGATCTTAATCGAGGTTAACCCACGCCTAGCTGGAGGCATGATTCCTGAACTTATTTGCCGGGCTTGTGAAATCGATCTTTATACGATCATTATTCTTTTGTATTCAAATCAGGAAGTGAATTTCACGGAACTATCATATAATGGAGCTTCAATACGATTTTTTGTCCCTAAACAGTCCGGTCTTATCGTACAACTCAGCAATCTCGGAAAAATTAAGGAATTACCAAATATCATCGCAGTGCATCTAACTAAAAACGTAGGCGATCGCATCACCATTCATCATGATTATCGTGATCGCATCGGATATTTAATTTCTAGCGGTCAGAATTCTGTACTCTCTGGAAAAATTGCTGATGAAGCTTTCCAACAGTTTTCTGTTGAAATTGCTTGTGATCAAAAAGGAAGGTTATCGGAAAAACCTAACCCAACAATTATGAGAATCTTACAAAAAACACCGAATGATGAAAAAACAAGAAAAGAACTTCTCCTCATCAGTGAAATTGATCTTGCCCATCTTTTAATGTTATATAAAGAAAATATCCTGCCCCTGGAAAAAACATCTCAAATCATAAGGGAAATCTATTTTTTAAGAGAGAATCTAGAAAAGTGCCTTCCAACACTGGATTTCTCAAGAGGTAATTATTATGCTTATGAAAATTATCTGACACAAAAACTAGGGATAGAGATTTCTGGAAATAACCACATTGCTCGCTCGAGAAACGATATTAATGCGACACTGTTTTATTTAACTTCGAGGGCTCTTTTTATCAAAATATACAAAAAAATTGTTAGCCTTTGCAGATTGTTAATCGAAAAAGCCATCCTTTCAACCCATGTACCTTTGCCTGTTTATAGTCAACATCAGCCTGCCACACCAGGAAACTATAGTTTTTATCTATTAGCTGTACATCATCCGGTATTACGAATTCTTGAAGATCTACAACATATTTCCCGCCACATGAATCAATCTCCACTAGGATGTGGAACTGGCTCCGGAACAGAAATCCCTATCAATGCATTATATGTTGCTCAATTGCTAGGATTTGAATCAACGTACTCAAATGCGTTAGATGCAATTGCCAACCGTGACTTTGCTTTGCGATATAAAAGCATCCTCGCCAATCTCTCTGTGATTATTAGTCGAATAGCCCAAGATTACCAATTGTGGACAACGGTAGAATTTGACTTTTTTGAACTTCCCGACTCAATTTGTGGCTCTTCTTCAATGATGCCCCAAAAAAAGAATCCATATATTTTAGAGATCATCAAGAGTAAGACTATGGACTTAATTGCGCATCTCTTTGGAACTTTCGGCAAAATGCACAAAGTCCCCATAGGGAATTCAATAGAAGTAACGTCTGCTGCATATGACAACATCGAAACAATTTCAAACGAAAGCCTCGATATTTTAGATTTGTTGATTTTAGTCATTGGCCATGCTAAACCAAAAGCTGAAAATATGATAGTTTCGCATCAAAAGGGCATCACATATGCAACTCACATTGCTAACCAAATCATGAAAAATGAAGGCTGTTCGTTTAGAGAAGCTCATTTAAAAGTGGGGAATATCATCAAAATGGTCAAAGAGAATCAAACTGATCCTTTTGAATCATTCCTTAAGTATTTAGATCCCACCTATACTTTGTCAAAAGATATGTTAATCTATGACATCATCGACCAACTCAAATTTGGAAGCGGCCCGGCTTCTTCATGTATATCGGATCAAATTAAGCAGGCAAATAACCATCTAAATACGATGTCTGATTGGCTTACCGACAAAGAAAACACATGGAATAAGGCAAAAATACGTTTATTCGAAACCTCAAACACACTCCTAAAATCTGCTGTTACAAAGTACTGCATTACGGAAAAACATGCCGTGATAGACGACGTAGTTACAACGCAGTAAACTCTGCTACAGATTGGATATGTTGTAACAGGCTCTGGCAAAGCATCTTTTCACTTATTTGATGATAAAAATGCCCCCCCTGAAATTCGTGGAAATAAAAATTTGATGTTGTTTCTGCCGCCCAAGCTTTGATTTTTTCTGGAGCAACAATTTCATCTTGTAGTCCACAGCAGCCCACAATTGATGATTTTAATGGAGCTGTAGCTCGGTAAATGTATGTTTCGAATATTGAAAAATCCGCTCGAATTCTTGGTAACAACAAGTCTAATGCTTCTTTATTTTTTAATATTTGTGTGTGCATAGCACCATACCCTTTTAACGTTTCGATAAATTGCTCATCTGATTCGAGATGAATATTTGTCACGTTTTTCATAAATAACTTAGGCGCTGAACAAGCAGAAACAAAAAGGAATTTAAGCTGATTTGAAAACGATTCAATCTTTTTTGCAATTTCATACGCGATCACAGCTCCTAAACTATGTCCGAACAGTATACAAGGACGATCCAATAAACTGTGAATCTCTGGCCATAAGGAATCTACCAAATGATCCATTGTAAAGATTAATTCGTCAGAAATTCTCGTTTCTCTACCCGGGAGTTGAATTGGGCATAATTCGATAGATAAAGGAAAATGATTCAACCAGGTCCTAAAATTTGAAGCCGTACCACCAGAATACGTAAAACAAAACATTCTTATTTTTGACTGTTGTGAGAATGTGTTGTATGGAAAAAAAGAAAGTCTATTCATGAATATTTTATCTTTCTATTCATTAATATTATCAATCTACCAACAATATTTAAAAACCCGAAAAACATGATTAGGATAGTTATATTTGATAAATTACTTGGTAGAAACGTTGCTAGAACAATTCCCGGAAAAAATGAGTAAGGCGTATATAAAACCATCAACCAACATGATATGAGCACCACCCAAGCCGCAATTTTACTTATTTCTATGGTAATTCTTGTAGCCATCGATGAATCTAATAATTTTTTAGTTGTTCGAAGAGTAAGATAAAATAAAAAAATTGCAAAAGCGCAAAAAAAGACATTGATCCATTTTTTTAATTCACTCATTTCTTTATAAAAACTCAAAGACTCCCCTTCTGTCCTAGACTCTAACCAAATATTCCCTATTTCTTCGACCAACTCTAATCCAGCATCACTGTTTATCAAAACAGCACACCCATCCATTTGAGATGGCAATAAAAACATACCAGTTCGAGTGCCAAAATTATCTCCCGTATGAAATGCTAGCAAACGATTTTTCTTCAACATCTCCGTCTCAAAGCCTAAAGCATAATTATTTTCATTGATTTCCATCATCGATTTTAAAGAATTTGAGCTAATTACCTGCCCAATCTTTGAATCTACCTGTAAATGATAAAGTCTCGTAAGATACAACATCATTTTACTTAGATCCGAAATGGTTGAATAAAGTCCTGCAGCAGCTTGCTCCGTGTAAAAATGATGCGGAATTGCACGTCCAAAAAAATCATATGGAACTGCTAGGTCTTTATTATTTAGTGTGCTCAAATCAAACGTTGTATGGGTCAATCCAAGCGGCTCAAAAATTTCCGTTTTCATATACTCTTGGAAAGAAATTCCTGTCACTTCTTCTATAATTAACTGTAAAAGTGTATAGCCTGCACCGCTATATTGAAAATAGCTGCCCGGATCATATGCAATTTCAAGCTGCTCGTCTGGACTTCCTACACCGTTTAACGAGTCAACAAGATCAAACGAAAAGTCAGGTGAAATTGTTCCCCTGTAAAAGACAGGCGCGAGCCCTGCTGTATGATTGAGAAGCCTTCTAATAGTTATTTTTTTATGATCAAAATTTGACGGAGGTAGTGACCACGTCTTTAAGTATACAGAAGCGGCCTCATCCAAATGAAGTTTCCCTAACTCCACCAAGTGGAGAACGCCTATCGCTGAAATGGTTTTGGATATGGACGCAAGTTCAAAAACTGTGTTCTCCGTTATTGGAAGATGCTGGTTAATGTTGGCAAAGCCATATCCTTTTGATAATACGACTTTGCCATTTTCAATGATCGCTATCGCTACACCCTGAACAGAACCCCTCTCAATTTGGTCAAACACCCTCTTTTCGATTTGATCAATATAGGAGCCGTTCTCACTAGCCCCACAAAAGACAATCTGCAAAAGGAAAGGGATAAGAAAAGCTATTTTCATGGTCATCATACGTATGATTGCAAACCACCTCTTCTTCTCACATCAACCGTAGCACAATGAAAACCGCCTCCAAATGAATAGAAATTGCGAAAATCACAGAGAATTGGCTCAAATCCATTCTTTTTAAAAAGGTCGATTAATGGTTGTTCTTGACGTTCCACAACGACTCTTTTCTCGTCTAACATAAGAATATTCATATTAACCCAGGATGAGCTCATATACATTGGATGCGACTTAGGCAGTGTCGATTTTGGTGAATACATGATATTCCAAGACTTGAAAAGAGAAGGTATTTCTGTGGCCCGCTCTGGATTGAGTAATAGGTGCCCAGGAGCAAGCGGCATAAACGTTGCATCAACATGCATCGGATGAGAATCCGTAAATTTTAACTTATGCACACGGAACTTATCACCTATTTGACGAGCCAGCCAATCAATCCCAAAATCATTAGTCACATTACTCTTTTGCACAAATATATCTCGACCACAGCGAATAAAATCCGCAGCATCAAAGGTTGGTTCAAATTCATTAATCGCATACTCATCATCGTTTCCAGTTGAAACATACTCTGGACGATAAAAGTGATCTGGCAATTCTGGCTTCGGTGCTGCCACCCACTTTCCACCTTTTTTAAAATAATCCTTCAGCATTTCTCGAAATGAAAATATTTCAAAATATCTCGAACGCCATGCTAAGGGAGATTCTATGATTTGGTCACCAATAACAATCAAAAGATCTCTTGGCATTGCTTGATACAATCCCCCCTTACTTTGCCACTCTTGAGTTCCGTATGAACGCGCTTGGTTGATTTTATCTGGGCGACGCACAGTGATCCCTTCACCTTCTAAAATATTAACAAACTCTTCCAATTCTTTTGCAGCCGCATTAATCGCCTCTTGAGGAAACTTTTTACCAGCATTTTTCTGAAAATACTCAATCTGATCTTCCGGTATCGTTGCCTTAACCGCTACTTCCAAATCAGGTATTGTTGCCCCCTCAACAACCCCTACAATCACTTCCTCAAGTGGATCCCACTCATTATAAGAGTTGACTATAGGATAATTAGTGCCCTGCGTGTTTGCATATGTTTTAATTTCCTCTAATAGATTTACATCTTGTACTATGGTCATGCTTACCTCATTGTGTTGATAGTGCCTCAAAAGGCGATAGTTTTTGGACAATTTCTAATTGAGCTGTACCAGACAGATCTTGTAAATCGATTTCTGCGCAACACTTCAATTTTACAAAATCTAAGATAAAGTTCCCTTCAACCTTTACAAGCCCTACCCCCTTTTCGAAATCCACGTTTTTAAACTCAGTTTTTTGAGGATCTATTTTTATTCCAATGCAGGTTTGCCCACGTGTTCCTGTAAAGGTCAAATGGATGTATTCTCTCACCAAAGAATTATGAAAAGAAGCAACACCATGACCAGCCAGCTTTGCGGAAATACTCTGAACGCCTTTTGTCAGGAACTCGACTGTGGAGCTGGCCTCTGGACATATAGTTGGTTGTGTGGAAATTGCTTGTTTTCTTCTCTCATTCCAACTGTTTTTCTGCTCCTCCATTTTTTTTCTCAAGCTTAAAGGTCGCATGTCTTTCCAGATTTCCTTAATGTGTGATAGGCAATCTTGCTTTTTACCCGTAAAACCAACTTCGCTCCATCCCTCTGGAACTTTTTTAAACGAAGGCCAAATTGAATACTGCTCTTCAACATTTACTACAACCGTATAAGCGAGTTCTTCACTGTTCTCCATAAACTCCCCCAACTTTTTCACATTATCGATTTCGTTATACTCGTTCAAAACTTGCAGGCTGTCATATCAAAAAAAAATCTTTTTATCAAGAATTTTCTGTGCATGTAGCCCAAAAATTGTGAATGTCACTGAAGCAAATCGAAAATATTAACATAAGTGTCAACGCTGCAAGACAGTCTGCGTTGAAGCAAGGTCAAACCTTATGCTAGAGTAAGAATTTAAAGATTTTTCAAGGGAGACAGATCAGAAATTTAAAAAATTGTCCAAAAAATTAAAAGTACCATCTAAGGCCGCGGACTAGGGCTATGGCTCAACCTCGAAAATTCATAACTTATTTCCCGATATTCCCACTGTTAGTTTTCTTTCCTCCATGGCTATCTCTAATGTTTTGACCAACTGATTGAGAGAAGGATTTGCTAGAAAATGCCGCAATGGGATCTCAATATTAAAAATCAGACGGAATTGACTTAACATCTCTATCGCAGAAAGAGAATCCCCTCCAAGTTCAAAAAAATTGGCATCCATTTCGATTTTATTTAAACGAAGAAGCTCTCTCCATAACGTGCTTATAAGAGTTTGATATAATGAAAAATTTGAATCATGTAAAGAATGAAGCAAAGACCTAGAATGTTCATAGCTTATCTCTTTGCAAAATTTATCCTTACTAAAAACATATGTAGGCAGAGGAACTCTCCTATTAACCTCTCCAACCTCGTATAGCCTTAACCATGGAATACGCTCCCCTCTTTGCCATAGGCCTCCAATTCCTTCCAGAACAGATTTTCTTGCTTCAGACTCAACTGGCAATTTCGTTAATTCTGCCAATAGAAATTCAAAATCCTGGGTTTTAAAGAGCGTGTCGACCTTGTTCGCTTTCTTTTCTGTCCTGAACGATTCCAATTGGTTTATGAGATCTTCAACACAAGAAGAAACAAACACCAAACGATATGGCAGGACCGTTCTTCCAACTTGCAAGGTATAAGCAATATCTGATAACCGTATTGGATCGTCCTTCAAATAAATTACAAATTTCTTGATTAGGCGAGCCATTGCCTCGTCATTTTTTGCAGAAAATGGAAAAACACAATATTTGTTCGAAGGAAAAGACGGTGTCTCAAGAGGGAATTCTTCCAAAATTACATGTGCATTGGTTCCTCCAATTCCAAACGAGCTCACACCAGCTCTTAAAGGCGTGTAACACTTCCAATCTGTTAATCGCGTATTTACAAAAAATGGAGTTTGCTCAAAATCAATTTGAGCATTTGGTTCTTTGAAATGTAAGCTTGCCGGAATTTTTTTATGTTTAATCATAAGAAGCGTCTTGATAAATCCTGCTATACCTGCAGCAGTTGTCAGATGTCCTACATTTGTTTTGACAGACCCGATAGCACAATATTGCCTTTTCTGAGTATGAGTTTGATAAGCCTGTGTAAGAGCGGATATTTCTATCGGGTCTCCTAGTGAAGTAGCAGTGCCATGTGTTTCCACATATGTAATCGATTCAGATGTTACATCAGCTGCGGCCAATGCACCTGCAATTACCTCTGCTTGTCCCTGCACACTAGGAGCTAGATAGCCTACCTTGTTGGAACCGTCGTTATTCACCGCTGATCCCTTTATTACAGCAATGATGGTATCGTTATCTGCTAATGCATCCTCTAATCGTTTTAAGACAACAAGACCAAGTCCGTCTCCAAAAACTGTACCAGCAGCTTTCGAATCAAAAGCTCGGCAATGTCCATCTGGTGAATGAATACTATCGGGGGTATAAAAATAACCTGCTTTCTGCGGAAACGAAAGAGCAACCCCACCTGCGAGAGCGATATCACATTGATAGGTCATTAGACTCTGACAAGCATCGTGAATTGTTACTAACGAAGTTGAACAAGCTGTTTGGATCGTTTTACTTGGACCTTTTAAATTTAATTTGTAGGAAATGCGTGTTGCCAAATAATCCGGACCATTAGCTAACAATACAGACAAGTCTTCATGGTGATCTGAAGGATCTTTTCCAAGGTTCGGATAAATATGAGACAAAAAATAACTGCTTGGATTGCCACCTACAAATACGCCTATCAACCCATCATACTGATCTGGGGCATATCCCGCTTTCTCAAGCGCTGTCCAAGCACATTCTAACAATCGACGCTGTTGGGGATCCATATTCTCTGCTTCTTTTGGCAAATAACCGAACAATTCAGCATCAAAACAGTACACATCATCTATTACCCCCTTTGCTTTGACGTAGTGCGGATCTTTCAAGAGAGAAGGATCTATCCCTTGAGCTTGAAGCTCTTTATCAGAAAAAAAACTTACAGTTTCTTTACCTTCGGCCAGGTTGTGCCAAAATTGTGCCTCATCCTCTGCGCCTGGAAACTGACAGGCAAGTCCAATGACCGCAACTTCGGATTGTGCATGCTCTGGTAACTTATTCATGAGTTTTCCCTCCGTGACGTTTCTTTTTCAGTGCGGCTGCTTGTTTGGATGCACGAAGATTAACTTTTTCCATATTAATAGAATTTGAATCTGCATGTAATAAGTGCGTAGCCAGAGATTGAATCGTAGGATATTGGAATAACTTATCTATTGCAATTTTTGAATTTAGCTGAGAATAAATTGCGTTATATACAGATATCAGAAGTAAAGAATTCCCACCTATTTCAAAAAATACATCGGTTGTGGAAATTTGCTGAGGGTCCATACTAAGGACTTTACTCCAAATATTCAGTAGGGAACTTTCGATTTTATTTCGTGGCTCTTCGTGCCTATTTTGAACTTTCACAAAAGAAATCTTAGGTAAAGCACCTCTGTCAATTTTCCCATTGGACGAAATAGGTAACTTATCTAACAAGATAAACGTTGAAGGCACCATATATTTTGGGAGGTGTTCACCTAGGTATTCCGCAAGCCGTTCATCAAAAGTCGACTGTCTAGGTTGTGAAATTTCTTTGCTTATCATTTGTTCGTCTGAAATTGGACCTCCAAACAAGCCAAGCAACCAACTTTCTGGTAGCAATAGATTCTCAAGCTCAGGAATCAAATCTAAACTTCCAACTTGGCATATACCCATATTTCTGCGAATAGCTCCTGACATCAACATTTGAGTTATCGCACCAACATACAACAAATATTCCTCTCTTGTTTTCCCTTTTCCTTTTCCTGATGGTTCTATAAAGAATATCCCAAAACTTGCGTCTTGAGATAAAGCATAATTTTCTTGAGAAAAAATTGAAATATGAGGAGCAACACTTTCGGAAAGACTTTCAAAACATTGTTTGCTTTGATTCCAGGTATGCCATACGCTTTTGGCTCCTGTGACTTTCGACGGCTTTGTGTATAAGAAGATATCTGGATGATTAATTTCCAAAAAAGAAGGTTCTTTTGGCGACCCCAAAAACTGCATTCCCATTAAAAATACATGATCGTCCACATTCAACCCCAACTGGTCATACAACTCCTTTTGTTGGGGAAAAGCCAAAGTGGAAAGTACCTGCCCTTGTCCAGCATTTCGCAAAAGAGCATACATATGTCCAGATTCAATGAAACAGAAGTCTCTGCCATGTTCTCCATAAATGGGTGTAATCGCTGATAACTGACCAACTAAATATAAATAAACTCCTCGTCGATAAGATGAGCTAGAAGATGACACTTGAATTAGCTGATGAGACAAAGGATCATAATAATATGAACCTCTAGCGAGCCCTTCTAAACTATCCTCGTTTATTTCTATGTACAGCTGCACAGGATAAAGTGAACCTGCTGAAGGATAAAGATACTTAGGTAAGAGCTGGTTGGGCTGCTTCACCGCTCTCAACGGCTCTAGAAGCTGATTAATAACGCCCATGTCAAAAAACGTGTTTGTTTTATTGGACTGGAATTGTGAAAGACCTTCAGCAAACCAATTTTCAAGCACATTCATTTCCAAATATCTATTTTCAAACCTTCGATAACTTTTTCGATTATAATGTTCATAATCAGCCCCAAAGGATCTTTGGAGAGGCATAATTTTATTCTCATCTGAAAATTGTCTTCTTGCTTTTTGCTGTAATTTAAATTCCATAATAGACGTGTGAATATTGTTTTCTACAGATTGCACCTCCGACTGATTTACAACCTTTTCTGGTACTACATACGCAACGAGCTGTTTATTTCCCGCTTCATCAGTAGCTATCGAGACCACAGATTGACGAATATCACTATGAAGATTTAATTTTGCTTCTATTTCTTGTAATTCTATACGATGCCCGTTCAATTTGACTTGAGAATCATTGCGCCCCAAAAACTCGATTACTCCGCTTGGTAATAGCCTCCCTAAATCTCCTGTTTTATATATGCGACCAAATCTTGGATGAATAGTAAAACTGGTAGCGGTTTTTTCTGGATCCGACCAATACCCTCTTGCAAGGCCAATACCTCCGATATATAAATCTCCAACAACCCATTCTGGACAATGTTCAAGACCTTCACCAAGAACATAAAACTGTTGATTCGTCAAAGGTCGTCCATATGGAATGCTTTTTTTAAAGTATTCGTCGCGCTTGATGTCATAATAAATTGACCAAATTGAAGCTTCTGTTGCACCGCCTAGAGAAACGATTTGACAATCCTTTTTTCCAAAAAATTGAATAATTTGGTTAGGGAGGTCAATTGGAATCCAGTCTCCGCTAAGTAATATCAAGCGAAGCCTTATATTAATATCCCGTTCTGTCGTTTTTTGTTGCACAGTCGTTAACATCTGCATAAACATAGGAACAGTATTCCAAACAGTAACCTCATGAGTAGTGAGAAGTTCTAACCAATGATTCGGGTCCTTTATTAAAGAAGACTCAGGAAAAACAATCGAACCTCCTGCAGCTAACATTCCAAAAATATCGTAAACTGACAAATCAAACGTCAGACTTGATAAAGCTAATACCCGATCTGATGATCGAATTTGATATCGTTTATTTAAATCTAAAATAGTATTAGATACCGCACCATGCTCTATCATGACCCCTTTCGGAATTCCTGTGGAACCCGAAGTAAAAATGACGTAAGCCAAGTCGTCAGTTTTTTGAATGTTATCGAGCTTCTGATCTGAATAGTGCCTATATTGAGCGTTTTGATCATCTAAAGAGATAATACGATCGGCTGGTAGTTGATTAACGTATCCAATTGATTTCAACTTATCGACCGCATTTTGTTCTGTCACAATTAAAGAAACGTCACCTATAGACAAAATCTGTTCAATCCGCTTAGTTGGGAGAGACAGGTCTATAGGAAGATATGCGGCACCTGAATTTAGAATCCCCAAGCAACCTACAACCTGCCTACTCCCCTTTTCCATAATTACAGCAATCAACTGATTTGGCTTTGCACCCTTGAATCTAAGAAAATGTCCTAACTGATTTGAAGATCTGTATAGTTCTTCATAGGTATAAGAATCCGTAGGTCCAATGATTGCTAACTGTTTTGGATTGAGTTTAACTTGATCGTAAAATAACCCGTGTAGCAAAGCCGGAGGAGCTATATCATGGGTATTGTTGTAGTTTGAAAATCGCTCTTCTTGTTTTGAAGAAATCAAATCTTGAAATTCTTGCACGTTCCATGCGGATGGTTGATTCACCAGTTTTTTAAGAATAGCAACATAGGCTTCATGCATCTCTTGAATAAAGCCAGGAGCAAACAATTCCTCAACATAATCCCACTCCAAAATCAAATTACCATCTACCTCATACGCCTTATAGTCTAACCAAACTTGAGGGGTTTGAGTAATGCTAAAAACCTCTTTACCCAACATCTCTAGAACATCATCATTGAATTTGTTATCTAGTCCTAAAACCGATGTAAATACGACTGGAAATAATGGCTCATCCCCTTGCTTGGATCGTTTTTTTGCAAGTTCTCGAGAAAATTCTACGCCACTAAAGAAATGATGATCTAAATCTTGCCATAGCTGTTCTTGCACTCTTTTAGCTCGATCTGCAAACGTTGACCCCTTTTTTCTATAATCAATTTCTAGTAAATTTAAAGAAGTGAAATCCCCAGCAATTTGATTGATCTGAGAATGCAAAGGAATTCTATCGAACAAAGTCAAATTGATTGCAAAATGGCTGCTATTAGCATATCGACTAAGCACTTCAGCAAAAATAGCCGCAAGAAAACCTGTCGGAGAAAAATGTTTAGCTAATAGCTGATCTTGAATCAACTGCCATTGTTGTTTGGACAAAATGCTGCTAACTCGATCAAATTTTTGATTTTTAATCTCTTGTGAAGATTTCAATAGAGGTAATTCTGGTTTATTCGGGAAATTTTCTAATCTGCTTAACCAATAGTCCCGATGTTCTACAAATAAAGGGTGCATGCGGCATTTATTCAAAGAAAGAATATAATCCCTAAACGAAAGCTCAAGAAGCTCGAATTTTGTTTGTTCATTTTTATATAGCTGTACCCACTCGCCGAAGATAATATCTACACTCCACCCGTCTAGAAGCAACGCATCAAAACTTAAATATAATCGAGTTTTGTTGTCTTTAAGCTTGACGGCTTTGATCAAAAAAAGCGGCCATGTTTCGGATGAAAACACTTCATGAGAGTGCAGTTGTCGTAATCTATTGAACTCAGTTTCACACTCTTTTTCGGTTCGATTTGAAAAATCTTCAACATGGATTGAATAATAAGGAACCTCTTTTAAAATCCTTTGATTTCCACCCGGAGTAAAAACTAGTCTCAACGCTTCATGGCGTTGAATCATTTGGTTCCATGATTGTTCTAAGCGATTGATATCCAGATTGTCGCATTCATATTCGCAATACATGTGAACACTGACATTGCCTAAAGCAAACAACCCTTTTCTTCCTAACCAATAAGCTTGTTGAATATCCGTGAGAGGAAACTCTTCATAACGGCTTTCAATATCCGATACGATCGAGGGTAATTGTTCTTTTGAAACCACTGCTTGTTTTTTTTGCTTTAATTTATCTATTTCATTCGCTAGAGATTCAAGAGTCGGATAAGAAAACAGGTTTTTAAGCGGGAATTTGATGTCAAAAGTCCTCGAAACCCGCGCACTCAGTTGTGTTGCAAGCAAAGAATGCCCCCCCAAACGAAAAAAATGATCAGAACGGCTAATTTTTGAAAGTTTTAAAAGATCACACCAAATCGTTGCCAATTCAATCTCTGTAGCAGTTCGGGGCGGAAGATATTCATTTTCAGATACAACAAAATTCGGCGGAGGCAGCGCTTTCCTATTTACCTTCCCATTTGACAGAAGAGGCATTTCAGGAAGTACTACAAAGAGGTTAGGAACCATATGCCTTGATAAATACTGGATTAAATACTGATTGAGCCGTTCGATACATTCATTGTCAGGAATATTTATATCTTTTTTAACAATATAAGCAACCAGCTGAAGCTCATTCTGATTATCTTTTTTAACTTCAACCACCCCTTGTAAAACCATATCGGATCGATTTAGAGTTACTTCTATCTCTCCTAACTCAATGCGTTGCCCTCTAATTTTAACCTGACTGTCCCTTCTTCCCAGAAAATCGATGTCCCCACTTGGCAGATAACGAGCAAGATCTCCAGTATAATAAGCTCGCTTGCCAGGTTCATTTTTAGAAGAAAACGGAGAAGGACGAAATGCATTTGCTGTTTTTTCTGGATCATTGATATACCCACGCCCGACACCAATTCCTTCAATATAAACTTCTCCATAACCACCTAAAGTCACCAAAGACATGTAATTGTCGAGAAAATAAATCTTCATATTCGATATGACAGTCCCGATTGGAATACGAGGAGGAAGTGGTGATAATGCCAATGGCACATGATAGTGAATGACATCATCTGAACATTCTGTAGGACCATAGGCGTTAATAATAGGAACGTGAGGGTAAATGCGTTGCCATCTCTCACATAGTGGTCCAAGTAGAGGCTCACCATTCAGGATCAGCCAACGAAAATGACAGAAGGCAAGGGGTTTTCCTTTGAAAAATTTATCATATGGATCAGCTTCACCCTCTTTAAGACTGTTTAAAACAAGGCTATGTTCAAGTTCCTCCATGATCAGGTACATGTGAGATGGTACAGTTTCGAAAACCGTCACTTTTTCGTCTTCCAATGCGTTCAAAAGAAGTTCTGGATCCCAAGCCTTTTCATGAGAAAAAATTGTAACCTTAGCTCCTACTAACAAGGCAATCAGCAATTGAAAAACAGACACGTCAAACGTTTGTGAAGACGTTTGAGCAACAACATCATTTTCGTTCAATTCCAGCTCATGGATCTTACAAAAAAGATGGTTCATCATGCCTTTATGTTCTACCATTGCTCCTTTTGGTTTCCCTGTGGAACCCGAAGTGAAGATCATATATGCAAGATGATCAGAAGAAAATAGCGGTTCTTGGGGGGCAGATGAAGCAGGAGATCCAAATATCTCGTAAAAATTTCGAACATTATTTTTTCCCGGCAAAAATTTTTCGATCCACTCAGCACTATTGTCAGTGATTACTAAAACAGGAGCAGCATCATCAATAAGATTCAAAATCCGATCGACCGGTGCTCCCGGATCTATTGGGGTATAAATCATTTGTGCTTTCAAGGTCGCTATTAGTCCGATCAATAATGGTAACCCTCTTTCCATAAGGAAGGTAATATACTGTTCTTCTGGCCGACGAAGGGCAGCAAAGTGATTAGCTAAATGCGTACTGGCGTTGTCTAGTTCTTTATATGTTAAATGTACACCATTACATGTGGCAGCAACTGCATCAACGCGCAAACTAACTTGCTGATTGAAAATTTCACAAAATGACAGTGTTGGCGCTGCAAAAGGAACGGCCGGAATATTCAATTCCCTAACAAGATAATCCTTCTCTTCATCTGGAATAAAATCAAGATCTCCAATCAATATGTTAGGAGTACCTACAACTTGTGCTGCTATTCGTTCGAATTGTTTTGCCATACGAACGATTGTCCTTTCTTGGAAGATCGCAGAACTATATTCAAAATGACAATTTAGCGATTGTTCTCGGTCAACGATTTCTAACGATAGCTTAAATTTTGAAGCGTGATGAGTGACTTGTAAAGGTTCTATAGTTAAATTTGAAAATTTCTTGAGAATCGATCGATCATAGTGCAATTCAAACCATACATCATAAAGATTATTGTCTTGAATATACTGTTCTTTTTTAAGAAATTGGACTAATTCCTCTAACGAAAAATATTGATGGTCAGAAGCCCTTACAATGCATGACTGAACTTCTTCCAAAAAGTTCTTAAATGATTTTATTCCATTAGGTTTACATCTTAGTGGTAAAGCCGTAACAAACGCACCAATGACTTGTTGAAACTCGGGAAAAGGTCTCCCTTCACCCGAGGAACCCACTATAATATCTTCCTGCTGAGTATATTTTCCCAGCAACACATAATAGATTCCCAACAAAAAGGTATGTAAAGTAACCCCTTCCTTAACTGCGGCAGCCTTTATTTGTTCTGACAAGGACACATCCATAGAAAAATAATGTTGAGATCCCTGATATGCGAGAGCATTTTGGCTCATAATATCACTCGGAAAAGCAATTTGAGGAATTTCCTCTGAAAACTGCGACTTCCAATATTCGTAATTTATGCGAGATATAGGTGTATTTAGAAAACGAGCATTCCAGTCAGCATACTCTTTATACTGAATAGGTAAAACGTTCAAAGTGTGACCTTCGTAAAGACTTGCAAGTTCTTTTAGTAAAAGACTCATTGACTTCCCATCAGAAATTGCATGATGCATGTCTAAAAACAATAAATGGTTTTGATCACTTATTTTGATTAATTTTACTCTGATTAATGGAGGTTTATCCAAATCGAATGGCCTGATAAAACTCTCAAATGTATTTTTGATATCTACGTTAGAATCTTGAACAAATTCTATCTCGAAATTGACATCATCGTAAACAGCCTGGACAACTTCGCCTTCGTGAAAATAGATCCCTGTTCTTAAACTTTCATGCCTTTTTAAAAGGTTATGAAATGCATTTCTCAGGCTTTGGACACAAAGATCACCACCTATGGAAAATGCAACGGGTAAATTGTATGCCGTTGAATGCTTGTCCAATTCTTGTAAGTAAAACATTCGCTTTTGAATAGTAGATGCTGCATAATATTTTTGCTTAGGTAAGACAGTGACAAATGGAACATCCTGTTGGAACATTCTATTTTTTTGTTCTATCTTCCTAGAAAGCATCTGTTCGAATAATTTTTTATGGGATTCGGTCAAATTGTCTAATTGTGACATACATTACCTAAAAATGTTTAATTTATGAGTGAAGTAGCTTCTTCTTCTGACAATGAAGAAATATTTTTTATTATAATTTCTTCAACGACATTTGCTAATTGTTCTACAGTTCTTTTTTCTAGTATTTGACTTAGTGTTAAATCCACCGCAAACCTTTTTCTCAGCTCATCCAGAATTTCCAATGCTAAAAGAGAGTCACCACCTAAAGCAAAAAAATCATCCTGAATATCGATATGTGCAACATTCAAACTTTTTTTCCAAATATCAACGACCTCGGATTGTATTGATTTTGAGGCAGAGCCTAAATTAATTAATAAATCACTTTTTGATTCCTGAGCTTCTTTACTGTCTACTGAAGCACATGATTTTGGAAGTATCCAATGGCGTACCCTTTCAAATGGATAGGTGGGGAGTGGTATACGGCTTCTGCTCTCATCAGAATAATAAGACTTCCACAAACAATCCAAGCCGCTCAACCAATCTCTTCCCATTTTTCTGAGTTTGTCGAGCTCGTCACCTTGAACAGAAACGTCTATGAGTTCTAAATTCGTAAGACCATGGGTAAGGTATTGATTGATTTGATTTATCAGTGTTTCCTTATTATCACTGATAAAACAGACGCGGTATTCTAATCTTTTTCTACCTACTTGCAAGGTGTAAGCAACGTCAGCTAATGAAAAATTCTGCAAAGCAAAATGCTCGAGAAACCGCTGGAGAACCTTTCTAAGCGAAAAAACATTTGTTCCAGAAAATGGAAAAAGATGAAAATGCCGTTTTGAAGGGTGTACCTTATGTTGAGGAGCATTCTCAACAATGACATGAGCATTAGTACCTCCGATACCAAACGAGCTTACACCGGCCAAATTTACTCCATTCTTGCTATCCATGGATGTTAATTTATCATTTACGATAAATGGAGATTCAGAAAATGCGATGGACTCATTAGGT
Organism: Chlamydiota bacterium; assembly: GCA_013287645.1. Lineage (GTDB taxonomy): Bacteria > Chlamydiota > Chlamydiia > Chlamydiales > JABDDJ01 > JABDDJ01. Next base: position 15,394 of record JABDDJ010000003.1, on the reverse strand, counting down.
TTTTCAAAGTGCAACGAGGGTGGAACAACGCGATGCTGTACAGTAAGAATGGTTTTAATCAAGCCTGCAATCCCGGCTGCAGCATCCAAATGACCAATGTTCGTTTTCACAGAACCGATTTTACAAAACTGTTTTGCATTCGTTTTTTCTCGAAACGCACGAGTCAGCGCATTGATTTCAACTGGATCCCCAAGAATTGTTCCTGTCCCATGAGCTTCTATATAAGTAATGTCTTCAGGAGTCGCCTCTGCGGCTGCTTGAGCAGCAATAATAACTTGTGCTTGTCCTTCAATACTAGGTGCAGTATATCCAACTTTCCTTGCCCCATCGTTATTTATGGCAGACCCGCGAATTAAAGCATGAATTGTGTCCCGATCAGCCAAAGCTTCATTTAATCTCTTTAAAACCACAATCCCTGTACCATTACCCATGACAGTACCTGCCGCACGATGGTCGAAAGCTCGACAATGTCCATCCGGTGAATTAATACCTTCTTTTGTGTATAGATATCCATGTCGGAGGGGGGAAGTAATCGAGACCCCGCCTGCTAAGGCTATATCACACTCATAATTGAGCAGACTTTGACAAGCATCGTGTACTGCAACCAAAGAAGACGAACAAGCAGTCTGAATGCACTTACTCGGTCCTGTCAGATTGAGTTTATAAGAAATGCGCGTCGCTAGAAAATCCTTTTCAGTCCCCATAACCATTAACATTTCGTCTTGCATCAAATTCTCAGCACCATTCAAATGTGGCAACAAATTGTAGCAGAAATAGCTGCTAAAACTGCACCCAGCAAACACTCCTATCAAGCCCTTGTACTGCTCAGGATCATAACCAGAATGTTCCAAAGCACTCCAAGCACACTCAAGAAGGACTCTTTGCTGCGGATCGATGTATGCAGCTTCACGGGCACTGTATCCAAAAAATGAAGCATCAAAACAATCTGCTTCTGGCAAAATAGCTTTAGCTCTAACATATTGAGGATTGTTTAGAATTTTCGGGTCCAACCCCTCCTGTAACAATTCTTGAACGTCTAAAAAAGAAATAAGCTCCTTTCCTTTACATAAATTGGCCCAAAACTCTTCAATCGACGAAGAAGCTGGAAATGAACCAGCAAGCCCAATCACTGCTACTGCTTCCATAAAATAAAACTCCTAACCTGCTGAAAAGTATCGATCGTTATCTAACATGTTTTCCCTTAATAGTTTTCGAATGCAAAATTTATTTTTCCAGTCAACCGTTGTTAAAAAGGCCAATCGATGACCCATGAACACAACAGTCAAATTTAAAGGCTCATTAAGCACCAAGCCAAGGTTAAAACTAAAAAAAAGCTACCACTAATTTCAATTTTTTGCTACGGTTTTTTTGGAATCCAGTTTTTCCATTAGACCTCTGATGAGAAACAAACGGGTTGAAATAGCTTCAGGACTTGAAATGTCACACTAAACTTTAGGGAGGAACCATCTTGATATCACGTATCTTTACCACGATTTTCTTATTGTTGATTGTAAGTGCCCCCCACAAATTACAATCCTACTCCATCTTGGAACAACACACACCTCTCCCTGGGCGTATTGGCAACAATAGTGTCTATTTCACCCGTTTTGGAAAAACTTACATTTTTTTTTACATGACACCTGAGAAAGACATGTTAGCTCGACAACTAATCCGGGACATCAATGAAAAAACTATCCTTTCATTTGGAAATGCTTCAGCACCCTGTCCTGTTATCGAAATTCTTGCTTGGAATGAAAAATATCCCGACCCTATTGGAGAAGATAAGGATGGTAACAACATCTATCCTGATTCTGAAGGTCACAACTTGTTCTCAACATATAGAAGTAAAGTTGCTGAAATTGTGTATAGCGTATTAGGTACAAAAATGGAGGGATTATCAGGTCATCTTAACTTTAATCCTAACTACGATGCGCTAAAAATTCATCGTGATTCGTTCTCCGACCAATATCAATACCTAAGCTCGCTTCCTCCGCCAGTTAAGACGTATTATTTATTTCAAGATTTAACTCTTATGGATTGGCAAATGGCAAAAGGAACTTTTGCAGGGACATTGGTTCAAGATGGTTCTGATGGCGACCGTTTCATAATGGCTGTTTTTCCTGGAGAAATCGTTGGCACAGTTTACACAGAACCTTGCGTTTCTAAAGACAAAAACTCTGTAATCGTATATCCAGGACGCATTAGTTTTCCATACCATAGTTCCGTGGCTCCTACAGACTTTGATGGAAGTACAACAGTGGGATCTTGGAAAGGCAAAAGAATCAGCACTAGCACTCGAGGAGTTGTACAAGAAGAAGAGATCATTTTAGCAGCGAAGAATGCGACCTTTCTTCCAATCAACCGCCCCACAATAACAATTGAGAAGGATAATTTAAGACTTTTTGAATATCCTGACACAATTAAAATACAAGATATCTCCCAAAAATTAGCCAACGAGAATAATTCCCTTCAACACAAATTGCCTGATCAAGAAAATCTAACAATTTTAGAGTCGTCTCCTCAAGATTTTTCAACCACAATTTCCTATCTAAAAAAAAATTTAGGTGTGCGAGGGTCTAACGTCAAAATATTCCATCTAATTAAAAGAGACGGAGGCTTCAGTCGATTTTCTAAGTTAGATTTAGAGATTCCGGAAAATTCAACAGTCGTCATATTGAATAAATCTAAGCTTCCAGAAAATTATAAATACTATACGATTTCGAAAATATGGACCGATCAAGGGTTACCGTGGATACAACTTTTTAATTTCTCCCCTCATCAAGCAATGATCGTATCTGGAAGAGTTTTCAGACAACTTTCAATGACACCACTAGAAGAGTTATTCTTCAGAAATGCGCAAATCGATGAAGAAAATGCATACGATTCCGTTCTTACAGAGAAATTAGTTTGCGAATTGATTTTATTTGTTATAAATTAACTATTTTTTATGGTGATTAAAATGAAAAACATAACAACATTTGTGTTATTTCTGTTTATATTTAATTATGCTTTATCTTCCGCCGAAACTTTGCCCGTACCTGGACGATTAGGGAGTTCTGAGATAGCAACCGCCCAGTTTGGAAAAAACCGTTTGTTTTTTTACATGACTCCCGAAAAACATGAAATGGCAAAAAATTTCATGATAGACATTCAAGAAAATATGCAGCATGGCATTGTAACAGCTGAGCTTGATTTCCCTATTAACGAAGTAACACCGATATGCACAATAATGACAGATCCAATCGGTTATGATGAAAATAATCAACCAATCTATGCAGATACGAAGGGGATGGCAGTATTTGAAAATCATGCTCAACATGTGAAACGCATGATAGAAAACCATTGGAAAGTCCACTTTTACGGACTATCCAAAGACCTCAGCTTGATAATAAATTTTGATGCTAATAGGTTTCATCAAGATCAATTTGTCACTCAATACAAATTTTTAAAAGAACATACACTTCCTATTCCAGAGTATATTCTTGTCCAAGATTTAACATTGGTTGATTGGGAAATGGCAAAAGGAACATTTACAGGAACAATACTTCAAGATGAAGAGACAGGAGATCGCTTTATTTTCCCAATATTTGATACCCAAATAGCATGTACTGTATATACCGAGCCTGCAATCTATCTTGGACCAAATATAGCACCTGAATACCCAGGAGCAAATACATTACCCCCGCATTGTCCGATAGCACCTATAGATAGATTAGGCGATTTAACACCGGGATCTGCGAAAGGAAAACGCGTAAGTATTTCGATAAGAGGATTAGTTACAAAACAGGAAATGGATGAGTTTGCAAACAAATGTCAACATCTTGATGTCAACTACCCACAAATTACGTTCAATGCTGAAAACCAGCAAACTCGAACTTATCCAAACGGTCTTTTATTTAAGGAGATAAATCTTCAACCTGATTCACAACTTAGTGTTGTCCGTCGATTGCCAGATATGCAAAATGTGGAAGTTTACGAAAGACTATCTCAAAATTCAGTTGAGTTAATCAAATCATTAAAAGACACATTCAGTCTAGACTATCAGCCAGGAGCCGTAAGAATATTGGAACTTACCAAAAAAGACGGCGGATTTAGCAATTTTCTATGCAATGAAGAATCGCTCAATATTCCGGCAGATGCAACTGTTGTCATCGTAAATAGATCTAAAATCCCGCCAGACTATTGCCATTTTCCAATTGCAGAAGACTTCACTAAACAAGGACTACCATGGATTCAACTTTATCCATTTCCTTTGAACATGGCCGTGACACTTACGGGCGATAAACTAAAGGATTTGTCTATTACACCTGTTGAAGAAATTATTTATAGAGACGGTAGAAAAGACATTGAAAATGTAGACCCGAACATTATTCATGACAAATTCGCAATTAAATTAATACTGTTTGTGTTTTATTAAAAAGTAAAAACATTTTTCATAATTAGCTGATAAATACGAATTTGAAAATAGGTGCCATTTGAAGAATATTTTCTTAAATTTACAACACGGATGGAACTCATTAGCCATTGCAATCGGAATGCTCCTCATAACCGAGGCTGTATTATATCCATTTAAACATTTTCACATTTTTGAGAGTCAGAACGAAGAGCCTCTTTCTCTACTGGAGGGTGCACCTACCCCAGAAAGTTATTTAGAAACGAATTGGTATGAGGGTTATGTTAAAGAGTGTCTTGAAGCAATACCAAATATTTCATGGAAACCTTATGTATATTGGAGCACACACGCGTATAAAGGTAAGTACCTTAATATTGATGAACGATCGATTAGGAAAACTTGGAGTCCAAATAGGATAGGAAAAACTCAAAAATTTAAAATATTCGTCTTTGGTGGAAGTACTATGTGGGGATGGGGTGCGCGCGACGATTTCACAATCCCTTCGATAATCAACAAAATTTTATTTAATGAATATGGAGTAGATGCAGAAATTATAAATTTTGGTGAGGTTGGTTACGTCAGTACTCAAGAACTTATCCGTTTTATGATGGAAATTCAAAACAACAATATCCCAGATTTAGTTATCTTTTACGATGGCCTTAATGAAATATTTAGTGCGCTACGAGCCGGTCAAGTAGGTCAAGCCGGGGTATCTTGGGGGGAATTAGACAGGAAAACAGCATTTCACCAAGAAAAATTGAGTGTTTTACAAAGGATAGCGACCTCTTACGCGGCTTACTCCCCTGTATATTACTATATTTCCAAGATTTTAAGAAAAAATGAACCAAACGAAACCAAAAATTTAGATGAAAATCAACAACAAAAAATAGCAACGGATATTTATCAAATATACCTACAAAATCTAAACATAATTCGGTCTATTTCCAAGTTTTACGGATTTAAGACCCTATTCTATTGGCAACCAATTATTCTCACAAAAGACGATTATACGCCTTATGAAAGCCATATCGCATCTGTAGGCGAATCATATTTTCATGGAAAATCAATCTTCGTACAACTCAGAAAACTTATCTCCAATATCAAAGAAAACGATTTTCACGATCTCTCAGAAATTCTCTCCGGATACCAACGCCCATTTTATATCGATTATTTCCATATTGATGAACTAGGTAACGAGATCCTTGGAAGAAAAATTGCGAATGACGTTCTCGAAATTGTGAAAAAAAGCAATCGGAGTAATTTATGATAGAGACTATCTTTGAGCTTTGTGCGTTTATGAGGGCAAGAAAAAAAATTTGGCTTGCTCCTCTAATTATCATTTTGTTACTAATAGGTTGCTTGATATTTCTAGCAGAGGGTTCTGCATTAGCCCCATTTATTTATACATTTTTTTAAAATAAAATTATTATTTATTAGAATTCGCACTATTCCGTTAGGTAATAGTTTGATACAATGATTTCTCATCCGTCGAATAAAAGCTATCGTATCCAAATCTTACTTAACGGGCTATCGCGAATTAGTGAAGGTTCATATTTGAAAGTACATTTTTGTGATTTGCTGTATCGTCTGTACATACATACGCACAGATATACAGATCTATGGTTGCGAAAATGGGCAACCTTTTAGGCTCGTAAAGAGAATTCCTGACCTTGCCCCCTTGTTAGGTCCAACTTAGATGTCCTAAACATAACTTGATCTGACGCACACTACCTACCCGACAACGTTAGAACCTGTCAGATACTGTTTATCTAGCACTTTTTCCTGTGCTAGATGTTTTGCCTCCAAGAACGTTTGTAAACGCGTTCTGCCAAAACAGTACTTTCCTGAATGCGTCCTAGACTCATTATACTCACGAATCCAACTATTCAAATCCTCCTGTAATTCGTCAAGGCCTTTATACACTTTCTTCCTAAACGCCACTTGATAAAACTCAGTCTTCACCGTTAGATGAAATCGCTCGCATATTTCGTTAGTTTGCGGATGCTTTGCTTTTGTTTTGCTGTGATCGATATCTTCGAGCGCTAGGTAGAGTTGATAAGCATGATCTTCTCTAGCTCCACAGTATTCTGTCCCTCTGTCTGTGAGTACTCTAAGAACTCGGATATCTTGGTTTTCAAACCAGGGTATGACTTGATCATTAAGAATGTCCGCTGCTATGAGCACATTCTTTCTGCCATACAGTTTAGTGAATGCCACCTTGGTATATGTGTCGATGACCGTTTGTTGATAAATCCTCCCCACGCCTTTAATCGTTCCTACATAGTACGTATCTTGGGATAAAAGGTATCCAGGGTGCTCTGTTTCAATCTCGCCATGAGATTGTTTTTCCTCTTAAAAGGGAAGGATGGGTTATTAATGAAAAACGCGCCAGGAGACTAATGCAGATTATGGGGATATCGGCAATCTATCCAAAACCAAACCTCAGCAAGATAAAGGAAAGAGGAGTTAAATACCCCTCCTTCTCCGAGGTATGACGATAGATCATTGCAACCATGTGTGGAGTACAGATATCACTTATATACCAATGAAAAGGGGGTTTGTGTATCTCGTTGGGATAATGGACTGGTACAGTCGCTGTGTACTGGCCTGGGAGCTTTCAACGACACTTGATGAAATATTTTGCCTACAAGTATTGGAGAGGGCATTAGTAGCGGGTAGACCAGAAATCTTTAACTCAGATCAAGGATCACAGTTTACTGTAGACAGGTTTACAAGCGCTTTGATGGGCTCTGGAACAAGCATAAGCTGGGATGGAAAAGGAAGAGCATTAGACAATGTGTTTATTGAAAGATTATGGCGATCTTTAAAATATGAAGAAGTGTATCCAAAAAGTTATGAGAGCGTTCAAGAGACATTTGAGGGCATTTCAAGATACATAAGATTCTATAATAAAGAGCGTCCACATCAGTCTATTGGGTACAAGACACCACCTGAGGTGTATCATGAGGGCAAATATAAAATTATTGAAATTAAAACGGTGGGTGAATAAATTGTTGGCGGGGAAAACAAAGAAAATTCGAGGATACTCTCAGGAATTCCTGGGATGCCTTTGAAAAACAAGAAAAAGCGTGGTTTATAACCTTATTCCCTCTTTTTTTCTGTCCAACACTTGGGGAGCACTTCAAAAAAACATATACTCAAAGGAGAATTTTTATGACTTATGTATATACAGCTCATTCACACAAGGGTCAAGTAGAACGTGAACTAAAGGATCTTGACAATAAACTAACATCTTTAGAATCTGAATTAAGCCAAGCAAAAGTTAAGCTTCGTAGACATTTGGAGGTGGCAAAGAGCTTTCCTAATAACCCTGGTTATGATAAAGCTACCGCTGAACTAAAAGATGCCGTAGCTAAACTTGAGACAACAATTCGTGTAGACAAAGTAAGGCAACAAACACTGCAAACGGAATATAATTCATTTTAAAATCTAAAATCAAAGTAACTATTCACGTCTAGGTGCATCAAGGTCCTGGAATGCGCGCTTCGCGCGTATTCCAGGGTAAGCGTCAAATTTAGGGGTATTGCAGAAATTAGGCAGCACTTTTTTTGCGATCATCAACCCATTGATCTGGCAGAAGTTCGTGGAGTTTCAAAGAATTATGTAACACGAGCCGACGCATAACATCTTCAAGTGTAATAGTCTAGACTTAATCTGACACTAGTGTTAAAAATGAGAGAAAAATTTGAGACCGAAATCCAGGCAAGCTGCCAGGAGATCGGCCTCAGTCAACAAACATTGGTGTACATATGAATCGTACAGATCAAAAGAAAATCATCAAGTCAAATTTCCATTTTTGATTACAGATTTTATTCCCTTCCGTGATGTTTTTGAGCCTCATGCCTCGTCAAGGTTTTCCGGAACATCGCCAACGACGTGGGTATTGATCTCTTTTAAACGTCTTTAGGAGCTTCCAGGTTGACCGGTGAATCGTGGTTGCCCAAGGTAATGACGACCGAACAGTTTGTGGAGCGATTGACCTCTGCGAGGAAGTCATAGTAGAGTCGTTGGGCTATGTGAGTGGGATGCGGCGAGTCGAAGATATCCCCGACGATGATGATAGTATCTATCTTCTTGTCCTTGACTGTTTGTAGTAGAAAATTCAGAAAGTGGTTGTGTTCCTCGTCGCGGGCTTGATCGTGAAGGATTTTGCCAAGATGCCAGTCAGCAGTGTGCAATACACAAAATACTTCTGTTGTCTTCTTGCACCCCCTAGATTAGCGGCCGCTATTATACGCGGAAAGGCCGCGAAGGAAACGAAAATATATACTAGTTTTGCATCAAGAATTTGTTCATGTAGTTAATATACAAATATATATGGATAGAAATCAACAAAATAAATTTGTTTTCTAGTTTAAAAATAGCTTTTATATATAAAAAATTGTTGAAGTAATAACTTTTACTTTATTTTCTATTATAGATAATTAGTACATGCACATACTATTTCATGAATAAATTGTATTATTTATTAATCATGGAGTGATTTTATATGTTTTCTGATTCATCATCCAAAGATTTCAACATCATTGAAATAGATTGTGATCCATGAAAATACAACAGACCTTCTTTGTTGACAGTTTTATAGTCTGTCAAATCCTGGGCTATCGCTATACCAACCAACTGAGGTTTCTGATTGACTATCTTCCAAACGCCACCACCACTTGAGCCTTGGAAATTTGGGATGATTTTTTCTCCAAGATTTTTTATTCCGAATGTTTCAGTGCTCACATTACAAACAATGTAATCACTGTCAATTTTATTTTCATAATTTGACATAACTACAGCAAGCGAATAAACCCTACCATTAAATGTATTACCTGTTTTCTCAGACCCTATTCCTCCAAATAAAACTAATGCATCTTTCGATGTTATACTTAAAGGTTCAGTAAATAGAAAAAATTGTTTATAATTTTCTAACATATTAATAATTTGAGGAGAAGGTTCAATAACGGCTAAGTCCTTGGGGACTGAATCCAATACATCTTGAAGCATTTCATCAGCAAAGCTTAAATCCCATTCTTTAACTTCAAAATCTCGCGGATCACGGGTAGGATATTCTCTGCGTCTATCATCAAAATGAGAAATAAGACGAATTCTTTTAGCCTTTTTCAATTGTCGAGCGACATGGGTAGCGGTTAATAAAACTTTTTTGTTCTTGTAGTTGATAAGAACTGCAGTGCCATAAGATTCGTTTTCATCGAAGGCTAGAATGACCGTATGGGGAGCAATTAGACTGCCATATTCATCAAGAATTAGTTTCGCGTTTTGCCATTCTTCCTGTGTAATTGGACTGTAAAAAAAGGACATTTTTTCAAAACTCAATCTCATGTCTTGGGTAATACCACATTCTGCGGCCATCTTTTTAAATTGATTCTCCCACTCCGAAGGAGGTGGATCTAAAAATTTAGGAAGTGGATGAGTATTTCGAGCTTTGAATACCTTCTCCAGTACTTTCTGAAACTCCTCTTTTTCTATTTTTCTCATATTAAGCAACAACACCATATCAACAAGATCTTTTGCCCTAGAATTTATTCTATCGCCACGAGGCATAGAGTAAGCATGAAGCTTTTCTGATAGTTGTTGTTCTATCGATATTGCCGGAATTATGGGGGCTTTTACTCCACAAAATTCTAACCAATCAATGCCCTTAATTTGCTCTATTTCATCCACGACAACATCGGCACCTACATCTAATTGAAAACGAACAAAGAGCTTACCGTCAATCAGTGCGGAAACTGGATATCGGCTTCCTCCATAAGGAGCATTATCTAAATCTAATTGAGCTTTACCAATCATTCAAATTGCGGCTTGCTAATTCCTGAAGCTCATCCAAAATGATTTCATTCCAAAGCTCACTTTCATTAGTCGCTCTTTGAATACATGTAAGATCAATGTCTTTCGTAGCACGAGCTTCAGCCACCCTCAACTCCATTGCATAACCGCCTTTTAAATAGAAGCTAGACTTGTTATCTGAAAAAATCCTTGCTAACAATCGATCAAAAGCAACTTTTCTTCTAAGGCTTTGCAAATCTTGACCTGTTTTGGCCGCAATACCCTGAATTCTCGTTTCCAAGCTCTTACGAAAATCTGTAGCTGTCTTAAATTTCATTCGATTCCTTTATTTTTGTCAGTTTCGGTTCTGAATCCACTTCTCTTCTCGAAATAAGACCTCGTTGAAGAGCTTCTTTAAGAGCTTGGGCAATTTGATTCGGGGCTATTTTACCCTCATTAATAACGTCAATAAGTGTTCTAAGGGTTTTTGTTACCCGATAGCCTTGCCGTGTTTCAGTATCAGATTCGGGGATATCGATATAGTGTAGGTTAAGCACTCGAGGGATGTCTGTTCTTCTTCTAAAGTTTGAAGGGACAGACATATGCATTTTAGAAGGCATTACATCACTAAGCTCATGAATATCCAGAGCAGTGTCGTGTGACCAAATACCTTGAGGTTCCCCTTTGCGGTTACAACTCCAAAGAATCCAAAGAACAAGCTCAGGTCTTTCAGTTATGGGATAGTGGGCTAGACGATAAATGCCTCTCCTCTCTTTAATCCATTCGCCCGATTGAATTTTTAAATGAAAGTTTGAGCGCGAAAAACCACAGGCCTCTGCCTGCCTCGTGATAAAAAAGCCCTGTTGCCTGTTGGCTATTTCGAAAAGTTGATCTTTGTTGCTCATACACCAATGTTATAATATTTATGACTTTTGTGCAAGAATATTATGCACCAAAGTCATAGAAATCATAACTTTCGTTCTTACAACATATCCATAAAATCAATACCACACAGGCAGCTCTAACAGATTTTTATTCGAAAACAGTCTAACAAATAAGACCGTTTCCAAGTACAAGTACATTATAGAGTACTTACTCCCGGCAGGGAAGACATAAATGCCTTCCCTGCACACAACAACTTTTAATCGTTGTAAGGTTTTTCCAAATTCACCGCAACATCAGAATTATGGCGAAGAGATCCTTGAATGATCTTGCCGTCCTCTGTTTCCGCAATAAAATCTACGGCAAATTTGATGACTTGCTTTGAGTCATTTAGCTTTAATTCCCTTATTCTGTATTCTTTCAGATAATAGTAATCATCTGTATAAAACACAGCATCGTCAGACATGGCAAGCACTGAATGACGCCATTCTTTGAGGTATTTCTTTTTTGGAACGGGAAGAGTAAACCATATGTTAGAAGGTTCACTTGCAATTTTGATGTCTATTCCTCTTCCGAAGCCACTCAAATCTTCAATTTGGCTACATTTGATTGTAAAATCGGTTTGGTTACTTGTGATGTTATGAAACACCTCGTTTCTGTCAGGAGTTTCTGCATCTGTTCTTGGGCATTCGAGATAGTGAATGAATGACGCGGGTTTATGTTGAGAACTGTACAACTCTTCTGGCTTTACTATTACTGGAATCGATGAGTTATACCGAATTCCCACAAAGAGAGGGGCATGTTTTATGGTTTCGCAATGCTGCAATAAGTTTGCAGCAAATGATTGAATGTTTCCTTCTTCATCATGCGTAATATCCAAAATATTGAGATCGCCTATCAAGTTATTGCAACCGCGTCCAGATCCACCAAAATCGACACAGGCGCCCTGACCAAACGGATAACGCGACAATGCGGTGTAAATTCCAGAAGTTACTGGTGTGCCGGCTTCTTGTCTAAAACGAAAATCCCACCAAATCCCACTCATTTGTTTTTTTGGATTATAGCGTAATTCAACTTCATTAATTTTAGGTTGTGATAACCTAAAAGTTCCATCATCTTCTCGACATTGTTGGGCTTTTCCTTGTCCAATATATTCCCAACCACGCTTGGCTTTTGGACTTACTAGCATCAAAAATGTTGCTTTTGAGCCTTCTGTTGCAACTGTTTCAGCTGCTGTAAATAACATTACGGTAGCTACCAATCTGTAAATAAATTGTTTCATTTTATTTTTTTCCTTTTTTATTGTTTATTTTTTTCAGTCGCCACTGAAGAGAAATTTTTCCTCAACTTGAACTGAAAAGATACCAATTAGCTCCACATATGTAGAACTAAGAGATTTCTGTTCAATGCCTTATATACTGTCTAAATAAGGCTCTTTCTAGGCACAAGTGCAACGGCATTCGTAACATATTAAGGAGCATTTGCACCCGGCAGGAAAGGCGTTAAGGCCTCCCCTGCGTGATGGTTTCACCGGTTGTACGGATTTTCTAAATTTACAGGAATGTCGGTTTCGTGACGTAAAGAGCCTTCTATGATTTTTCCATCTTCTGCTTCACCAATGAAATCAATTGCTAACTTCACTATCTCTGAAGCATCTATCTCCAATTCTCTTATTCTGTACTCTTTCAAAAAATAAGACTCTTCTCCATCTCTATAAAATACGGTATCTTTGCGCTTACGCAATTTTTTATGAAATTCCTTTACATAGTTTTCGTCTTTGGGAGGATTGAAAGATAACTCTATGTCGTGATAGTCGTTGAGAATTTTGAAAGACAGATGTCTTTTGTGTTTCGACGATTTAAACACCTGACAATCAAATTGAGCATGATTGCTTGTCGTATTAAAAATATCTCCTTTAATAGAGGGGGATTCATGTCGGTCAAACCAGGAATCCATAGGACTAGTGAAATTATTGACAATGGGTACCATTTCTAGGTGGCTGTCTTCTCTAGATTTTCTCCTAGATTGAGCTTCGGGATATCGAATGCAATAAATAAATGATTTTGGCGTCTCATGGATTCCATATAATTGAACAGTATTGACTTCAACGGGGATCTGTGAGTTGTATCGAATAGCCATAAATATCGGCGGCAGGTTCCATTCAAACCCCTCATGTAGAACGTTTGCAGCAAAAGACTCAATATTCCCATTTTCATCATAAGTGATTTCCAAGATGTTGAGATGTTCTTCCTTTATTGATTCCGACCAAGAGCCCAAATCATGAAAGCCGACATCACAAGAATTCACAGAAAAGCCAACATAAGAATTCACAAAAGATTCGGAAGGACATCGGTTTCGTGATTCTTTAAAAATCCCTGGAGATATGGGGCAATTAGACCACTGTCCTACATAGAATGACAAAACCTCTTCAGATCGAAGAAAACTAAGTGTGAATGCGTTTTTTTGAAGCGTTACAACAAAATTAAACTTTTTTCTTTCGTATTGATCAATCGTGCAGATTCCCTCCCTGTTCCTTTCTACTTTTGGATCGGAGCTCAAGATCATCCAAAGTGATTTCTTCGGATAATCTGTCATAATCACTTCAGACGAAATTGCTCTATCTTGTTTAGACACTATTCGTCCAGCGCCCATAATTAAGGCTTCAATTGAAAAGCAAAAAATCAAACTAGTGATTAATGTACAAATGAATGTATTCATTGTTTTTTTCCTTTATTTTTTTACAGTCTTGATAATTTATATTTTATTCTCTTGAAATCTGGGGCTTAATTGTGTTTGTGCCTAATTTAGGAAAACCTGGCGTTTCAAGCGTATCGAGTTTCCCTTCAGTAAATGTCATAAAACAGAGGCCATATGCAGCATGATCGGGATGTTTCTCTTTCACGGGATGACCCCATATATCGGGAAGCCCTAATGCCTCTTCAATGACTGTGTACGGTGTACCTATTTTATTTAAGCCTTTATCCACAACCATATGTTGATAGGTGAGCATAAAGACCTTTAAATCAGTATTAGTACATGTCTCACAAAGAACTGCTTGTCTGGCGTGGTACCATGCTTTAGCCCAATCTCCTGCTTGTATGTAAGCAACAGCAAGTGTTCCTTGGTTTTGGGATTTCAGTGGCTCTAATTCAACGGCTTCTTTTAGATACTTAATCGCTTCAGAAACCTGTCCGCTCTCTAAGCATGTGATGCCTTTCATATAGGGAAATAAAGACGTGGTCCAACTACAGGTTAGAACAACGATGCAACTTAACGTAATGAGCATAATTGGCAATTTTATTTTCATGTTGGTCTCCTTTTATTTTTTTGAAAGATTGAGCGTAATTTTAGATACGTGCGGCTCTTCTGCAAGTTTGATGTAGGCTGTGTTGATCGGAAGTTCAAGAATTTGGGTAGAAGAGACAACCGGCCGGATTTTGTTTTGCATGGAAAGGCTCACGCCATCGCGAACTTCGTTAGCACCATAGGTAATCCCCTCTTGAATTTCCATGACTTCTCTTTCGCCAAAAGCCTTTGAAATCCGTTCAGCCGTTTCTGGATCCTTCTCTCTAAAAATAACTTTTGTTGCGGTATTTCCGATGATGATTTTTGCCACATCGCGTCCATAGATATTTTCAAGCTGAGCCGGACTTTGGAGGGTGAGGATTCCACACCCACCGTATTTGCGCCCTTCCGTGAGAAACGTATCAAGATCTTTTACTTTGTGGAGTGAAGGTAGCTCATCAATGGAAAACCAAATGCGGCGCTTGAGATTAATCGGAAGAGACATCAGGCCGCGAATAGCAGCGGAGATCCAGGCAGTTATCAGAGGACGAAGAATGGTTCTTTGGCTGGGTAAACATTGAAGAAATAACCAAGAGTCGTTTTGTTGATTCATCCACTCTCTGATTGAAAATGGGGTGGAGGTGTCCGGGAGAGTTTCTAGACATTCCAAAAACGTGCTAGCAACCGAGCGGATTGAGCTGGCTGTCTTTTCTGATGAGGGATCCATGTGGGCAGCTGCTTTTGAGCCTTGGACGAGCTTGCATAGGTTGTCTAGGGATTCATATTGGATCCACCGGGTGAGTTCGGACGTTCTTTTAATGTCGGAGAACTTTTCTAAGAGGCTGACGAATACGGTTTTTGAAGCCATGCGCCAGTAGTTTTCGTTTTCGGAGGGGGTGGATGGAATCAGAGAATCGGCTAAATTTGCATAATCTATCGCGGTGTCCCCTTCTGCCCAGGGATGCCAGGTCTCACTTCTATCGTCAAAAGGATTCAATAGGACGTCCCTTCCTTCTCGATAATAGCGATCTAAAAGCACGC